>NZ_NQFP01000046.1:0-45040 GCF_002271665.1 Terribacillus sp. 7520-G | reverse complement strand
GCCTGATGCAGGGTTCATTGTTCCGGATCCGAGTCGGAGGACTGCTTTGTCCGCCGCTTATGCCGATCATCTTGGAGATCCCTCTCCACTTCATCCACAGGTATATCATCCATCATCATATCCTGTTCATTCTCGAGTTGCTTTTCCCGATTCTCACTTTCTGCTTTGGAAAATCCATGCTTATCCTTGTCGCCTTTGGCGCCATTTTTTTGTACCATCTCTTCCCTCCTCCTTCCTTTGTAAGCCCTTTCCCCTTCTTCCATTGAGAAAAACATTCCTGCGGCTTTGTAACCGGCCCCTGCAAAGGGTATACTAGGAGTAGATAGCGTTTCTTCCGCCCGGCAATAGGGTACATGCTTATAAAGATTGTCAAATGAGGTGAAGCACAATGAAACCAACTGCGCTAATTACAGGAGCTTCCAGCGGAATCGGCTACCATATAGCCAAATGGTTCGCCAAAGCGGGCTATGACCTTATCATCGTAGCGCGTTCCAAGGACAAACTCCTATCGCTGCAAACAGAATTGCAAGATTCGAATGTGACTGTCATTCCTCATGATTTGTCCGTACCTAACAGCGCATATGAATTATATGAGAAAATACGTGATGAAGGAAAAACCGTCGAGGTGCTTGTGAACAATGCCGGCTTCGGGCTTAGCGGTAAATTTGAGGATACGAGCTTTGAGACACAGCAAAAACTGCTGCATCTGAACATGGTTTCATTGGCAAACCTGACTCGTCTGTTCATCGATGATATCATTCATTCCCCGTATCGGAACGTACCGAATGGGATTTTGAATATCTCAAGCATGGCGGCCTTCCTGCCTGGCCCGTATATGGCAGCATATCACGCATCCAAAGCATTCGTTCAGCGCTATTCAGAAGCACTTGCCGAGGAATTAGCCGAAGACGGCGTGACCGTGACGGCACTTTGCCCTGGTCCCACACAGACGGAATTCTTCAAACGTGCCGGGAATGACACAATCATGTCTTCGTTCCGCGATGCACCAGAAGATGTGGCGCGTCAAGGTTTCCTAGGATTCATAAAAGGAAAAAGGGTCGTATTCCCATCTGCGAACATCCATGCAGCCGTCCTGCTCATGAAGCTCCTGCCGAGCAGTCTGCTTAGTAAAATTGCCAAGAATATGTATACAAGCTAAAAGACACTCCAAGAGGGTGTCTTTTTATCTGCTTAGATGGCGGCGATGGCTGTAGAAATAAGCAGACAGTGGCCACCAGGCTGCAGCAAAAATCGGATAGATCGCCCAAATCACCGATGGCGAATAAGCAATGTTCACAAACAGGAAAAACACGCTAAGTGCTCCAAACCCTAATACGGAAAAAAATAAACTGGAACTGCGATGACCTATGATCGACAATGGCCACCAGCTCATCGCAAAAATCACAAAACCATACCAAGGATTATCATGACCGAAATATGAATGCAGACCGTAATAATAGATGCAGACTGCCAGGCTGATGATCAGCGCCGGGCCCAGATTCGCTAAATGTTTCCGAAACATGATTGCGACCGGCCATAAGACCAAGCCGCCGATAGTGTACAAATACCATGGAATCGATGGAGAATCCACGAGATTCTCCCTTACGATCACCGCACCGATTATGATCGCCGACAGCCATGTCACCAATGCCAATTGTTTTGGCAGCAGAAGCTGTAAAGCAGCGATGACAGCGGCTCCCAAACTATACGTATACCAAATCTCCTGGGGTGTAGTCACCAAATTGATGTAAACAGAAAATGCTCCCAAGCTGATCAACATAAACGCAACCAGCACTCTCCATGGATTCATCGCTGCATCACCTTTCTTTTTCTAGCTTTCAGCCAAACGAATGCCATACTCACCGGCCACCAAAGAATGGCAAATGTCGGATAAACGAACCAGATTTCATTCGGTGTATAGTACATATTTATAAAGATGAGCAAAGCAATGATCAGCGCACTGCCACAGATGGAAAACCCTAGATTCAATGTACTCATATCTTCTTTTTGCTTCCTATTCTTCGTTGCTGCATCCTTCGGTTTATGCTGGAGAAGGAATTCCTTTTTCACTTCCGATAAATTACCGAAATCGACGATTGCCTTATTGACTGCATCCTCTTCCGTTTTTCCTTCGAGCATGAAATCAGCCGCTTTCTCTTCCAGCGAATCCTTTATTTCTTCCTTTAACGTCACTACCTGTTCGGTCTCTGGCAGATCGGAAAACTGTTCCTCTACATACGTACTGATCTTTTGCATCAAACACCCTCCATGAATATATCGATTAATTGTTTCGCTTCTTTCCATTCTTTTGCCGCTTCATGCAAATACGCCTTCCCAAGTGTCGTGATCGTATAATACTTACGCTTGCCTCCATGTGATTTTTCCCCTTGGTAGGACTCTATCAGTTCACGGCGCTCCAGCCGCTGGAAAACAGCATAAAGCGTCGCTTCCTTGATCTGGAATGCATCGTGCGTCCAAGCTGCTATGTCTTTCGAAATCTGATAGCCATATTTATCCCCGTCCATCAGCAGACGAAGGATGATGGAATCCAGATGCCCTCGAATCGTATCACTCCGAATTTGGTATCCCTTCCTTCCAAATTACTCTGTCTGATAAAGTAATCATAATCAAAATTACTCTGCGTGTCAAAGTAATATTCCAAAAACAAAAGCAGACTATTCAGCCTGCTTCAAAATGACTCTAATCACAACGCAAATATTCGATTACATCTGCTTTATTTTCAGCGACAATCACTTTATGTCCATCATTAACAAATCTGTCCAAGATGCAAGGCTTGGCCGTACGTTCAAAATAACGATTCCATTTGAACATATTCAGGAAGATACGCAAAGTTGGTTTATAATTGGCTGATTCCAAACCTGCTTTCTGGCGCAGATAACGCTTGATGATCCGCAGCTGCCTCACCTTATATCCCGGCTCCAGCAGGATGATTACATCCGCATGATGCAGGCTGTCCTCCACCCAATCATCTGTATGCACTCCTTCGATGATCCACGCAGCCGCTCTGGTGATCTCTTTCAGGATCTCCCGCTTTTCAGTGTCGGCACGGCGTCTGTCGCCCTCTGCATTGCGCTCCCAAACAACATTATCCAGCTCGTAGTGAGCAGCATCCAACAGGGCCGACAAATCCCTGGCAAGCGTCGTTTTGCCGCTGCCGACAGAACCGATGATATGTATTTTCTTTGCCCTATAATTCGTGTTCATGCGACGATACTCCCTTGCGTACTCTGTTCAATACTATTATCAATCAGGATGAGATGGTCCACTTCTTCCTTTTCTTCCTCCAATCCAATCCATGGATCAAATGATAATGTTGGTTTCGTTACCTCGCCCGTTAATTCATATCGTATTTATGACCACCCACTAAAATATACGATATTTTCAGAATATAAAAAAGAAGCAGGGGAAATCCCCTGCTTCTCACTTAGATTAGATCAATTTTAGCAAATTAGCCATCTCAATCGCAGAAACGGCTGCTTCAGCCCCTTTATTGCCTGCTTTCGTACCTGCTCGTTCGATAGCCTGCTCAATCGTATTCGTTGTCAGCACCCCGAAGATAATCGGGATTCCTGCCTTATCGGCAGCACTTGCGACACCTTTTGCGACTTCATTGCTGACATAATCGAAATGTGGTGTAGAACCTTTGATAACAGTCCCCAATGTGATGACAGCATCATATTTCCCACCCTGGGCAAGTTTATTGGCCGCAAGGGGGATTTCAAATGCACCCGGGACCCATGCCACATCCACATTCGCTTCATCGACACCATGACGCTTCAGGGTATCGATGGCGCCGCTTAATAATTTACTGGTGATGAACTCATTGAATCTCCCTACAACAATACCAATCTTCAAATCTGTGCCTACTACATTTCCTTCCAGTACGTTAACCATATGAATACTCCTTTGTATATGGACAATCCAGTCCCATTTTTTAGTTATCTATTTCTTAATCGATGCTGATGACTGGTTTAACTTTTTACCTTGTTTTCATGCAGCTGTCGATATGCAATCAAATCTGCAATCGTGATAATGGGCAGCTTGTGTTTTTCAGCCAGCTTTTCAAGTTCCGGCATGCGAGCCATTGTCCCATCGTCATTCATGATTTCACAAATATAACCAGCTTCAGCTGTGCCGGCCAATGCAGCCAAGTCAACAGCTGCTTCGGTATGACCAGGACGCTCCAGGACTCCGTTCGGTTTGGCAATCAGCGGAAAGATATGTCCCGGTCGCTGGAAATCAGTCGGTAAGCTGGCTGCATCAGCCAGCTTACCGATTGTATGGGCACGCTCGAATGCGCTGATACCAGTAGTGGAATCGATATGATCGATGCTGACAGTAAATGCTGTTCCATGCGGGTCCGTATTTTCACTTACCATCGGGGGCAAATCCAATCTTTCAGCAATTTCCCGGGAAATAGGTGCACATATCAGACCTTTTCCGACAGAAGCCATGAAATTTACCGTTTCAGGACTTGCAAATGCTGCCAAGGCCATTAAATCCCCTTCATTCTCCCTTTTCTCATCATCTGTGATGATGATGGCTTTACCGCTTTTCAAATGGTCGAGCGCATTGGCTATTGTCGTTTTCATTCGTTTCCCTCCTAATCCATGAATCCGTTCTGTGCCAATGTTTCTGTCGTAATGCCAGCAGACCGGGGACTTTTTTGATATTCCATAAGCCGTTCCATGTATTTGGCCAGCTGGTCAAATTCAAGATTCACTTGATCGCCGGCTATTTTATCCCCTAAAATCGTCGCCTTCCTTGTCTCAGGAATAAGCGAAATGGTAAACAAATCATCCTTCACATCAAACACAGTCAATGACACACCATCAACGGAAATCGATCCTTTTTTCATTAAATACTGCAGACCTTCCGTGACGCCAATATCAATATAACGTGCATTCGACTCTTCCCGGATAGCTAGGATAGTGCCCGTCGTATTGACGTGACCGCTCACGAAATGGCCGCCCAGTCTGCCGCTCGGCTGAAGTGCTGGTTCCAAGTTCACTGCATCTGCACTGCGTACATTCGATAAAGAACTGTCGCGGAACGTTTCTGGCATCACATCGACCTGGAAAGCATGCGATGTAAAGCTAGTGACTGTGAGACAGACACCGTTAACCGCTATACTGTCTCCGATATGCATATCTTTGGTCAGTTTCTCGCTGGCAATGGTAAGCTGCATCGCCTTTTCCTGTTGATTGACAGCAATCATGCTGCCTACTTCCTGGATGATTCCAGTAAACACAATTCTTCCTCCTATCCTTCTAATCTTCCATAGATACTACGAATGGGAATATTACCGTCTCGGGGCAATGTGACGGTTGATCGGGGTATGGAGATGCCATCGAACATGTAACATCTCATCACTAAATTTTTTAGATGTCGAAATAAGAGAAGCAAGTTTAATCTTGTCTCTTTCATCACTATCCTTCATATAAAAAGCCCCAGAATCAAAAATTCTGGGGCTCAGGAATTCAAAAGTATAGCGAAACAAGCTATCGTCAATAGACGAAAAGCATTTTTGGCGTGTGGATAGCACGCTCGTTTCCTCTTTCCCATCCAGACTATACTGTCGGCTTTGGAATCTCACCAAATCCACCGTTGTAAAAACGGGTCACGGACTGAAGACAGCTGTGCTGCCTATCACCGCCGGTCGGGAATTTCACCCTGCCCCAAGAGAAAACCTATTCGACTGCTTTTACCTTAACATATTTTTTATCTTCTTGTACAGCAGGAAAAAAGTCTGAAAACTGAGTTGACAATATGTGGAACAATCGCTAAACTAAATCCGTAAAATAAAGTTGACCGTTCAAAATAAATTTACCGAAAGGAGTTTTCAAAATGAAACAGGCAATGGCATTGACGACCCTTGAGCAGCTCAAAGCAATTAGTGATCCGCTTCGCGCCGAAATGATGATGAAGCTAGTCGAAACATCTTATACTGGCCAGCAGCTGGCTGTCCTGTTGGAAACAAGCAGACCAAAGATCCATTATCATCTGAAAGAGTTGGAGAAAAACGGGTTGATCGAGGTGATCCGCACCGAAGAGAAGCATGGAATTATACAGAAATTCTATCGAGCCGCTGCAAGAGGCTTTTTTCCCTCGGAAAATCTGCTTCCTTATGCAGAAGAACTCAGCGAATCGACGAGGCAGCTATATATACAAATGACCAATAAGACACGTTCAGCGGTTCTAGCCGCACCAGAATCCTCGTTTGCCAAAATTGCCGGCTCCACTGACCCGAAAGACTGGGACGCCATCGGCAGCATATGGGAAGTAAGTGCAACCGAAGCTGATTTCAAAGAATTCATCCAGGGCTTAGCCGGCTTGATGCAAACACTGCGTGAAAAGAGTGAAGCTGCAGAGAACGACCCGGATGGCAAGCTCTATCATTTCTCCGCCTTCGGTTTTGAAATCGATACACCATCGTTTGATCAAATTGAACTGGAAGAGGAGGACTGAGGATGTTCTCCATTTTAAAACAGCGGAATTACGGTCTGCTTTTCTCGGGGAGGATTGTCACCAATATCGGGGACAGTATTTATTTCATCGCCGCAATGTGGCTCGTTTATGACTTAAGCGGCAGCGCATTCTATTCGGGTCTTGCTGGATTCCTGACACAAATACCGAATATATTGCAGTTCCTGATCGGCCCGCTGGTCGACCGCTGGCCGATACGCCGGACGCTAGTATGGACCCAGGCACTCCAAGCCGTGCTCATCCTGCTGATTCCGCTCGCAGCTTGGCAGGGTTTTCTAACTGTTACACTGGTGCTCCTACTCATGCCTCTATTGGCTTGTATCGATGCATTCGCATATCCTACCGAAACAAAAGCATTGCCCCTTGTACTGAAAAAAGAAGAACTGCCTGCCGGCAATGCATTATTTTCCTTCGCCTATCAAGGCGTCGATTTAATTTTCCATGCCATTGCAGGGGTGCTGCTTGCCTTTTTTGGAGCAACATTATTATTCATCATCGACTCGTTCACCTTTTGCATTGCATTTCTTTTATTCAGCTTCATTAAAATTCCGCATCAAAAAGCACAGACTGCTATGTCTGGCACTGCTCGTTCAGCTATTCATTCTTACCTCACGGAATTGAAAGAGGGACTCAAGATATTATTCACGACCATTTTGGCTGCTGCACTGTTTGGGGCAGTATTATGCAACCTGGCTATTGGTGCAGCCATGGCTGTGATGCCGGCATTCGCAGACGAACGGCAAGGAGCTGCTGTATATGGTTTGTATTTGGCTTCTATGTCTTGCGGGGCCTTGATAGGAGCGCTATCAGCAGCCTCTTTCAGCAAACTTCCCATCGGCAAAGCGACAATCTTCACCATGTCCTTAGCTGCTGCAATATGGGCAGCTGCCGCCTTTGTGCCATGGACTTGGCTGAGTGTGATTCTATTCGGGCTCGCTTGGATGCCTGTCGGCTGTATCAATGTCACATTTGCCACGATGTTACAGACGTTACTGCCTGTTTCCATGATCGGAAGAGTAACAAGTGCAAGCGCAAGCTTCAGCACGATTGCCACTCCGCTTGGATCATTGACCGGTGGATATGCGGCCACACATATTCCCGTCACTTGGGTCTTTTGCGCTACTGGTACCGGCCTAGCCTTGCTTTCCATAACATGGCTACTGTATCCAAAATTGCGCAAGCTGGGACCGCTGGCTTCCCTTTCTCCCGAATTACTGGGATTCAAAGAACATGCCCAGCAGGAATCAAGCTGATCACTGCTTGTCCTTTTTCAATAATGGACGCAGTGCAACCCAATAGAATGCATAGCCCAGCATAGCTCCCAATACATTCAGGATGACATCATCGATATCGACAGAGCGATAATTATAACCGACAAAATAATTGAGCAGACCTTGTGTCGATTCGATTGCCGTACTGAACACCAATCCGCAGAGCACGACGACAAAGAACGATCTGATCCGGCGAATGAGCAAAGGCAGATAAAAGCCGAGCGGTACGAATAAGAGTATATTGCCTCCTAGATTTTTAAGTGCCAGCCCGTAACCGAAGCCATCGATTTGTGTGGTATGCCAGATTTGCATGATGGAAGCGAGTGGAGATGTATTCCAGCGGTAGCTTGTTTCCAGCTGCTGATTCTCTTCGATGAGGTTCTGATCCACAGGCAACGGGAAGAATGTAAGACAAATGACGGCAATCACATAAATGGCAAAGGATGCCATCAATAAATGCTGTTTCTTGGTAATACCGAACGTCTGATGAAACGGAATGATGGACAATAGATAAACAAACGCCAGGAAAATAGCCGGCGCTACGTAAGTTAACATAGTAATTACTCTCTCCTGTTTGCTAGAAGTCCCTTACGTAGAGTAAGTGGACATATACCCTTTAGTCTACATGATTTTTCCTATATTGTGAACGCATAGACGCAGAAAAGAAACCGCCTTTTTATTGGCGGTTTCTTTGTCATTCCCTTTATTTCCCCATGACAGCAAGCATAAGTGCTTTTTGGGCATGTAATCGGTTTTCGGCTTCCTGGAAGACGGCCGATTGCGGACCGTCAATGACAGCAGCAGTGACTTCTTCTCCCCGATGTGCAGGCAAGCAGTGCAAGAAGATGGCATCGGCAGCTGCTGAATCCATGAGTGCTTCATTCACCTGATAGCCTTGGAAAGCCGCAAGCCTCGCTTGTGTCTCCTGTTCCTGTCCCATGCTGGTCCAGACATCTGTATAAATGACATCCGCTCCGGCGCAGGCGACTTCCGGACTCTCCGTAATAAGCAGGAATCCCGGATCATTGCTGATCGCTTTTGCCTTCTTCACAATTTCTGGCAGCGGCTGATAACCGGCAGGGGATGCAATCCGGATTTGCATACCTGTTTTTGCAGCAGCAATCATCAAGCTGTTGGCTACATTGTTGGCATCTCCGATATAGGCAAGCTTCACGCCTTCCAATGTTCCTTTATATTCCAAAATCGTCTGCATATCAGCCAATGCTTGACAGGGATGGAACAAATCTGTCAAACCGTTGATCACCGGAATCTCGGCATGGGCTGCCAGCTCCTCGACCATCTTATGTGAATTGGCACGGATCATGATTGCATCCAGGTAGCCGGACAGCACCTTGGCAGTATCTGCAACCGGCTCGCCGCGGCCGAGCTGCAGGTCTTTCGCATTCAGGTACAGCCCCATACCGCCAAGCTGGTAGATGCCGGTTTCGAATGAAACTCGTGTCCGTGTGGAAGATTTCTCAAAAATCATCCCCAGGGTTTTCCCATTCAGCGGCTGGATCAGCTCGCCTTTTTGTTGCTGACCTTTCAGCTCAGACGCCAAGTCCAGCACATAAAGAATCTCTTCCTTCGTCAAATCCTGCAGGGATAAGAGGCTTTTTCCTGCCAGGGATTGCTCTTGTGTCAATTGTCTCATTGCACATGCTCCTTTTCCGCTTCTTCCAGATAATCTGACATGGACAGGCTGTTTGCCAGCTTCTCCTGCCCGGCCAGCCAGTAGCTCTGCACCGTTGGCAGACTCGTCATACACGGGGTCTCCGTCTTCCAAGCTGCTTCACGGATGGCTTGGAATCCTTTTCTTGTGCTGCATACTGCTGTCATCTCTTGATCTTCAATCAAATCGACCGCTTCTTCATCAGAAACAATCCGGAATGAACCAGGATCCGGCAGCAATGCCGCGGTCCCCTCTGTCAGGACAGCGTTCGATCGCAGCTTGCCAAGTAACGCTTCCAGCTGGGATAGGTCGGAAGCTTCGACATCCAAAAGAATCTGCGAATCCTCCGTCAGAGATCTAAGCGTCTTTTCCTTCCAGCCAAATGCCTTATTCAGTGCTTCCGGCACCGTTCTCCCCAATCCGATTGCTTCTCCTGTCGATTGCATATCCGGGCCGAGGAGCGGATCGATACCTGCCAATTTTGTTGTGGAAAAGACAGGCAGCTTCACAGCATAGAATGGTATCTCTTTTTGCAATCCGAGCGGGTAACCTGATTGCCGCAGTGATTCCCCCATCTGGATCCTGGTTGCCAGATCCACCAATGGAATACCTGTCACCTTACTGGAAATAGGCACTGTGCGGGAGGCCCTTGGATTGACTTCCAGAACATACAGGATCGATCGGTCCTCACTGAAGACAAATTGAATGTTCATGATGCCTTTCACCTGGAGCGCATCAGAAATCCTGCTCGCATAGGAAACGATCGACTCCTTCTCCGACTCACTTAAACCAGGGGACGGGAAGATCGCCGTACTATCTCCGCTATGGACTCCGGCTGGTTCGATATGTTCATAGATGCCCGGGATAAGGATGTCTGCACCATCACATACAACATCCACCTCTACCTCCATGCCCGGAACATATTTATCCAGCAGCAGCGGGAATAGGCGGGAGCTATGGATCTGATGCTGCAGTCCTTCCAGATAAGACTCCAGCCTATCTTCGGAATGGAGGATGACCATCCCTTGCCCTCCAATCACGTAGGATGGACGGATGAGGATCGGATAGCCGATACGGCGGGCTTCGTCTTTCAAAGAAGCTGTATCCATCACCGTCGTGCCTGGAATATGCGGGATGTTCAAAGAATGCAGCAAATCATAGAAGGCTTCCCTATTCTCTACCCGATCTATCGAGGCCGTGCTGGTTCCGGCAATGGTCACGCCAGCCGCCTCCAAATCCGCAGCTAAATTGATTGCGGTCTGCCCTCCGAACTGGACGAGCACTTCATCGGCTTGCTCCTTTTCGATGATGTGCAGTACATCTTCTTTTGTCAGCGGCTCGAAGTATAAATGATCGGCTGTATTGAAATCGGTACTGACCGTTTCTGGATTATTATTGATGACGACCGATCGGATCCCTTGATTCCGTAAAGACAAAGCGGATTGGACAGAGCAGAAATCGAATTCCACTCCTTGCCCGATCCGAATCGGGCCAGAGCCGAGCACCACGACTTTTTTTGCTGCCTCCGGCAATGGCTCGACCTCATCTTCTTCCTGCCAGCTCGAATAGAAATATGGCGTTTGTGCAGAAAACTCTGCTGCACATGTATCCACCATCTTATAGGATGGTTTGGCTCCCAGCTCCCTGATCAGTCCTTCGACTGCAGCCAATGGCTGATCGAAAATCCTGGCCAGGGCCACATTGCTGAATCCAAGTGTCTTTGCTTTTCGAAGCAGCACTTCGTCCGGCTGCCAACCTCCATCTTTTAGCTCCTGCTCGATATCGATTATCCGTTTCATCTCATGGAGGAAAAAGGTCGTTATTTCTGTCCATTCATGAATGGTTTCAATCGTCATCCCGCGGCGCAATGCTTCTGCCAGCAGGAACAGCCGGCGATCATCCGCAGCTTTGAGGCCCTGTTCCAGCTCGCTATCCGACAGCGCTTCAGCAGCTGGCAGACGGAATTCCTCCAGCCCCACCTCCAAGGAACGGATCGCTTTATGCAAACCTGCCGGCAGGTTGCGGGAAAGCGCCATCACTTCCCCTGTCGCTTTCATTTGCGTACCGAGCAAGCGATCGGCCTGCGTGAACTTATCGAATGGCCAGCGTGGAATTTTCACCGCCACATAGTCGATGGCCGGCTCAAAGCTGGCAAATGTATCACCGGTGATCGGATTCGGCACCTCATGCAGATGGTAGCCAAGCGCAAGCTTTGCAGCAATCCGGGCTATCGGATAGCCTGTCGCTTTGGAAGCCAGTGCACTGGAGCGGCTTACCCGGGGGTTCACCTCGATGATGACGTACTCGTCGCTATCCGGATTCAGTGCAAACTGGATATTACAGCCCCCAACGACACCAAGTTCACGGATGACCTTGCAAGATACCGTCCGCAGCATTTGATACTGTCTGTCTGTCAGTGTCTGGGAAGGAGCGACAACGATACTGTCTCCTGTATGTATGCCGACAGGGTCGATATTTTCCATATTGCAGACGATGATGCAGGTATCATTGGCATCGCGCATCACTTCATATTCGATCTCCTTCCAGCCTTTCACGCTTTGTTCGATCAATACTTGATTGATCGGGCTTGCCTGGATTCCGCTTTTCACGTATCGCAGCAGCTCGGATAGGTCATTGGCGATTCCCCCGCCGGCTCCGCCTAGTGTGTAAGCTGGACGGATGATGATGGGAAATCCTGTTTTTTCAGCGAAAGCTTTCGCTTCCTCGATGGAAGTGATCGGCAGGCTTTCCGGGACTGGCTCATTGATATCCTGCATCATCTGCTTGAACAATTCACGGTCTTCCCCACGCTGGATGGCATCCAATGGAGTGCCTAGGAGCGTGACATTGTATTCTTCCAATACCCCGGCTTGGTCCAGACTTACAGCAAGGTTAAGACCCGTCTGACCGCCCAGGGTGGGCAGCAGGCCATCCGGTCTTTCCTTATCGATGATGTTCGTCAAGGATTCACAAGTAAGCGGCTCCAAATACACTTGATCGGCAAAAGCCTGATCCGTCATGATGGTCGCAGGATTATTATTGACGAGGATGACCTCTATTCCCTCCTCCTTCAAGGCAAGACATGCTTGTGTACCTGCATAATCGAACTCTGCCGCCTGCCCGATGACAATCGGACCAGAACCGATGACTAGGACTTTCTTGATGTGCGGGTGTTTAGGCATATGCTGTCACTCCTCTGTTCCGTACCGATTTCAAGAATTGTTCGAACACATCATACGTATCGCTCGGCCCCGGATGCGCTTCCGGATGGAATTGGACACTCATGATCGGTTTGGAGCAGTGCTGCAGCCCTTCGATCGAACCATCATTCACATTGCTATATAGGATATTCCAAAGCTCCTGGGAAATAGAAGCTTCATCGACGACATATCCATGATTCTGGGAAGTAATCGATACCTTCCCGCTAGGCAAGTGCTGAACCGGATGATTGCTCCCCCGGTGTCCATAAGGAAGCCGCATCGTATTTCCCCCGAACGCAAGGGCCAGCAGCTGATGACCGAGACAGATTCCCAAAGTCGGGTAAAATTCCGCAATCCGTTTTACTTCTCCCGCTAAATACTCCAGGGATTTCGGATCTCCAGGACCGTTGGACAGCAATACACCATCCACTTTTGCTTCCTGCAGTTCTTCCAGCGTCACATCGAAAGGAAAGATGGTTACGTCACAGTCATTTTCCAGCAGCATATCCCGGATCGAATGCTTATAGCCATAATCTATGAGTGCTACGTGGGCCGCTGATGGGCCATCTGCCTGGTGGAACTGTGCTTTTTTAACGGAGACCTTCTCCACAATTTTCTCGGACACTTTTGCTTTTTTTGGGATGGGTCCCGGCGTCTTAGTCATTTTTCCATAAACGTCACCATGCTGACGGATTATTTTTGTCAGTTTCCGTGTATCCACCTGTGCCAATATTGGAAAATTGTACGCGTGTGCAATATCCTGCAATGTCTGGGTTGCCTGATAGTGAGCTGGTGTTTCACATGGTGTCGAAATGACAAGTCCATGGATCGAGGGTGTGTGGCTTTCCTTATCCTGCGCATTGAAGCCATAATTTCCGATCAGCGGATATGTCATCGTGACGATCTGACCAGCGTAGGAAGGATCCGTCATCACTTCCTGGTAGCCAGTCATCGCTGTATTGAACACCATTTCCCCCTCTGATTCCGTGATCTTCCCGAGCCAGATGCCTTCCAAAACATCTCCTGTGCTGAGCATCAAATAACCCTTTGTCTCTTCCATTCATGCTGCTCCTTTCCGAAACGAGTTTATCTTTATTCCGATAAACTAATAATTATGCATCCGTAATAAAAAGAAAGGTGAGCTGCTGCTCACCCCTCCAGTTTGGCAGCCTGCTCCTCTGTCCACTTTCTATTCGTTTCCAGCAAGGCTTCTATATTGTCGACTTGTTCCCGGACCCGCGCTTTTGCCGTACCTCCCGGGATATTCCTTGCTGCTACGACGGTTTCCGGTGCAAGTGCCTCGTAGATATCTTCCTTTATCAGACCCGAAAACTGCTGAAACTCTTCCAGGCCGAGATCCAGCAAATATTTTCCCTGTTCGATACTATACAGGACTGCCTGACCGACAACTGCATGTGATTCCCGGAAAGCCATGCCCTTTGCCACCAGGTAATCAGCAAGATCTGTCGCATTGGAGAAATCATTGCGGACAGCCTGATACATATTATCCTGCTTCACATACATCGTCTCGATCATCGGCGCAAAGAGCCCAAGCGCCCCCTTCAATGTCTCCACTGTATCGAACATGCCCTCCTTGTCTTCCTGCATATCCTTATTGTACGCAAGCGGCAGGCCTTTCAAGGTCGTCAGCATTCCCATCAGATGACCGAAGACCCGGCCGGATTTACCCCGGACAAGCTCTGCCACGTCAGGGTTCTTCTTCTGGGGCATCATGCTGCTGCCAGTCGAAAAAGCATCATCCAATTCGATGAAATCGAACTCGGCACTGGACCATTGCACCAATTCCTCTGATAGACGGGACAAGTGCACACTGATCAGGCTGGCTGCCGACAAGAATTCCACGACGAAATCACGATCACTGACGCTGTCCAGACTGTTTTCGGTAATCCCGTCGAAATGCAGCTGCTCCGCCACAAAATGACGATCAATCGGGAATGTCGTGCCGGCCAAGGCACCTGCTCCGAGCGGCATTTTATTCACTCGCTTCCAGCTATCCTGCAGACGCTCGACATCCCGCTGCAGCATATAAGCATATGCCATGAGATGATGGCCGAACAATACGGGCTGAGCCCGCTGCAGGTGGGTATAGCCAGGAAGGATCGTATCCAGATGCTGCTTCGCCTGTTCCGTCAATGCGGTCTGTACGGCTCCCAGCAATCCGACAATGTCCACGATTGCCTCACGCAAATACAAACGCATATCCAGTGCCACTTGATCATTACGGCTTCTTCCGGTATGCAGTTTGCCGCCTACCGGGCCGATATGCTCGATCAGCAGCCGCTCTACATTCATATGGATATCCTCGTCTGCTTGCGTGAGTGTTGCTTCCCCTGCCTGGATTTTGTGCAGCACCTGCTTCAATCCCTCAGCAATCGTTTCCGCTTCATCCCGTTCGATGATGCCGCATTTACCAAGCATCGCCACATGCGCGAGGCTGCCTTGGATATCGTATTCAGCCAGT
The DNA here is from genome assembly GCF_002271665.1 of Terribacillus sp. 7520-G. Classification (NCBI taxonomy): domain Bacteria; kingdom Bacillati; phylum Bacillota; class Bacilli; order Caryophanales; family Bacillaceae; genus Terribacillus; species Terribacillus sp. 7520-G. The sequence goes on along the minus strand of NZ_NQFP01000046.1, from coordinate 29,908 downwards.
TTCTGATCAAATCCGATGGAGGAAGTGTAGGCGTCTACTAATTCATTGGTCGGCTTCGTGAATCTTCCTCCCCAGAGCTTCATTGTTTTACAGCTTCTTTTTTATTTATTTTCAAAAGTGACGGCACTTCCGTTTGCACTGTCTGCTGACGAGCAACTTCAGCCTGCACCTTCGTTGGCAGACCCCAAAGCTGGATGAAGCCAAGCGCTGCATCATGATCGAATTTATCCTCTGGCTTATACGTTGCCAAATCAAAGCTGTATAGCGATTCAGCTGATTCTCTGCCGACGACGAGTGCATGTCCTTTATACAGCTTCACTTTCACATTGCCGGAAACCGTCTGCTGTGTCTCTTCAATGAATGCCTGCAGCGCTTTTGTAAGCGGGGAATACCATAGACCATCATAAATTGTCTGTGCCAGTTTTTGCTCGACGATCGGTTTGAACTGGGAAATTTCACGTGTCATCGTCAAAGCTTCCAATTCCTGATGCGCAGCAATCAGTGTCACTGCAGCCGGGCATTCATAGATTTCACGAGATTTGATCCCTACCAATCTATTTTCGACATGATCGATACGTCCGATACCATGCTTGCCTGCGATTTCATTCAATTTCAGGATGAGCGCGTCCAGTGGATAAGCTTCGCCATCGATTGCGACCGGTTTTCCTTTTTCGAAAGTGATGGTCACGATCTGTGCTTCCTCAGGTGCCTCTTCGGGATCAACAGTCAAACCAAAAGCATCACTTGGCGGCTGCTCCCATGGATCCTCCAAAATTCCACATTCGTTGGAACGTCCCCATAGATTCTGATCGACACTGTATGGGCTCTCCTTCCCTACCGGGACCGGAATGCCATGCTGCTGTGCATATTCGATTTCTTCATCACGGCTCATTGCCCATTCACGGACAGGCGCTACAATTTTCAAATCCGGATTCAAAGCTGTGAAACTCACGTCAAAACGAACCTGATCATTACCTTTTCCAGTACAGCCATGCGCTACTGCCACGGCTCCTTCTTCTTTCGCAATATCGACCAGCACCTTGGCAATCAATGGACGGCTAAGTGCAGAAACGAGCGGATATTTGCCTTCATAAAGCAAGTTTGCTTTCAAAGCCGGAAGCACATATTCCTCTGCATACGCAGCTTTTGCATCCACTGTATAGGATTTGATTGCACCTACCTGCAATGCTTTCTCCTGAACGAAATCCAAGTCCTTTCCTTCCCCAACATCCAAACCAACTGCGATGACATCATAATTATATTTATCCTGCAGCCACTTGATTGCCACAGAAGTATCCAAACCACCAGAGTATGCGAGTACGATTTTATCCTTTGCCATTATGAATCTCCCTCTCCGTGCTGAATGCTCGATTTATTTATGTGAATTATTATGCATTATAACTAATATAAATTCAAGCACTTTTTATTAATTCATCGACTAGGTATCCTATTAATCTGGCAAATATATAGTGCCTGCCTACTTTCAAGCATGAAAAAAGACGAGCCCTTGGACTCGTCTTCCTTTTATACACCGCGTTTATTTCCCCATACAAGCGTATGAAGCTGCGGCAGGACACGCACATGATTCAATTCGCTGGAAAGAGATACCTGATCGATCAGCCACTCATACTTGGCAAGCAGCGCATCCCTCAATTGCGCATCATCCAACGTAGCTGTATCATGATTGCCGACTTGTACGTAGAAACTTACATCCGGGTAGCGTTTATGGACATTCGTCGCATACTGCAAGTCTTCTTCATCAAAGATGACAACCTTCAGGCTGACATTGGCAAGGCGTCCTGCATTCTTTAGGTTATCGATGATTTCATCCAGCCGATGAAAATCGGTTTTCATCATGGAGCTCGGTGGCTTCGGGGAAATCGTCAAATCATCGATTTCCAGGAACCACGGCTGGTAGCGGCTGCCTTGCGTTTCAAGTGCAATCCGGATACCTTTCTGCTTAAGGAACTGGGTGAATTCCCCCAGATTCTTAAGCAGTGCCGGGTTCCCGCCAGAAATGGTAACGTGACCAAATCGATCTCCGCCCACTTCCACCAAGCGATCCCATATCTCTTCGGCAGTCAGCTGCCGGATGTCTTCCTTGGCCGATCCATCCCATGTAAAGGCTGAATCACACCAGCTGCAGCTGTAGTCGCAGCCGGCGGTACGGACAAACATCGTCTTCTGTCCGACAACCATCCCTTCTCCCTGCACGGTGGGACCGAATACTTCTAAAACCGGAAATTTACTTGCCATTTTCTGTTCCTCGCTTTGGTCGATACACACAGTAGCTGGTCGGTGTCTCACGCAAGAAAACTTGCAGGCATTTCGGCTTGTGAGGCAGCTGATCCAGTTCCTGCTGAATCAATTCATAGATTTTTCGGGCCATCACTTCCGTCGTTGGAAAATCATCTTTTCCAAGTACATCGGTATGGTCATTTAAAAGCGTGTGATCGAATTTTTTATGAATCAATGCTTTGATTGTGGAGAAATTGAATAAAAATCCACTGTCATCCAATTCATCCCCCGCAATCGTTATATTGGCGAAATACGTATGACCATGCACCTGCTGGCATTTGCCCGCATCCGGATGCTGGATGCTGTGTGCCGCTGCAAAATGCAGATCCTTGTTCAATTCATAGCAGTAGTCATGCTGCACTTGCGGGTAAATTTGCTGTATCATGCTCGCTCCGCCTTTTTCGCTTCATATTGATCAAGCCCGTTTTTACGCAGCTTACAAGCTGGGCATTCTCCGCATCCATCGGCAATGATCCCGTTATAGCAAGTAAGTGTCTTTTCTTTCACATAATCAAGCTGCCCGAGCTGATCCGCCAATTCCCATGTCTCGGCTTTATCCAGCCACATCAGCGGTGTATGAATGACAAATTCTTTGTCCATTGATAGGTTGAGAGATACATTCAGCGATTTCACAAAGATATCCCGGCAATCCGGATAGCCGCTGAAGTCTGTTTCACATACCCCCGTCACAAGGTGCTTGGCACCTACTTGATGTGCCAAAATTGCTGCAAAGGAAAGGAATACCAGATTACGTCCTGGAACGAACGTGGACGGCAGCTCCCCTTCCTGCTGCTCGATTTCGATATCATCTCTCGTCAATGCGTTTGGAGCAAGCTGATTCAATAAAGACATATCCAATACATGGTGTCTGATTCCTTGCTCTTTCGCGATTTGCTCTGCCACGTCAATTTCCAGACTGTGACGCTGATTATAATTGAATGTGACAGCTTCCACTTCCTCGAACTGCTCCATTGCCCAAAATAAACAAGTTGTACTATCTTGGCCGCCGCTGAATACGACGATGGCTTTACCCTTCTTCATTATGCTTCTCCTTTTATCCAGACTATCCCGATAAAAAAGCCCCTTCCCAAAGGAAGAGGCTGCCAATTATCCATAAAAAATAAAAAAGACTATACCCAAGGATATAGTTCCTTAGTTTTTTATAGAGGGTTGTGCTAGAACCTCTCCCAGGATGGCCTGGATTTTTTTATACTTTTCTGCAGTCCATTGTATCACAGCTGGGCGCTTTTGCATACGATAAGACGAGTCATTACATGCCAAGGATGGAGAAAACTCAAAAAATAGATATCACAAACCCTCCTTCCTGTACAAAATGCTCGTTTTTAACATCACTCTTTTGGGTCAAGGGACTCAAGTATTAACACCCAAGTCTTTTTGAATACAATAAAATATCTTCTCACTTCGAAAGCACTTCATCCTTCTCAATCTTCGCCCCGGTAATTTTAATGCAGATTAAAGTTATGAGGAGGATAAAAATAGCTGAACTTAATGTAACTAATAACTGACTGGCAAAAGCCATCGCTACTATATTACCGAACACAGCTATTAGGATAATTCCCGTTACAATGGTTGCCACTGTTGAGTTTAAATATATACCCGCCATTCCCGAAAAAAATATCAAAGAAATAGTTAATATTACTGTGGCTATAGAGGTGACAAAAAAATGCCCGATGGAATATAGTGCCGTATTGGATGTAACAAGGATGGGAGCAACTGACTCCATCAGTAAATAGAGGATGTTCGCTACAGACATCCCCAACAGTTGGACGCCAAAGAACATACCACAGAATGACATCACTTTATCATAAAATAATTGTGATCTTCCATTAGGGTATAAATATGTCCTCAGCTTATCTTCTCCGATATAATTCTTGACCAAGCACCTATTGATTATGATAGATCCATATATAACCAAAATACACATACAAATAGTAGAAGCCAATCCTGAAAGGCTTACGTAATTCTTAAGGATATTATCCGATTCAGCAGTATCGAATCGTCCAATGACAGTAAAAAAATAAAGTGTAAGGAGCTGTCCGAGAAAAGCCATTGAAAAAATGACTTTTCTATACTTTTTTAGCTTGGATGATTCAAACTCATAATTTTCACCCAATGTTTTCACCCTCCATCTTTAGAACCTTATAGTATTCTTTAAGACCTCCTGAATAAGCTCTAACAATATCTTTAACTGGCTTTTTTTCATAAGTCTCACCGTTAAACATAAATACTACACTAGTCACAAAGTTTTCGAGCTCTGACAATGAGTGACTTGTAATTACTACACAAACCCCTTCTTTTTTCAAGTCGGTAAAGATACGCTTCATTAAGTCTATACCATCAAAGTCAAGCCCATTAAATGGTTCATCCAAGATAAGTATTTTAGGCCGGTGAGATAAAGCTATTGCCAGCTGAAGGCGCTGTTTCATCCCTAAAGATAATTTTTTTATCTTTGTTGTCAATGGCACATTTAATTCGAGCAATTCCAACATTCCGGTATATGATTCACTGTTTTTTAATTGCATGTAATGATAGTGTTCATCAAACAATTCAGAGATTGTCATATCAGAAATACTTGGTGGAAATTGAATTACAGCTCCGATCAGCTTTAATATTTCTGGACGTGTTGATTCAGACAATATTTTATTATTTATTTTGATGGACCCTTGCTCCGGAAAAACCAGGCCTAGTAAACATTTCAATAAAGTGGTTTTCCCCACCCCATTCGGTCCAATGAATGCACAGATTTCCCCTTCATGCATGGTTACATTTGCGCGCCTTATAATTTCTTTTTCATTCACAGATTTACTTAATTTATCTATCGATATTAGGCTCATGATACTCATTCCCTTCTTGAAAGTACAATAAGAGATATAAAAAATGAAAAAGCTCCCCAGAATAACACTATAAACAAATCGGTCACGGAAAATGTTCCGAATTCAAATAGTGTTGAACGTAATAAATTTGTTGTTGGAACGAATGGCAGTGTTTGATGGATGAAAGATGTCCACTCCGGCAATCTATCCATAGGATAAGTAATAGGAGAAAATAGTAATCCACCAATCATTATCAACTGTGTAACTAATGCCATAACGTTCGGCGGGAAAGTATAGGCAATAGCAAACCCTATGCAAATCATCGTTACCTGAGCTATCAATATAATCAAAAAGCTCCAAGGTGTTATATGTAGAGTGATATCGAATCGAAGCATCGCAGCTAGGCATCCCATAAATACACCGGGCAATGATGCAACACACCAGATGATAATATCTGCAAATATTATCGAGCTGCGCGAAACTGGTAATGTTCTTTGGTATTTAAAAATACCGTCTTGTTTTGCAGTACTGACTATTTGTGGAGCCAATACACACCCTACGGCAATTACCCCTAGTGAAACTGCCCCTGATGAAAGATATAAAGCTAGTGTTTCATTTATATCCGGAATCAACAGCGCAAGACCATAGACAATAGCTAAAGCAAAAGCCACTTGCACAATACTGAATACCGGTAGAAGATATTTATGTCTCACAAGGCTCCAACGAACCAATCCCCAAAACTTTCTTATACTAAGTCCCACCCCACTGTACTTACTGATTGATTTACCTTCATACATTTCCATCCGTCAATCCTCCGTATGACGCTTCCAGTGATGCTGAAGTAAGTCTGTAATTAGCGACTCTTCTTTCCTCAATTTGTTTTAGCACCCAATTAATCGCATCAGGTACTTGTTCGGCCGAAAGATCAAAGATAACTTGCATCTCTTCTTCAATATATCTAGTTTTCAGTGATTCAGGCGCATCAGAAAATGAATTCCAATCGCTGACGGCCACGTAAAGTACATTGGTTGAAAATTGTTTTTGCTGACCCGTGGTTAATTCATCTTGAATTAGCTTGCCATGATTAAATAATAAAAAACGATCAGCGTATTGCTCAACTTCCAGTAAATTATGAGTAACCACAATAACTATATGACCTTTATTAGCGAGTTTCCTCATATAATTCCACACCAACTTCCTTCTAACGGGGTCTACGTCGTTTGTTGGCTCATCTAAAAGAATTATAGGCGGAGGGCATATCACTGCCATGGCAAACGAAGCCAACCGTTGCAACCCTCCGGAAAGTTTTTCACCCGGTCTGTCTGCCCATTGCTCAACCTTCAATTCTGCTAATATTTCTTTGCTCAACTCTTTGTTCTGACTACCGGAAATACCGCGTATATGTAAAATTGATTCTATGGACTGACGTAATGTAACACCCGATAATGGAGCATGGAACTGCGGCATCATGGATACAAGATTTCTAGCAAATTTTGTGTCATCAATCAACGATTTACCTTGATAATCAATCTGACCTTGATCTGGCTTAACTATGCCAATGATTTGATTTAATAGCGTGGTTTTGCCAGCACCATTATGTCCTATAATTGCTACTATCTCTCCTGCATATAGTTCGACTGAAATATCACAGTTTGCTTTTACACTTCCATTTTTATAGGACTTGGATATAGAGCTAATTTGCAAACTCCCTTTAGATTCTTTTATATCCTTCATAGTCAAACTCTCCATTTACTTAATCTAATCTGATGAATCATTCAAAAAAATTAAAATACACATTCGAGAATAACATCCATAGAAAAGGTAAAAACCAGTATGCAATTAAGATCAGATTAACAACGTAACCCACTTTTTTCAATATAGACCATGTTCTTACATTCGCAACATTGCTATTTCCTTCATCTACTGCAAGCATTGGATTATCTAATAGACTCAATACAATAAAATGTCCATCGCAATTCTTATGAAATCTAAATTGCCAAGCAATTCTTAACCATAAGATTGAAATAGCTGCTGCTAACATCCAATCTGTTATGAAGATATTGAAAATCAACAAGCAAGACAGCAGAAAAAAATCAAATATCAAACCGGCTGATAAAGCTGCTAATCTGGGGAAGAAAGACCAGACCCATATATGGGTCATGGATACAGTCGCATTGGCTTGCAAAATATTTAATCGAAGTCCTCCTGTCCTTAGCTTATAAGACCGTGCAAATATGATATGCATCAATTCATGAATTAAAGTTGTTATCAAAGCGAAACCTATGAGTAGGGATATATTGAGTGGCAGGGAGATTGAATTGTTAATGAGAATGCTGCCATTAGGCACTCCATTAAACAATGTTAATATAACGACAGACAATATAGAGAGTCCGCCCATTATGAAGAGAAACATCCTTTTAATATTCCATTTTAAATTATTTTCCTCGTCCGGAAGGGACTTAATTTTATCAGATGAAGAATTACAGAAGTCATTATCTTTAAGTATATTCGCTATTTCCTCATCATAATCCTTTAAAGAACTATTATTATAAATTAAAGATTTAGCTAATTTACCACAAGAGGATCTGCATCCCTCGCTACAACTATCCAATCTCCACTCCTCAATTTTCTTCCTTGTATGGATTTAAGGCAACCTTCCATTGTCATTAACAATCACACCTTATTGGTCCTTTCGTAATAACGAAATATTTCCCAATCCTCTGTGCGTCCCTTACCACAAGTTGGACACTCATCATATCTATCCCAGCTTGGGTGAGTAAAGGAAGACCCGTCTTCAAAATTAATTTCATATTGGGTGCTTAAACTTCTTGGTTGCGCGTAACCTGTTATGACTCTAACCGCTTCGTCCACAATGGCAGATGTTAATTGATAAATTGCAGGTGCATAGGCAATTGAAGGAGGGGCAAAGTTTATATTCCTAAAGCCAACGAATTGCTCTATAAATTTTGGATCATTCACACTAAAATGCAGATTCAAACAATCGAAACAGCCTGTTTTTCCCGGTATTACAGTAAAGACTCTTCCGCGACTTACTTGGTGAGCCCCGAAAACACAAGGGATATTGGCTTTAATTACGGCCTGATTAACAGTTCTTTGTGCTTCAAATGGGGGCTCATCTATAGCACAGATTACTAAATCAACCCCCTCTGTAAACTGTAAAACGTCTTCAGTCGTTTCAATTTTCTTATTATGTGCCTCAATTATTATATGAGAATTCATCTCAGAAATTGCCTTTGCAGCCACCTCACATTTAGGTAACCCTATATCGGATTCTTTATATAACAACTGTCTTCCTAAATTACTCTCTTCTACATTGTCATAATCAACTATAATGATTTTCTTTGGACCCAATCCCGATAACAGAGTGAGTATGTTTGATCCACCCCCACCAAGCCCTAAAAGAAGAATTGTTGTTTCGTTAATTTTCTTCTGGTAATCATATCTATTACCATCCGTTCCAGTGTATCTACTAAAATAATTAACATTTGCTATGTAACGTTCTTGAATAGTGCTTTCATGCCCATTAAGAGTTTCTTCAAGAAATTCTTCGTTATCTAATATACTGATCCCTTCTAACACGTCTTCTTCAGATAACTCCGGAAATATTTCTACCATCTCTTTTATAACATCCTCAACTTTTCTTCCATCTAAACGCGAAGCCAGTTCCCATAGGTAACCATCGGGATCACCAAGCTCAGCGGTGATACCTAGTTGCGCGCCAATTCTAAACTCATTCTTATTAAGTTTATATAGCGGATATATAGCTTTAATTCGAGGTCTATCGTACTTATTGATCATATTAATCTCCTCCATAATTTTAGCTTTATAGAGCAAAGCCGAGACTGTATAAAAGAAGTCTCGACTTTGCTTGTTTAAAAGAAATCAAACAATAATCCACCATGCTGTAGCATCAACTTTTACTGCTCTACGAACTGTAACGTTTTTCATATTGTCACCTCCTTGAACAGCAAACAATGACAGAATATAAAATATAGTCTGATTATTTGCCTTTTATTGAATCAATTGCAATTACCATTTTGTTAGTAATAAGTTTCTAATATGTAATTTAATTACAATTAATTCTATCAATAGTATACTTATGATTCCGACGAATACGATACGTTCGAACTATTTTTATGTAAAAAACAATCAATTTTACGATTTATTTACAGAAAAACAGTCACTATGTATTACACGCAGTTTATTGAATTAGAGTCAGATAAATTCATATATGCGTAGCTGCTCTGATTTGTCTCTCCGCTAAAAAACTAATCAAATGATTACAACATTCATGCATAATGGCTTTGTGAAAGGAAAAAACGTTGCAGCCAATACCATTATGTCTAGAAGTACGATGTTATAGTTCGGACTGTAAAAGGAATCTATTATGTAATCAATGAGTTAAAAAAGGAACAATCCTATAACCATGCCATAGGCGTGTCCGGAACACTTCTAAGTGGAGAATGAATCCATGATCCAGCAAGGGGACATAAATGACGTACTCAAAGTACATGAGCCTTGAATATCGACCAGTCCTTTGTTTTTTACAAGGAGACAACAGGACTGGGCACAGAAGGATGTCTGGGGGCTTATGAATAAAATTAAAAATCCGAACCAGGAAATCATTCCTGGTTCGGATTTCTTTTTGGTTAAACAACTACAATCCGAGTAATCAGAACTGCTCAAAAGCTGCGTTGCTTAGTTCGTTATCTCGTTTATGACGTTCAATGGCAAGCTGGATCAAACGATCGATCAACTCCGGATAGGAGATGCCAGTGATATCCCATAGCTTCGGATACATGCTGATTTTTGTGAAGCCTGGCAATGTGTTCACTTCATTCACAACGAATTCCCCTTCCTCTGTCAAGAAGAAGTCTACCCGGGCAAGTCCCTCGACATCCAGTGTCTGGAATACTTCTACCGCAAGCTTTCTCACTTGTTCCGTGACAGACTCGGAAAGCTGGGCCGGGATGGCGAGATCCGCACCAGATTCGTCGATATACTTGGACTCATAAGAGTAGAATTCCGTTTTTGGCAGGATTTCTCCAGGCAAGGACGCCATCGGCTCTTCATTGCCAAGCACCGCCACTTCGATCTCGCGGCCTGCGATGGCTTCCTCCACAAGCACTTTCGTGTCATAACGGAATGCTTCTACCAATCCTTTGTAGAACTCTTCTTCTGTCTTTGCTTTGCTGACGCCGACAGAGGATCCTTGATTGGCAGGCTTAATGAATACTGTGCTGCCCAGCACTTTTGCCACCTCTTCATATCGAATGGATCCAAGCTGACGCTTTTTGAAGGTGAATCCATTCGCTACCCGGATGCCCGCTTCCTTCAGTAGACGCTTTGCAATATCCTTATCCATGCAGACTGCCGAGCTGAGAACATTCGGGCCGACATACGGAAGATTGGCGATGCGCAGCATGCCTTGCATACTGCCATCCTCCCCGAGTGTACCGTGAAGGATGCTGAAAATGACATCCACTTGATCGAGGACAGCACCTTGACCAGGGCTGACAAGCTGCCTCTCCTTCACACCAGGTACAACGGCAATGCCTTGCTCGGATGGTTTCAATTCAATATGCTTCGGATCATGTGCATTCAGCAGATAATCCGCTTTATCATTAAGCTGCCATTTTCCATCTTTGTCGATCCCGATCAGGACAACATCGTATTTATCTTTATCAATTGCATCGGCAATATTTTTTGCTGATTGTAAGGATACTTCATGCTCCGCGGATTTTCCGCCGAAGATGATGCCTACTTTTGTTTTACCCACCTGTAACCATTCCTTTCTGACGTGAAACCATTACTTTCATTTTATCACAAACGAATGCGGCTGCCCCCATGTCCATAAGAAAAAATCGTGTTTCACAGGCAATGCATTCGGTAACTATATAAATTAACAACAAAGGCAGGATGATGGATATGGGCTATTTCGGTCATTTTTGGGAAATGAAGATTATCCATCCTGCAAGAAAGCACATCCTAAGCAATACGGATAGCCATGACATAAAGATTCTAGTATGCTTTTAAAGACTAACTTTTGGAGGCACAGCTAGAATGAAAGGGATCACACATTTATTAATTGGAGCAGGAGCTGGATTCGCCAGCGCAACCGCCTTGGATGCAGAAGGTGCCGTCACCGTCACGATGACCTGTACAGCAGCAGTCGCAAGCTTGGTACCCGATTTGGATACAGGGGGCATCCTCTCCAACCGCATCACTTTTTCACACAAAGCTATCCGCAATATTACAATTTTCATCGGATTATTGCTCATCCTGTATAGTATGTGGAATTTATTTGGCCAAGATCGTTATATCGGGTTGGCGATCGGAGCAGGAATTATGGTTCTCTCCCGCGTAATCAATAAGAAGTTCATGCTGCTGATCACCGGCATCGCTGTGCTGCTGACAGGGTTGTATGCCGGGCATACATGGGTTGTCATGAGCGGATGCTATATCGGGATCGCATCCTTCCTTGCTCATAGAAGTTACACGCATTCCTTGATCGGGCTGATCTATTTCTACATATTGATGACATTCTTCGAACAAGAGACAGCCCTTTTCGGAACCCAGCTTGCCGGCACAGCCGGCTATGCTAGCCATCTGCTTGCTGACAGCAGGATATTCCCTGTCAATAAGAAAGGAGTCAAATTACTCCTTCCTATAATAAAAAAAGATTTCTAAAGGAGACGATTGCATGAATCCATTGCACACAGCAGAGCTGGCAGAAAAAATCAAAAAGAAAGAAACCGTCCATCTGCTGGATATCCGGCAAACGGCGGATGTACAAGATTGGGCCATTGATGCCGGCAGCGTCAAAAGATACGCCATTCCATTTGCCGACATCAAAGCTGACCCGAATAAAGCCCGCAGACAGCTGCCAGAACAAGAGCCTGTCTATGTGATGTGCTATCGGGGCAAATCAGCCCAGACAGCTGTCTCTCTTTTAGAGTCGGCTGGCATGGATAATGGTGTCCATGTGGTCGGCGGTATGCAAGCATGGGGAGAAACAATCAGTCCAGCGAAGATCGGTGACCTTACGTATGGCGGATCGATTTACCAGTTTATGCGCATCGGGAAAGGCTGCCTATCCTATATGATCGTCTCTGGAGGCGAAGCAGCCGTAGTGGACCCGGCCAGATTCACGGAAGCCTATGTTTCTTTCGCAAAGGAGAATGGATGGGAAATCAAACATGTATTGGATACCCACCTCCACGCAGATCATTTATCCGGCGGACAAAAGCTCGCAGAGGAAACCGGGGCGACCTATTGGTTCCCTGCCAATGATGGAAAAGAAGCAAAGTTCAGCTTTTCCCCGTTACAAGATGGGACCAAAATACCCTTGGGCAAGCCCGAGGAAGGCATTCGCTGTGTTGCCTCACCAGGTCATACAGAGGGAAGCATCAGTTTTGTCGTTGATGACACATACCTGTTATCCGGGGATACGCTCTTTACCGAGTCGATCGGACGCCCGGATCTGGCAGGTCAGGCAGAACAATGGGTACAAGATTTGTACAGCACCTTATATGAAAAATATCCATTATTGTCGCTGGACTTGATCGTCCTGCCTGCCCATTTCTCGGAGCTTTCGGAAATCGGACCAGATGGAACGGTACAAGCACGAATGGAAGATCTATACCGAAAGAACCCTCATCTGCAGATGAAAGATTCGAGCGAGTTCACTGCTTCCGTTTTAAACAGCATCCCTGCGCGTCAGCCCAATAGCTATCAGCTGATCCGGGAAGCGAATCAAGGAAACACAACCATAGATGAAACAGAGGCAGCAGACATCGAATCCGGTCCTAACCGCTGTGCAGTCACCAACTGACCAAGAAGAGCCAGTCCCCTTGACTGGCTCTTTTCTATGCCTTCGAGAAGATGCCGAGCCTTTCGATTCGCTTTGCAGCCTCCAGCAATCTTTCTTCCGTATCCAATAGACCGGCTCGAACGTATCCTTCACCATGCTTCCCGAAACCATTGCCGGGAGCAACCGCCACATGGGCCTTTTCAAGCAGCAAATCCGCAAATTCCTCCGATGTGAATCCGTTCGGAACAGGCAGCCAAACAAAGAAAGTCCCCTTTGGTTCAGGTACATCCCAGCCGATTGCACGCAAATGGCCGATAAAGGCATCCCTTCTGGCTTCATATGTGTGAATCAGCTCTTCCACACAGGTTTGATCTGACGTCAGGGCATACGCTGCCGCTTCCTGCATGGCTCCGAACAAGCTCACATAAAGATGATCTTGAATCAAATTCAGGCTTTCTATCACGGAAGCATTGCCGACAGCAAAAGCGATGCGCCAGCCTGCCATATTATAGGTTTTGGATAAGGTGTACATCTCGATGCCGACTTCCTTGCTGCCCTCGGATTGCAGGAAGCTCTGCGGTTTTTCTCCATCAAACCCAAGTGCACCATAAGCGAAATCATGCAGGACACAAATTTTATGTTCCTTTGCCAGTTCCACTGTTTTATCGAAGAACTCCCGATCTGCTGTAGCAGCAGTCGGGTTGTTCGGATAATTCAGGAACATTAGCTTTGCTTCTTCCAGATCACCCGCAGAAATAGCATCATACTCAGGCAGGAATCCATTCTCAGCAGTCAATGGCATGAGCGATGTCCGTGCTTGTGCAAGTTCGATTCCGGACATATAATCGGGATACCCCGGATCCGGAAGCAATGCCAAATCACCCGGATTCAAAAGACATTGACTGATCTCCACCAAACCTGTCTTAGAGCCGAACATGATGGCCACTTCTGTTTCGGGATCTAGTTTCACGCCGTATTCCCGGTCATAAAAGTCACAGACTGCCTGTTTAAGAAAATCAAAGCCTCTGAATGGTGAATATTTATGATAAGCCGGATTATCAGAGGCTTCTTTCAATTTATCTACGATATGCTGCGGTGTCGGCAAATCAGGGTTCCCCTGCCCGAGCTTGATGATATCGTGCCCCTGTTGCTCCAGCAAACCCACCTTGTGTACCAAGCCGGCAAAAAACTGTTCCGGCAATCGTTTCAGCGCATCTGAAAACGGAAAATCCATTTGACTCACTCTCCTGTCACCTTGCATCCATCCATTCTGACTATTGACAATCTTGACAGTCTTGGAAATACAATGTAATAATGAACAAATCATACATGATTCACTCACTCTTATCAAGAGAAGGCGGAGGGACTTGGCCCGATGAAGCCCGGCAACCGGTGCGTAATGCACACGGTGCTAATTCCAACAGCAAATGCTGAGGGATAAGGGGACGGATGCGTTGGCCTTTCCCTCTTCCAATTTCGCTTGGAAGAGTTTTTTTGTATAAAAAATCAATGAGGTGACAGCATGACGATCAACATTAAAGGTGCACCAAACTATTATGCGTGCGAAGAAAATATATTGGACAGCCTTCCCGCAAGGCTTGCAGGATTGAATTGGACAAACGGCTTGCTTATTCACGGTGATGCATCCTGGAAAGCCGCTTCTCCATTCCTGGACCACATCGATCTGCCGGTTAAACGTGTTGCCTATAATGGTCAATGCACACATGCGGAAGCAGCTAGATTAGCAAATATCGCAACAGGAGAAGCTGCTCAATTCATAATCGGCGTAGGCGGCGGAAAAGTGTTGGATACCGCCAAAGCCGCTGCTGATGAGGCAGGGCTTCCCGTCATATTGATCCCTACAATCATATCCAACTGCTCCCCATGGGCTTCCCTTAGCGTCTTCTATGATGAGGCAGGCAATTTTGTCGAATATACAATCTTCCCTCGCAGCACATTCATGCTCCTGGTCGAGCCAAGGCTGCTGCTCACGACACCAGCACCTTATCTGATTGCCGGCATTGGCGATACATTGGCAAAATGGTATGAGGCAGATGTGCTGACCGAAAATATGACCGATCAGCCGCTAGCTGTCCAAATCGCTCGCAATGCTGCCAAATTATGCCGTGATATCCTTATTGCTGAAGGTGATGCAGCGATTTGTTCTTTACAGGATAAGCGAGCAGACAGTTCATTCCTCAGAGTTGCGGAAACCATCATCATGGCAGGCGGTATGGTAGGCGGATTCGGGGACGAGTACGGCCGTATCGCCGGTGCTCATTCCATTCACAACGGATTGACCAGATTGCCAGAAACACATGAGCAGCTGCATGGGAATAAAGTGGCTTACGGCATTCTTATCCAGCTTGCGTTGGAGGGGAAATTTGACGAGATTCTCACTTTGCTGCCATTCTACCGTAAGCTCGGCCTACCTACCGTATTGAAAGAGCTTGGCGTGAAAGGGGATCTTGATAGAGCAATGAAAATCACCGCAGACGGCGCAGTAGCTCCAGGGGAATCGATTCATTTCATGCATGTTTCCTCTTCGGATCGAGTAGTGGAGGCAATGCACCGTGTAGAAACATTCGTTGCGGCAAATCAGGGAGTGACACAATGAAGCTTGCATTGATTCAGCATGATATCATTTTTGGCGATCCAGAAGCCAATTATGGAAAAATGGAAGCATTGATAAATGAGGCACAGGAAAATGCTGATGTCATTGTGCTGCCCGAGCTTTGGACCACTGGTTATGATCTGACAAGGCTTGATGCCATCAGCGATGATGAGGGAGAAACGACGAAGCGGTTCATCAGCAGGCTGGCCAAGGCCCATCAGGTATATATCGTCGCTGGTTCCATCGCCAAGCAAACGGAAGCAGGCATCCATAACACGATGCTTGTCTTCGGGCCAGCAGGCGAATTGCTGCATGAATATGACAAGGCACATCTATTCCGGCTGATGGATGAAGAGAAGTTCCTCACCCAAGGCGACAGGTCTGCCTCTTTCTCCATCGGAAACAAGCAAGCGGCCGGGGTCATCTGCTATGATATCCGTTTTCCGGAATTCATCCGCACGCATATGATACATGATCAGCAAGTATTATTCGTCGTAGCTGAGTGGCCGAAGCAGCGGCTGGACCACTGGCGCGCACTCCTGCTCAGCAGGGCCATCGAAAATCAATGTTTTGTAGTCGCTTGTAATCGCGCAGGAAGTGATCCAGCTAATGAATTCGCCGGGCACAGCCTGATCATCGGGCCGTGGGGTGAAGTAATTGCTGAAGCAGGCGAAGAAGCGACCATTCTATATGGGGAAGCGGATCTGGGCCAAGTGGACGACGTACGCAGCCGTATTCCGGTCTTCCAGGATAGACGGCCTGCCATCTATGATGTGAAATGATATTTTGACAATGTTATGACAAGTTATCCCGAGTTGTGGTAAAGATAGGCTGGCTTGCTTATACTATTTACAAACGGTTTCTGGGAGGGCTTTCATGCAAGCGACACTGAAATGGTTCCGAACGATCGGATTTCTCGAAGGGACTTCTTTGCTTTTGCTGTTAATCATAGCGATGCCGCTGAAATACATGATGGATATACCGATTTTCGTCACCTATATAGGTGCCATCCACGGCGGCCTGTTCGTCCTGTATGTGATTTGGACTGGCTACACAACATTGAAAGTCGGCTGGGGATTGAAATGGGCGATCTTTGCCTTACTCGCATCCGTCATTCCATTCGGCTATTACATCTTCGATATGAAATTGCAGAAAACACAATATGCATAAACAATATTATCTCAAACTCAAACCAACACCCTGTTCCTGCAGGGTGTTTTTGATTTCTATATAAACGGGAAAGAGTGACCTCACACATGGAGATCACCCTTGGTTGTTCCATTTTATACGAAGGCTGCTATGAAGAACCAAACGATCATGATCAATTGAATGACGATTTTAGCTATCGATCCGCCAAGGAAACCAAGCAGTGAGCCAATGGAGGAATAGATAGCCTCCCTTGGTGTCCTTTTTTGAACCAACTCCGTCACAAGCACAGCAACAAACGGCACGATGATGATACCAAAAGGCGGTATGATGAAAGAACCTACGATTACGCCGATTGCCGCAATTCGCTCTCCCCATTTACTGCCGCCGAACTTCTTGACAAAGTAACTGTTCGCGATGATATCCGAGATGATCAGAATCACCGTCAGGATGACCATCGCAATCCAGAAGAAGACAGATAAATCTCCATCGCTCAGCATGAACTGAAAAACCAAAAATCCAATCCAGAGCATAAGCGGCGATGGGATGACAGGATAGATGATCCCCGCAAAACTTGCGATGAATGCCACCGCAATGATAATCCAAGCTATTATATCCAGTGCCACAACCAATCCTCCATATCTTTCCTTGATAGTACGTATTATGACACAGGAAGCAGGAAAAGGAAATCAAAGCGTAAGCTTCTCAAAGAATGCTGTGTTATGGAGGATACTCGGGTGATCCGGGTGATAAGACACAGCTTTTTCATGAGCGGATTTTGCCTCCTTCAGCAAGCCTAGTCTGGAATAACAAAGTGTCAGCTGCAAATAAGGATACCATGTCGTATAAGCAGGTACACTGAAGCCCGGCAGCTCCTTGCCTTCATAGTCCAAAGCCTGCCGATACCAATAGGCAGCCGCCTCATAATTCCGCTCCTCCGTCAGCAGGTCCCCGATCAAACAGCAAAATTCAGGGCGCGGGCGATCATATCGGAATGATCGGAACAAGTGCATCCGATACCCTTCCATATCTCCTTCTGCTTTGCAGCATTCCGCCAGATATTGACATGCACGGATATTATCCTCCACCCACCCTTGTTCTGATTGAAGGAATTCCGTGTACCAGTTTTTGGCACGTTCGAATTGTCCATGATCTCTCAGCTCGTTCGCATAGTAAAACATATCGCGCGGCGTCAGCTGTCTTCCCGAGGCAATGTAAGACTCATAGATTCGCAGATTGCGATCCGATACCGTATGCCTTTTTTTGCTTTTGCGATGTGTGACAGCTATTTCCGAGGCCACGATATTGCCGCCGAATTCCAAGTATTCATGAACGGCACCATGCCAGCGGAAATTTTTGCTGCGCCTCACAATGCAATTGCGCCGATAAAGATATAACGGGCGACCTTTCTCATCCAGTGCAGTATGATAATACATCGAAATAACATCCACATCTCCCGCCAGATTTCCCCACAAATCCCGGAAGGCCTGCTGATCCTTCGGCAGCAGCACATCATCCGCGTCTAGCCACATGATATACTCACTGGTTGCTTTACTGAAGCTGTAATTCCTGGCAGCCGAAAAATCATCTATCCAGTCAAAATCGTAGATATGTGATGTATACTTTGCTGCGATTGCCTTCGTTTGATCAGTCGATCCAGTATCCACAATCACGATTTCATCAACCAGATCCCTAACACTTTCCAGACAGCCAGCCAATACCTCTTCCTCATTTTTAACAATCATGCATAGACTGATGGTACGCATACGTCACCTCGACATACATTGTTGTACTCAAACCTATGCAAGCGGAGCTTGAATATGCCAGAACAAGCTTATGGATGAATTCATCCCATAACCCTCTCCGCACCGGATAAGGATGGATCGCTTGGTTTCTCCCACCCCCGCGGAGACGCTTGCCAGGAGACAGACGGCAGCATCTCATGCAAAATCCAGCCATGCAATACAGCAACTCCTAATCCCCTCACTCGAAAATTCCCTTCCTAATTTCCCAATGCGGATAGACAACAGTCTCAAGGGGCAATTCGGATGAAGATAGCCACTTGATTGCCTGCATGACCAAAGGCGAGCTGTTCTTACTGGATAGACTTTCAATGGGAACCCATTCAGCCGCAGATGCATCCTGCCCCGCAAATTGTATAGGAAGTTTCAATTGCCCCGTTACCTCCCCTGTATAAAAAACAGCAGTATGGTGCAAGTCGGTAAATTGCTTCCACTGCCAGGGAAGCTTGAAATCAATCACGCCAATCTGTTTTTCAACTTCCGCGGTCAGGCCCGTCTCTTCTTTCACCTCACGGATGACAGCTTCCAGTAACCCCTCCCCATTTTCCGGACTTCCCCCTGGTAAGTCATAGCGATTGATATATGGACCGCGGCTTTTATGGATGACAAGCAGTTTGCTGTCGTTCTGTATGACGGCATACACACCGAATGCTTGATGATGATTAGTCATGCTTTCACTCCATTCTACTTTTATTGAATTATATATTCTATTATTATAGAATTACAGTGAGGTGATGAATATGCAGATAATTCAGACTGGATTTAAGGCAAAACATGATTATACCATTTTGTTCGAAACATCGTTATTATGGGAAGCTGCCTTAGGAATAGCCGCAGTTACAAACAAATCACTGAAAGGGACACTCGAGCATGTGGATAAGATGTGGGATAACCCGGAAAACGGCTTTTCGCCGGCGCTTCAGCACGATTTACAAATTGTTCATGAGCATAATACATGGAAAGCACTGCTTCAATTGCTCCATCATTCCAATGTCCGTACCTTGACAGAGTGGATAGGTGAAATTTCTGACATGTCTGAACAGACAATGCGGGAGCGTTGCCTTCCTTACATCGGCAGCACATTCGAAAAGCATCGGACCATGGCTGCCCAGGGAAATGCCAGCTCTTTGGCCTTGCTGCAAGAAGTTACCGCGGACAACCCTTTCTTCCCGGATTATATCGATTATATGGTGACAGCAGATATTTCCTTCCTGAAAAACCACTTGATCTCGACTATGACCAATTGGTTCGCATCGGTGATTGAGCCGAACAAAAAGCGATTAGAGGATATGTTGAAACGGGATATCGCCGAAAAAAAACAAAGACTAGCGGCAATGGATAAACTTGCTTTCATTCGATGGGTAACCAACAGCACCAGCTATAAACCGGATGAGTCTATCCACACCATTCTCTTCATTCCGCATTACCATTACAGACCGTGGACAATCCTCGCTGATTTGCCTGGTACTAAGGTGTTTTATTATCCAATCCATGCAGGCAGCATCGATCCCGAAAACAAATATAATCCGGATACGATGCTTGTAAGAAAGTATAAAGCATTGGGGGATGCAACGCGGCTTAATTTATTGAAGCGTTTGATGGAGGGGGAACATGCGCTCCAGGAATTAGCCGAACAGCTTCCCGCTGCAAAATCCACTCTTCATCATCATTTGAAAATGCTCAAATCAGCCGGGCTTATCGGTTCAAATAAACAAATCTACTATGCAAACAAGGATATGATTGCCTCTTTGGATCATGAACTGCAGACCTATCTGGAAGGATGATTAAATGCCCGCTCAAAAAATCACTCTGACCCATCCGTTATCGCGCCTGATGATGAGTACGACAATGGCGGCCATGGCCGGCCAAGTGTACAGCATCCTGCTGCCATTGCTCGTATTGGAAGTGACCTCTTCGGCTATCGCCGTTACGATTGCCTTGGCTGCAGAGCGGGCGACAATGCTGCTGCAGCCTCTCATCGGCCCTTTGCTTGATCGCGCGAACTGGAAGCACGTTCTGTTGGCGGCCGATTTGGCACGCTTTCTTTGCTTTCTTCTGTTAAGTGTCCTTGCCATGAATGGACAGTTTAGTCTAGCCCTCATCTGCTTCCTATCTGTATGTATCGGTTTTGCCGGGCAATTCTACCAAGGCGCACAATTCACTGCCATGGTTTCCGAACGTCAGCTTCACTATGCCAATAGCTTGGAAAGCGCCTTATATCAGCTTACTATAGTGATTGGCCCAAGCCTTGGCGGCACTATTCTTTTGTTTTTCAGCATCTACAACAGCTTGATAGCCGTAAGCATTTTATCCTTACTCGCTGTATGGCTAGTCCTCATGCTGCCATATGAGCAGCATACTGCCAGCGCACGCACATTTTCCATTTCCACCTACATACAAGAGCTGAAGGAAGGTTTCACATTCTTATATCATCAGAAAGAAATTTGGTACACTAATCTCGTTTTACTTATTTCCAATTTCGGCATTCAATTTCTCATTGTCTTACTGGTCATCCATGTAGACAACCTCACAACTGACCCCGTGCTTATCGGCGTCGTCCTATCCTCAGGGGGGATTGGAGCCATTCTGGGAACTTCGCTAGGTTTTCTTGCAGATCGCTTCTCCACATATAGACAGATACTATTCGCTGCCAAAGTGATTGGCGGATTATCCATCATCCTGGTCGGCCTAACAGATACCATATGGCTGGCAGCCTGCTTCAATATGATCGGCACAGCAGCTGCCGGGGCTGTGAATCCAATCATCAAAACAATTCGACAGCGTCATACACCTCGCCATTTATTAGGACGAGTCCAATCCACATCCCGCTTCATCACATTCACTTTACTACCGGCAGCCTCAATATTTGCCGGCTTCCTATCAGAGTAGATCGGCATCGGAACTACGATAGTGCTCGGCGGATGTATTGCCAGCTTAGCCAGTCTTCTAGTGTGGAGATTGCCTCGAAAACTATAAAAAAGAAGGCTCCTCGAAAAAGGAGCCTTCTTCCTTCCATTACCTTTGCATCATTGAACCAGTGGGAATCCGAAACCGGAGGCATAATCATCTCCGCGTGCTGCACCATAGCCTCCAAGGATATCATTTGCTCGTGCACGCGACTGCAGCGTCTGTCTTACTTGAGAGCTGCTGAGGCTTGTATTTTCAGACCATATTTTTGCTGCCAGACCGGAGATATGCGGTGTAGCCATGGATGTACCAGTAAGTGTTGCATACGTATTTCCCGGGTATGTGGATAGGATTGCTGATCCAGGAGCTGACACTTCCACATCACCCTGCTGGATGTAGTAGTCGCCATCCGTACGGCTGTAGCCCCTGGAGGAAGAATCGGCGACACGGTATGTTCCATTTTGCTGACGGTTCTCTAAGTTGGCGACTGCCACGGCTTCCGGCAGTGCAGCAGGATAGCCGATGGAGCCTTCATATGGACCTGAATTCCCGCTGGCTGCAATCACTAGTGCCCCGCTGCTGTTTGCATATCGCACCGCACTGGAGATGAGGGAATCCTGTCCGCCGCCAAGCGACATACTGATAACCACTCTTTCCCCGCGATTGGCTCCCTCGTCGGCAGCTTTCCGGATTGCGTTGGCAATATCATCGGAATAACCGCGGCCATCATCACCAAGTACCTTGTACGCCCAAAGGTCAGCTTCCGGCGCTACACCATAGATGCCCGAGCCATTACCGCCATTGGCAAGTGCAGATCCGGAAACATGCGTACCATGTCCATCACGGTCGACACAAGTGCCATTCACCTGTCCGCTGGATGCTTGTGTAAAGTCGATGCATTGCTCCACATTGGCAGCCAGATCAGGGTGATTGACAGATGTTCCTGTATCGAGAACGGCAATGTTGATATTATCCCCGCCGCTTGTCCTCGTTATGGATGGATTGTCATAGATTGCTTGTATCCCCCATGGTGTCCGATCGGATACCGCTTGGGTCGAAACATCTCGTTTGGCTGACACTTCCTGCTTCGAATACACCGTTACTTCGGTTACTTCCAAGTCCTTATCAGCTTTCAATTCCTTAAGCTCTTCTTTCGATACTTCGGTAGTGAAGCCCTCGTTGCCAAAGCTGTTACGTACACCATGCTCTTCCTTGACCTCGTCAGTGGCTTGTGTGGAGAAGACCCCATCCTTCTGCTTGACAAGAACACGGACTTCCCCATTTTTTGCCGTTTCATCAGGAGCAGCTGAAGCTTGCAGTGGCTGGAATGCAGATAATCCTATCATTGCGACAGCAGCGACACTTACCAGTTTTCTTTTCATTCGATCACCTCGCTGGTTTTTATAGTCACTGAGGTGGTGTCCAATCCTCTGCTCGAGACTCTCAGAAACTATTAAAGTAAATCTAGCATAGGCTTCCAGCAAAATGTATTGGGAAAACAGCCGACAGCAGCATACAAAAAAAGACATCATTCCAATTTCTTTTTCCTTTTTCCAGCAGAATATTTGCGCAGGTGAAAATTTCTGTGAGAAAAGTCGGAATAATGTCTTTCTGTCTAAGCTATCAGAATTGCAAACTGGTCATTATGGCTGTGTACAAAAGACCCGAAGCAGCGAATGCTGCCGCCAATGCAAAGCTTGCTGCTGCTCTTTTTTTGAAAAAATATACAATACTGGCCAAAAACAAGCCAAATCCGATGAAGCAAACAACTCCAAGTCCACTTAAATGCCAGGTTGCGACACTTTCAGCCGTCACTTTAGGAAATATGCTGCCGAAAATCAGCGCAGAGCCTTCATTGCTTAACGCGCTCTTTATGTTGTCCGGCGGGGCAGATGTATTGAGTATCGCGGTGCAAATGAAGACAATCGCCAGCAAGACGGCTTGGGCACGTATCCAATTAATCGGGCGGAATCCAGGATCGCGCTGGGCCTTCTTTGCCAGAAATCCATTGATGACAGCAAAAACAAGTACCGGAATGAACACGATATGCTTCACGAACAGCATTTGTCCATATGTGAGCATCAAAGCATTTCCGTAATCCCGTATGTCCATTGCAAACAGCATAACGACGATGCCGCTGGCTGTCACTGTGATGACGAGCAGGATTGCAAATGGTGTGAACCACTTCAGGAAACTTTCCCAACTGAAGTACTTGGGAGCATAAAAACAAACATGAATCAACACACCAACCCAGAGGACAGCGGCACTTACATGTATGAAATAGGCGAATGCCCCCATCAAATCCCTCTCTGTGTGGCCGCCATACACATGAAGAAACAGCATACCAAGGAACAAGAGGAGTGTCAGAACCGGAAGTTTATCGAAATAAAGCAGCACCCAGACAGTGATGGCCAGGATAAAGATGCCGATCCAGACTCTTCCGGCTGTAAACTGGAAGAGCACCTGCCCCAATGCTTGTCCATATCCATCCTGTGCACCATGCAGCGAGACAAGATTAATGACCGGTCCGCTCGTGACCAGCGCCGCCGATGCCGCAGCTGCCAAGACATCACTTCGCGGCGTCCGGATAGCTGCTTCTTCCTTGCGCACAAATCGGAAAACAAGATGACCGGCAACAAAAGAGAAAGCGATATACGACAGCAACTCCAATAATGGAATGAGAATCACGGATATGCCCTTCTATATTTACAAAATGCCAGCATAACCAACATCGTTTCTTTCATTACTCTACAACTCCATTTTTTCCTTTATCTTTCTTCCATCGTATAAAAGAAATGTACTAGCGTATAGAAGAAAATGTGACCAAATCCGTACACTTAAGCATGAGAAACAAAAGATATGCATTGACTGGGATATGTCTCCATCCATATATTTTCCCATGCCGCATTGCTGTCAGCTGTGCAGGATTTTCTGTCCGCTATCAGGAGTTTTTCGTAGTGAAGCAGGTGTCTTGAAGCGGGAATCTTATTTCAGGGTGGCATTATAACAAAAAGGCGCACTCATCCGTGCACCTTCCCCGCTTTCAGCATATTCACTGCCTCTTGGATATCGCTCGCTTTGGTCAAAACCGAGATGAACGAGATTCCATCCGCACCAGCCTGACGGACAGCTTCTGCATTTTTCTGATTGATGCCGCCAATTGCGACTATCGGAAATTCACCGACTTGTTTCCGGATTTCCCGCAGTCCCGTGAGTCCGATCGGGAACTTGGCATCTATTTTTGTCCGTGTGGCAGCAATGGGACCGACACCAATGTAATGTGCCCCGTCCTGGATTGCCTTTTTGGCTTCTTCGGCATTTTGGGCACTTACACCGATGATGAAATGCTCTGGACAGCGTGCCTTCACCAGCTGCATCGCTTCATCCGTCTGTCCGATATGCACACCATCTGCGCCAATCGCAATGGCAAGATCGACATCGTCATTGACGATGAAAGGAATACTATGCGCACGGCACCTAGCCTGGAGCCGTTCCGCCAGCTGTCGTTTTGCTTTTCCAGTCCTTGCCCCCTCCCCTTTTTCACGAAATTGAAACATCGTGATGCCCGCATCGAGCGCTTGCTCCAATATATCCTCCGGATCCTTGTCCGGGCAGTTTTGACTGCCCATGATGAAATAAAGCTCCAATTCCTCTTTCATATTACTGCTCCTTTGCCATTGATACTTTTCACATCCCAAACCTGTATTGAATTTGCTCTCATTCCTCAGATAGAAAAATCCCTTGCTCCTAATTTAGGAAAAAGTGTGGAAGATGGATAGTAATCCCAAAACTGCGTAAAGTAAGCCCAAGCTTGAACAAGGAGTTGATAAAGTTGAAATGGATAAAAGCTGGGGCTGTCATTATCGCTCTATGCCTTGGATTGGTGGTTGCCAATCCTGCCGCTTCCTTCGCCGCTGACAAAGCTGTTGCAGATGTACTGACAGATAAGCAGAAGCAGGAAATAGCGGCGCTGCAGAAACAAGCATTGGAGCAAGAAAAGCAAATCATCGAGAAATACGTTGAATTCGGTGTCTTTTCTGAAGAAAAAGCCGACCAAATCGTGAAGCATTTGGATCAGCGATTCGAACAGCTGGAGCAGGATGGCTTCATCCCGAAACCGCATCGGCATGGACATCCTGCGCACCCAGATAAATGACTGTCCACAATCAGCAGGCTGGAATCCTGCTGATTGTTTCATTACACTTCTACCGGAATTTCATCCACTCGTTCCAATCCACTTACGTCATTCCCCAAAAGATAAAGCTGATCCAGGAAAGCAGCCTGAAAACTTCCCGGAGCTTGCGCAAGCTCGGCTGCAGCCTCTGCTGCGATACCATAGAAACTTAGTGCGCCGATGCATGCTTTCATCACATCATCCGCAGCTCCTGCAAATGCTGCAACGACTGCACCGAGAAGGCAGCCGGATCCTGTTATTTTCGTCAGCATCTCATGGCCATTCGACACACTATACGTATGGTTCCCATCCGAGAGGACATCTATTTTGCCTGTTGCGATCACAATCGTATCCAGCTCTCTTGCAATTTGCTGGACGTGGCCTGGGGATATACCTTCACCAGAACCATCCACACCTTTTATTTTAGCCGATATACCGCCGAGGACAGCTATTTCACCCGCATTCCCCCGTATGACAGTGACATCCACCTCTGCCAAAATACGACGGGCTGTTTCTGTCCTGTAGGTCGTCGCACCCACACCGACAGGATCGAAAATCACCGGGATACCGAGTCTGTTCGCTTCTTTCCCAGCTAAGATCATCGCTTCCGCATCGGCAGCAGCCAGGGTGCCGATATTGATCAGCAGCGCCTGTGCATGCTGCACCATCTGCGCTGCTTCTTCCTTAGCGGATGCCATAACCGGAGAAGCTCCGAGTGCAATCAATCCGTTTGCAGTAAAATTGATGACCACATTGTT
The DNA here is from genome assembly GCF_002271665.1 of Terribacillus sp. 7520-G. Classification (NCBI taxonomy): domain Bacteria; kingdom Bacillati; phylum Bacillota; class Bacilli; order Caryophanales; family Bacillaceae; genus Terribacillus; species Terribacillus sp. 7520-G. Next base: position 3,541 of record NZ_NQFP01000046.1, on the reverse strand, counting down.
TGTAATACAATGAATCAGTGGGTTCTTTGTGCGGACTTCCTTTATCACATCAGTATACTTCATTATGCTGTCCCTCCTGTACAGGCACACTTTTCAGACGGTAGCCCCAATGGTTTGTCGGCCCGTTCCCTTTGCCTAGCTGCAGCGAATAACGAATCGCATCTGTTACAAACTCCTTGCCGATTTTGACTGCCTCCTGCAACGATCTCCCCTTCGCCAATTCCGCTGTGATTGCCGCCGAATATGTGCATCCTGTTCCATGAGTATGCTTTGTCGGGATTCGCTCGGCTGTGTAGGACGTAAAGTTTTCCCCATCATAAAGCCAATCTGCAGCTAAAGCATCTTCCATATGCCCGCCTTTCATAAGGACAGCTTTTGCCCCATATTCCCGGACGATTCTTTTTGCTGCTGTTTTCATACTGGCTTCGTCCTCTATCCGCATTCCAGTCAGTTCTTCCGCTTCCGGTACGTTCGGCGTAACCAGTGATGCCAGCGGCACGAGATGTGTCTTCAGCGCATCTCTCGAATCTTCTCCCATTAGGGCATGCCCGCTTTTGGCATACATGACAGGATCCATGACATAAATGGTATTTGCATCATTCAGCATAGCAGCGATACAGCGCATCATCTCTTCCGATGCAATCATTCCGGTCTTTACAGCAGCCGGGATGATGTCCGAAAAAATGGATTCCAGCTGCTGCTTTAGAAATTCGACCGGAACGTGATGAATTGCCTGCACACCAGTCGTGTTCTGGGCGACAAGGGATGTTATCACGCTCATGCCATATACCTCGCGCTCTTGGAATGTCTTCAGATCAGCCTGGATGCCGGCACCGCCTGAAGGATCCGTACCGGCAATCGTCAAAGCACTCTTCACATCAGGCATGAAGGGACTCTCCTTTCAATGGTATCATCCAATCTTGCTCGGTGGTTGCCATCTCCCAAAAGGCATGCTCCAGCATACAGCTTTTCAGGAATGCTTTACGCGCTCGTTCCTTGGCAGCAGATCCTGCTGTTTCCGCCCATTTGTCCAGCCGCTTGCAAAGCTCGGCTGTCACATCCGGCATACCGTCTTCCCTGCTGGCATAGAACTGGATCCATTCCAGGAACGGATTGGATTCATCCGGCTCCTTCGTCTCGATAATATGGGCAGCCAGCGCTTGATACGTCCACGGGCAAGGCAGGAGTGCTGCCATCAGCTCCCCGATATCACCATGTACAGCACTATTCATCATGTGGGAAATGTAATGATCTGCTGCCGGCGGCGGTGTCATACGCTGCAAATCCTCGTATTTCACACCAGCCACCTTACAGAACACATTATGCGGATGAATTTCACTATGCAGGACAAAATTGATCTGGGACTGATAGAAATCCATCTCTTCCCTTGTCTCACATTTGCTTACTGCCAAGCCATAAATACGAGCGAATGCAGTCAGGTACTCATAGTCTGCCTTCACGTAATGGATCAGCGCCTCTTTAGGCACATGGCCATTTGCAACTCCTTCGACGAAAGGATGCTGATAGATTGCTTCGAAAACCGGGTTTGCTTCTTCTCTCAATTGTGCAGAAAACATGTAAATTCCTCCCCTTATTGGAGAAAGCCCTGATGAAGAGTGATTGGCGCCGGCTAAATAAAAAAGCCGCTCCAGAAGTATGGAGCGACTCGTATACATAGCGATAGTGTCAAAGTTCACACGAATCCGGCTCCACTTCCCTACGCTGGTGTTAACCAGATCAGGTTCAAAGGGATAAAGATTTCTCTTATCTCAGCCGAACGGCACCCCTAGTGGACTTCCTCAAATTCAATTGTCCCTTTAACTATCACATGCATGGATAAGATTGTCAACCGATGCATCAAGTGAAATATTCAATCCGTGAATGCGGGAACATTTTATAGATCGTGCTCCCAAGAATGTCTTTGATTTCTTCCTGTTCCTCATTCTGATAAACATACTTCCCGATACCGTAGCGGCCCCATTTATATTTCCGCTTATTTTCATCGAGTTCCAGCTTTGTCATCGGGTAATTTTTCTGGATGACACGTTTTGCCGGCTTTGTGAAACGGTGCTGGATCAATTCAAAGGTAAGGTTCTTTTTGGCATGAGCGGGCAGCGCTGCTTCCAGATGCTCCAGCATTTCCGGGTAGCCCTTCTGCCAGCCCTCATGCAGATAAATCGGAGCAACGATGAAGCCAAGCGGATAACCTGCTTCTGCAACTTTCACGGCAGCTTCGATCCGATCTTTCAAACGGGAGGTTCCAGGTTCGAAGTATTTGATCACATAGTCATCATTGATGCTGAATCGGAACCTTGTCCGTCCCTGGTGATCTGCGTCCAGCAAATGATCCACATGGGCAAATTTCGTCACGAAACGCAGCTGTCCATGTTTGGATCGACCGAAGTATTCTATTGCATGTTTCAGCGTGTGCGTCAGATGGTCGATGCCGACAATATCCGAAGTACAGGAAGCCTCGAAACGCGTCTCTTCAGGCGCCCTCTCCTGCATATATTGCTCTGCCGCCTCGAAAATCTCATCTGTATTCACATACGTACGGATATAAGGTTTGGATCCCATCGTTGTCTGCAGGTAGCAATAATGGCAATGTCCCATACATCCTGTCGCAAAAGGAATCGCATATTCCGCAGATGGTTTGGACGTATCGAATTTCAATGTTTTCCGTACGCCGACGACCAATGTCGATTTGGCAGTGCGATACTTCTGGAACTCATTTTCCCCCGGCAGATTACGAACCTGGTTATGGGAAGTGGTCTCACGGATTTCCACTCCCATGTCCTGGAATTTATCCCGAAGTTTCACGCCAAGCGGATACTCCAATGCCCTGGGCTCGATATAGACGAGCTGCGGCACGAACGGTTTAACCATAATACCCACCCTCGGTCAGGCCGAAAGCAGACACATACGCCTCCTCCGCCTCGCCAAGATCCTGATAGACTGCAACTTCATCCGTCAGCGGATAATACGTTTCATAAATGAACAAAGCAAGTTCCCCGGGCTTTTCCGGATGATGGACGACTGCTGCTTCCTGTATATTTGCCACTCCCTGTGCATGAGGATTGCGAATGATCACATAGACGATATCCCCTGGCTGAAATGCCATACCGTTGGCCTCCTTTTTTATACATACTGGGGGTAGTATGCACAAATTGCAGACAAAGCATGTAAAAAAATGAACCCTTTTCCAGGAAGTATTCGTCTACTTCTTAAGGAGGGGTCCATAGTGAAAATCTTTATATATATTTTTCTGTTCATCATCTTGTCTTTTATCGTTTACTATCTGCTGGCCAATTGAATCATATCCGGAAACGGGCCACAGAGGTTTGCAGCTCTTCCGCAAGATACGAAAGCGAACCGGATGAGGCAGCTCCTTCTTCAGTTGCGTCATCTTCGACAAACAAATCATAAGCTTCTTCATTCTGATTCGCCTTTGTCCGGATGTCATTCAGCTTTACCCGCGCTTGTTTATAGATTTCATAAATACTTTCCACCTGCATGCACATCGTATTATGTCTTAATTTTT
>NZ_NQFP01000045.1:0-46865 GCF_002271665.1 Terribacillus sp. 7520-G | reverse complement strand
TCATTTCCTGCTTCTTTTTTTATGCGTCTTTTATCATCGTAACTTGCTTTCTTACTCTTCATTCATCACAAAAGGACCGCCGAAACTGTGAATAATTTCTCGTTTAAAAAAATGATATCCTCGTCATTTGGGCTTTCCTCCCAATTTCCCCTTATCCAGTTTATGTAGGCGTGATGCGGGAATACATTCACCAAGCGTGGCCGCGCAACGTTAAACTACTGCGAAAGAGACATCTTGAGGAGGAGATTAACATGGCACAGAACAATAACAGCAAAATGAGTTATGAAGAAGCGGGTAAGAAGGCGGACAAGCAACGTCCAATAATCATGACAAAGGATTTTACGAAGACATCGGCTCAAAAGGCGGACAAGCAAATGCAGAGAAGTACGACAAAGAGCACTTCCAGGATATCGGCTCAAAAGGCGGACAAGCAAATGCTGAGAATCATGACAAAGAGCATTTCCAGAATATAGGTTCCCAAGGCGGCAATGCGACAGCGGACAGCCACGGACAGGACTTCTATGAAGATATTGGGTCCAAGGGCGGCAAGGCAAACGCAGATGCCCATGATAAAAAACACTTTCAGGAAATTGGCTCAAAAGGCGGCCGTTCCAATAATAACAATTAAGAAAGCGGCTTGAATGATGGAGAAGGCAAAAAGATCGCTTCCGAATTTACAGGTTCGGAAGCGATTTTTGCTGTTTATGGAATATTTCATACTTGGTAACCCTTATGCAGCCACATACATAAAATGACTTGAATCAAAAAGGAGGGATATCATGTCTGAAGGTTATGGCAAAGGTTACGGCAGTGGTTTCGCGCTTCTAGTAGTACTTTTCATTTTGTTGATCATCATCGGTGCTTCCTACGTTGGCGGTTACGGCGGTTATTAATTGAATGAAGAGGGGAAGCCGCATTATGCAGTGCGGCTTCTATTTTTTCTTTTTCATTTCATGATCCAAGGTCGCCTCTATTAACGCAATGAAGGCAGCCAGGACAATCTCTGTATACCAAGCTAATCGTACTGGTTCATAAAAGCCATTCACGATCGAGATGATGAGCCAATTCATGATGAAATTCAAAGAAAAGGCAACCATGTATTCATGAAATGTCTGTGTCTTTTGCTTGTTAGTCAGGATATGGTAGCAAGCTTTTGCGAAAAACTCGCCGGCAAGGCTCAGTAATAAGTATATACCGACAAAAATGGCTAAATGTTTGGGTGATTCATACGCAATCTCAAGAATGCTGAAGACGCCCAAGAATCCGAAATAGTAGAGTGCAGCAACAAAAGCAATGGAACACCCTGCGAGTATGAATGGAAGGATTGTCATCAATATCTTTGAATCTTTGTTTTGTTTTATCTTAGGCTGTCTCATTGCCACTGCTATCACCCCATACGTTCTCTCTGGCTGTTCATACGTATTACGCGGCTGAATGTTTCATATAGATGTATAGTCAGAGCGAAGCAGGCTATAAATGGTCATATCAAGAAAGATACCATTCAATTTTTCGTATTCGCGCAACATACCCTCTTCATGAAAACCTGATTTCTCCAATAGTCTGCGAGAAGGTATATTTTCGGGCTCCACTTTTGCTTCTATCCTGTTAAGTCCTAATGTATGAAAGCCTTCCTCAAGCAAAGATTGCAGTGCCTGACTCATATATCCCTTTCGCCAGAATTCCTTTCCTATCTCATAGCCTATTTCGCCTCGTTGGTTTCCGGTATCGATGTAATTGAACCCGCAAGTCCCGACAATCGTGTCATCATCCAATAGAATCGTGTAGCGGGCAGCGTTATCAAGCTGTGTAATATATAGAATCATCTCTTCTGCTTGCTCCGCAGATTGCATGGGAGTGATATTCATAAAGGCAGTCACATCAGGATCGGACCAGAAGCGGAATAAAGCTGGTGCATCAGAAACAGAAATCGGGCGTAATCGGATTTGTTGTTTGGACAAGCTGCATGCTCCTCTCTTTGTATAAGAAAATCAATTCCTGAATATGTAATGCGAAAGGTGATGAACAACGATGTCATCTTTGTTTCAATAGGGCTTTCAATCGTTCTGCCGATGGCACTTGAAGAACGTTCCTGACATGGATGTTGGGGCGGCCCCTTTTCAGTCAGGCTCCGATTTTGGCAGCGCCAACGCTCCAAACATACTGTGGCTGCTCGGTGCGGAGCTTTTAATTGCATACGACCGCATTGAAAATACGGACAAGCGGATTGCGATCAACGGTCTAAAAACGACAAAAAAGGAGCTGCCATTCATCGTCGCCGGCACGAGAAAGGCCGTCAAATGAGTTTTCATGGGCTCTCAGCTATTTTGCCATCCTTTTCTTTGTTCTTTTTTTGAAAGGGAGCATATCCCCTCAAAGCGTCATTGTAGCTTACCGCTTTTTTCCTGTAGAATATAGACAAAGATAACCTGGGGGCGGTAAAGGTGGCAGAACCACTGAAAGCTATATATACGAGCGATTTCCTGGAAGGTTTCGCATTTAAAGTAAAACAAGCTTATCCGGTCTTTGATGACAGAAAGTTCATGGAAGAGGTGATGGATGAGCGCTGGGAAGATCTCGAGCTGAAAGGCCGGATCCGGAAAATCAGCCAGACACTCGGGGATTTCCTTCCCGGAAATTATCCGGAGGCTTTAGGTATCCTGCTGGCGATCCAGGAACAGTGTGAAGGGTTTCCTTACTTATTTTTCCCGGACTTTGTGGAAGTTTTCGGTCAGCAGCCAGAGTATGAAGAGCTGTCACTTCAAGCGTTAGAACAATTCACGAAGCGGTCGACTGCGGAGTTTGCCATCAGGCCATTCCTGATCAGGTCCCCTGATAGGATTATGAAAAGAATGGCGGAATGGGCCCGGTCGGATGATCATCATGTGCGCCGTCTGGCAAGCGAAGGCTGTCGGCCAAGGCTCCCATGGGGCCAGGCGCTTCGGCAGTTCAAGAAAGACCCAAGTCCCATTTTTCAGGTGCTGGAATTATTGAAAGCTGATGATTCCCTGTATGTACGAAAGAGTGTCGCCAATAATCTGAATGATATTGCCAAGGATCATCCTGAGCAGGTCATCAGCACTGCCAAACGATGGAGCGGATTTTCCCCGGAGACGGACTGGATCATCCGGCATGGATGCCGTACATTGCTGCGGAGCGGAGAGCCGGAAGTAATGGCTTTATTCGGTTACGAGGAGGCAGCCGGGATTTTGACAGAAGCCAGCATAGCTGCAGGGCATCAACGGGTATACATCGGAGACACAGTAAGCCTGACATATTCGTTTAAAGTAAAGAAGCAGGCGAAGCTGCGTGTGGAATATGCCATCGATTTTATTAAAAAGCGCGGGATATCGAGGAAAAAATTCCTTCTCTCGGATCGGATATTTACAGCGGGGGAAACGGTGACGAAAGGACGAGTCCATAACTGGAAAGATCTTACGACCAGGATTCATTATCCGGGTATGCACCGGGTGGTGCTGTTGGCCAATGGTTCTGAAATTGCTCATACAGAAGTGGAACTACTTAAGTGAAGGAGAGGAATGGAATGATGGAACGAATTGCTGTTTTCTGCGGGTCAAGTGAAGGGGCATCACCAGCTTACGTCGCTGCGGCTAAGGAAGTGGGAAAAACATTGGCGGAGCAAGGTTTGACACTGGTATATGGAGGAGCGAGTGTAGGATTGATGGGAGCTGTGGCGAATGGTGCGATGCAAGCAGGAGGGCATGTCATCGGCGTGATGCCTGATTTCCTGGAGAAGCGGGAAATCGCCCACTCACATGTATCTGAACTGATCGTCGTTTCTTCCATGCATGAACGAAAAGCGAAAATGGCAGAGCTGGCAGATGGCTTCGTGGCACTTCCTGGCGGTCCGGGGACACTGGAGGAATTTTTTGAAATCTTCACATGGGCCCAGCTCGGGCTTCACAAGAAGCCGCTGGGCATCCTGAATGTAGAGGGATATTATGATTTGCTGGTGAACTTATTCGATCATATAGCACGGGAACGTTTCATGCATGAGAAATATCGGACAATGGCATTGGTGGATGACAATCCAGCAAGTCTTCTTGAAAAGTTCCGTCAATATGAGGCCCCTGAAGTTAAAACATATATCAGACGAACAGAGCAGACGTGATGGCGTCTGCTTTTTAATTCATGCCTTTATGGTCATGTTTTATAATTGAGCAAAAATTATCAAAAAAAGTCCAGGCTCTTGCGATAAGCTGTAATCATAGGAGGTGCACGAATGCTAGTTCATGAATCGGCCGTTCAAACAGCCATTTCTTTTATAGAAAATAATTTGCATGAGCCGCTTACAGCGGATCAAGTCGCCAGTCAAGCCGGCTTCTCCAAATACCATTTTCATCGATTATTCCAGTCTTCTGTCGGGTTGTCATTCACGGATTATATTCGCCGGAGAAGGCTGGCTGGAGCATCGGCTGCGCTTTTGCATACTGAGCTGGGGATACTTGATATCGCATTCATGTATCAGTTTGAATCTCAAGAGGCGTTTACCAGGGCCTTTAAAAGGCATTACAATCTTCCGCCAGGAAAATATAGACGCATGATGCGGGGAGCACTGCATCAGAAGGAGGAAAAGATGGAAGCAAACCAAGTAAAGGGATGGATATTAAGCGGTTCAGATCCCCACAGCTATGAAATGGGTATTGATTATAAGCAGGTGCATCAAGGGAAGGCGTCTGGCTATTTGAAGTCGAAGACAGTCATGGGAGGTGATGAATTTGCAACGATGATGCAGCAGTTCAAGGCAGCGAAATATTTAGGCAAAAGGCTGCAGCTGACTTGCTTCATCAAAACCCAAGATGTACAAGGCTTTTCCAGCATGTGGATGAGGGTGGATAATGCATTGGATGATGTAATCCAATTTGACAATATGAGCAATCGTCCGATAAAAGGGACGACCAATTGGACACGGTATCGTATCGTGCTCGATGTCCCGGATAATAGTGCGGTCATTTCCTTCGGTGTGATTTTATCCGGAAAGGGAAAGGTCTGGGCGGATGGATTCCGGTTTGATGAAGTAGATGAATCGGTTCCGACAACGAATTTGGATATGACCTATGATTTACAAGACGAGCCGATCAATCTAGCCTTCGAGGAAGAGTTGGGCTGATATGCTCGAAATGCTGTTCGATGTCATCCAGCTCCTCCTATTGTATTGGAAACAAGGCGTTCCGGTTGAGGTGTTATTCGTGTGGATACCGATGCCATTCTTACTTATGGTATCTGAATTGATCACCCGCCGTATCATCAATCAGCCCTTGGGTAACGCTTCTGCTTACGTAAAACTAATAGGCACTTGTATTGTATTAAGTGGAGCATGGATTGCACTGCTCCCCAGCTTGCTTCATATTGCAGGGGAATTCAACATGATCTCCATCATTTTTCCTCTCGATGAAGCTGTGCTGCTGGCAGGTATATCCCTGGCGATTGCTGCGTGTCTGCTGCCGCTGGCTGTCATATGGATCAAGCTGGAAAGAAAAATCACGAAATGCATCTATGTGGTTGCATGCGGCACAATCGATGCAATGGCAGTGCATGCCGCAGCCGAGGCATTGGGAATGGAATTGCCCCTGATGGTAAGCCTGCTTTTCGGGCTGGCGTTCTGCATGCTGACAGCTGCCGTGCCGAACTTGGACTATGCAGATGAACAAATGACGCATCACTTCAAAGGACAGCATACATAAAATGCTGGTCCTTCTTTTTTTGGTTCCCATTCTAACCTATTACCTATATAGCCAGCATCTTCATTATGGTAAAATATTCAAAAAGAGGAGGCTTTGCAATATGTCGGATTTCCAAATCGGCAGTCTGTTTGTGCATGTGAAGGATGCGAATGAAGCAGCGAATTGGTATGCCAATCTTTTAGGCACTTCCGGAGCTCCTGGGCTTTTAGGCAGATACCATCCTGTGTACAAGGTCACGGCGAGATGGAGATGAAAGCAGTCTTCCAATCCAATGAACTACATATCCAAGGTGCATTTTACTAAGGAATAGGAGGTCTATGAAATGAGTATCGAGAACGTAAAGAACTATTTGGCAAATTTCAATCGAAGCAGTGATATCATAGAGCTCGATCTGTCCAGTGCCACTGTAGAGCTAGCTGCAACTGCCCTCGGAGTGAAACCTGCACGGATTGCCAAGACATTGGCATTCAGGGGAAAAGAAGCGGCAGAATCCGTTTTGATCGTTGCAGCAGGTGATGCAAAAATCGATAATAAAAAATTCAGGCAGTTTTTTGGTGTGAAAGCACGGATGCTTTCAGCTGATGAAACACTGGAACGGACAGGTCACGCTGTCGGAGGGGTTTGTCCGTTTGGATTGAAAAATGATTTGGCTGTCTATATGGATATATCCTTGCAGCGTTTTTCGACTGTATTTCCTGCATGCGGCAGCAGTAATTCAGCAATAGAACTGACGTGTGAAGAACTTGCCGAATTTGGCAAAGGGAAAGAATGGATAGATGTATGCAAGGGCTGGAGTGGCGACACGGCATGAAAGCAATGGCAGCTGTGTGTAAGGGATACTGCTTTGCTTCTGTCTCTGACACTGCTAAACTAAGCATGTACCCTATACTTCACAAAAAGATAGGTTAGGAGAAAGAATCATGTCAGAAAATAATACAAAAAAAGAAGTATTCTCCTGGTTGCGAGCAATCATCATTGCCGTTGTCATTGCTTTTGGCTGCCGATATTTCTTGTTTACACCATCAACGGTCCACGGAGAATCGATGCTGCCGACATATCATGACAGTGATCACGTCATTGTCAGCAAGGTTTCGAAAATAGAGCGGAATGATATCATTGTATTCAACGCCCCTGATGCGGATGCGCATTATATCAAGCGGGTGATCGGTCTTCCGGGGGATACAATCGAAGTGGTGGATAATGTGCTGTATGTGAATGGCGAAGCCCAGGACCAATCCTATCTGCGGGAGGATATGGTAACTGGTGATTTCAAGCTCAAGGAATTGACGGGCGAGGAGAAGGTGCCGGAAGGTGAAGTGTTCGTCATGGGAGATAACCGCACGAACAGTAAAGACAGCCGCATGTTCGGATTCATTTCAGAGAAAGAGGTAATCGGGGAAGTGAAGATGACCTACTATCCATTCTCTGATTTCCATATCGGCGACTGATATGTGTCAGGTACACGGAAAGACAGTCGATGGGGAAACGAGATGTGAACATTATCATTCTCCATTGGATGTCGTAGCAATCAAGTTCGCCTGCTGCAAGGACTTCTATCCTTGTCATCAATGCCATGAAGAGACTGCCGGTCATCAGGCAGAAGTCTGGCCGAAAGACCAATTCGATGAACATGCCATCCTTTGCGGTGTGTGTAAAACGACACTTAGCATCAATGAGTATATGCATACAGACCATTGTCCAATCTGTAAAGCAGCATTCAACCCAGGTTGTCAGCTGCATCACCACTTATATTTCGAATGAATGAAAAGAGGCTGCCGTTAATTTGGCAGCCTCTTTTCATTCATTTTGCTCTCCTGCTCCAGGCTTGAAGGAAAAGGGTGATATGGATATCCCGATGACAGCCAAGCCTGGATGCAGCGCTTTTGGGGCAGGAGGAGATGATCCGCCCCCTTAGATGATCAGGATGCGGAACGCTGTGTACCAGCATCCCCCGTCCGGGAAAATATGAACTTCAGCATGGATGGTGTGACAAGTGTCGTCACGATGACCATGATGATGATGCTCGTATAATATTCCGGATCGAGCAGCCCAGAGCTTAACCCAGTACCTGCAATGATCAAGGCTACTTCTCCGCGGGAGACCATACCTGTACCAATGGCCATGGAAGATTTTCCATTGAATCCGGTCAGCCTTGCGCCAAGTGCGCCGCCGAACAGCTTCGTCACAATAGCCATGATACTGATGAGCACGATGAATAACAGCTGTGACCCGACTCCTTCAAAACTGATATTCAAACCGATGCTGACGAAGAAAACAGGAACAAAGACACCGTAAGCAATCGGCTCCAGCTTATGCTCGACCACTTCCTTATGCTTGGTCTGGGAAATGGCAATACCAGCTGCAAATGCGCCGATGATGCCAGCAACGCCCATATACTCAGCGAAGTAGCTGAACACAAGCGCCAGGATGATCCCGGCAGAAACAACCGTCTCACTTACCTGGAAGCGCGCAAACAGCTTCATCACCATTGGAATCAGCCAAATGCAAGCGATGATGATGATACCGAAGAAGAGCACTTTCTTCCCGATCAGCGCGCCAAGACTGACTGATTCTCCTGTACCAAGCACACTCATCAATACTGCAAGCAGCACGACAACGAGAATATCGTCCACGACAGCAGCACCTAATATTGTCGTCCCTTCCCTGGAATTAAGCTTGTTCATTTCCTTCAATGCCTGAACGGAAATGCTGACACTCGTCGCGCAGAATAGCAGGGCCAAGAACAGTGCATGCCCTTGACTCATACCGAATGCGAGTGCAAGGCTGTAACCGCCGATGAATGGGAAAAGCACACCGAGGACGGCAACGGAAAAAGCGGATTTCCAGTTTGCTTTCAGCTGTTCCAGGTCTGTCTCCAAGCCGGCGATGAACATGAGGACAAGTACACCAATTTCGGAGAATTCATGAATGAAGGATGTCTGCTGTATCCATCCGAGCACTGCAGGTCCGAGGATGACACCGGCAAGAAGCTCCCCCAGGACGGATGGCTGCCCGATTTTCAATGCCAGCTGGCCAGCAATCTTTGTAAACAAAAGAATTAAAGCTAAGTGTAATATGAATTCCATATCTGACTCCTTTGTAGTTTATATTTATGCAATTTCCAGACACAAAAAAGGCATATCCGCCAGTTTTCACTGTGGATATGCCTAAAATGGACACAGAGGGGCCTGGGGTGGCAGGCTCCTCCGGAAATTGCATATGTATTTGATTATAGTTATTCATTATAGAGCAGGATCAGAACGAACACAACCATTTTTCATCAGTTTGCCACGGGCAGCGTATCTAAGGAATCCCAAGCATACGGCGCAGATCCCATCTTCTTATTGCTATAATGAAGAAGAAGGGGGTAAGTGTATGTATGAAAGTGGGAGGCTGCAAATCAGGCCTTTAGAGAAAAGGCATGCGAGGGAGCTTTTGGAGCTGAACTTGCGGAACAGGGAACTTTTCGAATCCATCTCACCAGTGGAACGCAGTGATTCGGATTATGACCTGGAGAAATATCGAAAAAATATCGAAGCTGCCAAGGAGGATTGGAAGGAAGATGCAAGATACGAATTCGGAATATTCCTTAAACAGGATGATTCCCTGATCGGAACCGTTTCTTTGTTTTTCATCGAGCGGAAGACAGCGGAAAAATGCATGATTGGTTACTCGCTGGATGAAGCGCATAATGGAAAGGGCTATATGACGGAAGCTGTACAGTTAGTCCTGGATTTTGCTTTTGGAGAGGCAAAGTTTCATAGGGTCGAAGCAGGTGTGATGCCGCGAAACCTAGGTTCGATAGCGGTCCTTGAGAAATGCGGTTTCCAGCGGGAGGGCTTGGAACGAGACGTGCTGCGGATCGGTGGCCGGTTCGAAGATCATTATAAGTATTCCATATTGGCGACAGATCCACGTACAAAGTAAAACCAGGAGCAGGGACTGCTCCTGGTTTAATGCTGCTGGGATGGAATAGGGCGTGAATGCCGTCTCCGATCGCGGTCTCCTTTAGCAGCAGCAGGCTGCTGCGGGCTCCGAACCGTGACTGCAAGTAAGAAAGAAATGAGACAAAGGACACCGATGGCTATGAATGTCGGCTGGAAACCGCCAAGCAATGATGCAATGAAGGAGCCGCCGAGCGCACCGATACCGAAGCCCTGATAAATCACGCCGTAGTTTTTGCTCTGATTCTTCAAGCCGAAGTAATCGGCAACGATTGTCGGGAAGACTGTGATATTTCCGCCGAAGAAGAAAGCAACGGCTGCCACACAGACAAAGAACAGTGTTGTGGATAGTTCGACCATGCTTAGTACTGCGACAGCTCCGGCAGTGACAAGCAAGCCCGCTGCAACCAAGTACAGCCGTTCCACCTTATCGGACAATGCCCCCAGCACGACTCTGCCGGTTGTATTGCAGATGGCCACGACTGCGACAGCGTTAGCTGCTGTTGCGGCAGAAAGGCCGGCGAGTTCCATGCCGGCATCTTTGACGATACCGATCAAATACAAGCCGCTCATACACGCTGTCAGGAAGATGACAAATAGGATGTATGCCTGCTTTGTATGCAGCATTTCCCTGATGCTGTAATTCTTATTTGCCGCTTTAGCGGTTGTTTCCTGCGGCAGGATGGCGTCTTTAAGGAAGAATGCCCCGCCGCTGATCAGGATGAGGGCTGCAATTCCCCAAATGACGAAGGTGCCTTGCACGCCTGCAGAGGAGAGCAGTGCTTGATTGATATATTTGAAGACAAAGCTGCCTGTCCCAAATGCACCAACCGAAATCCCGGATATGAGACCTTTCTTTTCCGGGAACCATTTGATGACGTTTGATAATGTCGTGATGTAAGCAATGCCGTTGGCAAAACCGACAACCACGCCTGCCAATAGATAGATAAGCCAAAGTGACGCAGCCAGTGAGCTCAGTATCAGACCGGCTCCGAGCAGGATACCGGCAAAGATGACCAGCTTCCTGATACCGAATTTATCCTGCAGCTTTCCCCCGAAAAGAGTCGATACTGCCAATGCGAAGCTCGTGATGGAGAAGGTGATTGCCACAGAGGAGACGCTCCACCCATATGCATCAGCCAATGGCTGGTTGAATAGACTCCATGTATATATAGTACCTAGGCCGATTTGTGTGATGATCGTACCGAGAACAATCAGCCAGCGATTTGTTTCCGTTTTCATGGGAAATCCCTCATTTCATCTGCGTTGTGTTGATGGTTCTATCATATCCGCTGCAGACTTATTTGAAAGCGTTTTCCAATGAGTTGCATCAATGGAGGAATGAATGGTCCTTAAAGGCGCATGATCTGTCTGAATGCTTTTGCCTTGCTTCGGCTGACCGGGATTTGCTCGTTCAATCCCTTCATTTTGACAAGATATGTATTATGGAACCAAGGCAGGATTTCGTGTATTTTCTCCGTGTTTACAATATAGGAACGATGACAGCGGAAAAACCTATCTGTTGGAAGCTGCTGCTCAAAGGTACTGATGGAGCCGGGATAGGTATATACCTCATCCTTTGTATGGACATTCGTCTGTTTTTCATCGGCCTCGGCATAAGCGATATCGTGTAAGTCGATTACATAAATCTTTTCATCTTTCCAAACATTGAGGCGTGCCGGCGGCTTTGCCGTTTCCTTCCTGCCTGCTACGGCGGGGGCGTGCTGCGATTCCAGCTTTTTAAGCATTGCTGCAACCCGTTCCTCGCTGTATGGCTTTAATATATAGTCGAATGCTTCCAACTCGAATGCTTTGGCTGCATGCTCCTTGTAGGCGGTTGTAAATACGATGATCGGTTTATGCTTGAATTTGGCCAGACTCCCGGCCAGCATCATGCCATCCAGCGATGGCAGATTGATATCGAGGAACAGGACATCGGTTGTGTGTTCCTGGAAATATTTCAGCACATCCAATCCATCATCGAAGCAGTCTGTCACATTGATGGAGCTGTAAGTATCAATCAAATACCGCAGCTCTTCCTGTGCCGGGAATTCATCCTCTGCAATGATTGCGCGTAACGTCATGTTCATTTCCCTTCCTTTACTGGTATATCAAAGTAGATCTCGGTACCGGGATCCAGCAGATTGATAGTCAGGCCTTTGCCGTAGATCAGACGGACACGCTGATGTACATTTGCCAGCCCGATATTCTTCACACTCGCTTCATCCCGATATAATTTGTCAACGATTTCCGGATCGATGCCGGCACCTGTATCCCTGATGATGATACGGATAAAATCACCCTTGTCCTTGACGGAGAGATAGACAGCGCCTTGCCACTTACGTTTCCGTACGCCATGATGGATGGCATTCTCCACCAGCGGCTGCAGAAGCAGGCTTGGTACTTTTATCTGCACGGGATCGATATCATACACGATTTGCAGTTTATCACCGAAACGGGATTTTTCGATTTCCACGTAATCCCGCACCTGTTTCAGTTCCTCTTCGATAGCGATCATTTCATCATGGAGCTCTAAGTTATAGCGCAGATAGCCGGATAGGTTGTGGATCAGCTCCCGTGCCCGGTTCGGATCCCGCCGCGTTGTAGAGGCTATCGCATTCAGAGAGTTAAAAAGGAAGTGCGGGTTGATTTTCGACTGGAGGGCCTTCAGTTCGGCTTTATTGGCAGTCTCTTTGATTTGCTCGATCCGGGAGATTTCCATCAGATTCGAAATGATTTGTGCCAGCCCTATCCCAAGTGTCTGCAGGGAATCGGTGATACGGTTTTTCTTCTCATAATAAATTTTCAATGCACCTGTGACTTCATCGCCTTCCTTAAAAGGAACGATCAGCAAGCAGTGCATCTGCGGCAGGTGATGATCATCCACTTCATTCCGGATGACGATTTGCCCGCTGGACAAGGCTTGCTTTGTCATATCGCTGACGATGGATGTAGTATCCCGATAGCGCTCCTCCCCCAGACCATAGTAAGCCACAACGGTTTTGGTATCTGTTATGGCCACTGCATCCGCCCCGATTTCTTCCTTGATGATCTGGCAGATACGCTGTAAGGAAGCAGGCGTGATGGAGCGGAAATAAGGAAGCGTCTTATTGGCAATATCCAAAGCAAGTTTCGCTTGGGCAGCAGCAATCTGCTTCTTTTCTCCTTCGATATTATGTACCAGCAGGATGAGCAAGCCAATGCTGATTTCACCGACCATCATGGGAACGGCAATCTGTTCGACGATGGAAATCCCCTGTGACCTTGGCTCCCCGAGTGCGATGATCAAAAGCATGGTCAATGCCTGACTCGATACGCCTGCAGTGATACCTACGTACCACCAACGATGCTTTTTGACCCTTTGGTTGATGAAACCAGAGGCGAAACCGGCGGTTACGCTGGTAATCAAGCAAGGCAAGGAAGTGATGCCGTCGATGTCGATCAAATAACGGTGGAGGCCGGAGATAATCCCCGTGATGATGCCTACCCATGGTCCGAATAATATCCCGCCTGACAGGATGGCCACGGTCCTGATATTGACAAGGGAGCCTTCCACTTCAATACCGGAATATGTCCCGAAAATGGCAAAGCTGCAAAAGACGACCGTCAGTACAGTGATTTCACGGACTGAATGGTTTTCCTTCTGAAGAATTTCCTTGAAGCCTTTGATTTTGGTCAAGAAGAACAGGATGATCAATAGCAAGGCAGCACGCTCAAATATCGATATGATCATTTCCAATGTTGAATGCATAGGTGTAATCCCTTTCATATGTATTGCTATTAGTTTATCAGAAATTTCGGCTGGAAGGGAGTGGATGTGGTAATGATTGGAGAGAAGAATAATAGATTCATTTGGTTGAAAATCCGGTATGGAAATAATATGTCATAATGTATAAATAGGCTGGATTTATCTGTATGAAAGCGCTATAATTATTATAATGAAACACTGTTCCATAATACGGAACATTAATCTGGCATCACGTTTGATGCCGTTATTTCTGAGTGTCAATGTAAGGGGTTACATCGGACTTTGGAAGGTCATTGAAAAAAGTAAGGAGATGATGGAAGTGGAACTGCGATACGCAACTCATCCAGCTCATGCGAAGACATTCACTACGGAGGAATTGCGCAATCACTATTTGATTGAGGAGCTTTTTGTATCCGGGGAAGTAAAGCTTGTGTACAGCATGGAAGACAGGACAATTATTGGCGGTATCCAGCCAGGCGGCAGTGCCGTTGCTTTGGAAGGTTATGATGAAATCAAGGCAGATTACTTCCTGGAAAGGCGGGAAGTCGGCATTTTCAATATCGGCGGCGAGGGTACGATCACAGTCGATGGTGAAGTATATGAGATGGCAAACAAGGATTGCCTGTATATCGGCAAAGGAAAACAAGAATTGCTTTTCGCAAGCAATGAGGAAGCAAATCCAGCTAAGTTTTATCTATTTTCTGCCCCTGCACATACCTCTTATCCAACCAAGCATGCATCCTTCCGAGATATTCCGGGAGATGCCATGGGTGCAAAAGAAAGTGCGAATGAGCGTGTCATCCGCCGCATCATTCATCTTGAAGGCATCCAGAGCTGTCAAATTGCCATGGGTATCACGATTCTCGAAAGCGGCAGTGTCTGGAACAGCATGCCGACCCATACCCACAATCGCAGGATGGAGGCATATCTGTATATCGATTTGGATGAGGATGCACGTATGTTCCATTTGATGGGCGAACCGAATGAAACGCGTCATCTTGTCATGAAGAATGAGCAAGCTGTCATATCACCGCCTTGGTCCATCCATTGCGGCAGTGCTACAAGCAATTATGCATTCATTTGGGCAATGGCTGGTGAAAACAAAACATACACCGACATGGATCAGGTGTCGATGGATGAGCTTCGCTAGAGGGGGATGAATATGAGTTTGACGGACTTTTCGATGGATTACTTTAGTTTGACTGGCAAAGTGGCGATCGTGACAGGGGGCAGCAAGGGGCTTGGTCAAGGTTATGCAGTTGCTTTGGCAAAGGCAGGTGCGGATGTTTTCGTCGTCACCCACAGAGATGATTGGGGGGAAACGAAGGCGCTGATGGAAGCAGCAGGGGGCAAGGTGCATTTTCATCAGGCTGATCTGACTGATAGAGAGCAAGTGAAACAAGTTGTGCCGAGCTGTGTGGATGTGTTCGGAAAGGTCGATATTCTCGTCAATAATGCCGGAACGATCATCCGGACGCCGCTGCTGGAGTACAGGGAAGAAGATTGGGATAAGGTGATGGACGTCAATCTGCATGCTGTTTATCTGCTGGGACAGGAAGCAGCGAAAGCGATGGCAGAACAAGGCGGCGGGAAGATCATCAATGTCGCATCCATGCTGTCGTTCCAAGGGGGTAAATTCGTACCGTCTTACACTGCCAGCAAGCATGCGGTAGCAGGATTGACCAAAGCCTTCGCCAATGAACTGGGAGCATATAATATCCAGACAAATGCGATTGCGCCGGGATACGTGGCGACTGCGAATACTGCGCCGATACGTGCTGATGAAAAAAGGAATGCGGAAATTCTGTCCCGTATACCAAGCGGGCGCTGGGCAGATCCGTCCGATTTGATGGGAGTGGTCGTATTCCTGGCAAGCCGTGCGTCCGATTATATGAATGGCCATGTCCTGGCAGTGGATGGGGGCTGGCTCGCGAGATAAGCAGGGTGGAAGTTTGCGTCGGGGCAGTTTGACGGGAAAGAGAGATTGAGAGGACTGGGAAGGTGACCAAAGATCTGGAGAATCTTTGTGTATGCCACCCTCTCATTCCAATGATCTGGCCGATCATTATAAAAATAGCATATCACCCTATGTGATTCAAATATCTCAATTTCTTTTGCTCGATTACCTATAAGGAAAGGTAAGGGATGCAAAATGAAAATAATGAAAACGATGGAGAGAATTCCTGGCGGGCTCATGCTCGTACCGTTATTTTTAGGGGCAATCATCAATACCTTCGCACCGAATTCGGCGGAATATTTCGGGTCATTCACAGGCGGACTCATGACTGGTACCATTCCGATCCTTGCTGTGTGGTTCTTCTGTATGGGAGCAGGCATCCAGCTGAAATCGACGGGTACGATCCTGCGAAAGTCCGGAACGCTCGTCATCACTAAAATTGCCGTTGCATGGATCGTAGCTATCATTGCAGCTCAGTTTCTGCCTGAAGGTGGTATTCAGACAGGTTTGTTTGCCGGTTTTTCCGTCCTGACTCTTGTTGCGGCCATGGATATGACGAATGGCGGGCTTTATGCATCGATCATGCAGCAGTATGGATCAAAAGAGGAAGCCGGGGCATTCGTACTCATGTCCTTGGAATCCGGTCCGCTTATGACGATGATCATCCTTGGTTCCACAGGCCTTGCTGCGTTTGAACCGCAAGTTTTCGTCGGTGCGGTACTGCCATTCCTGGTCGGCTTCCTGCTTGGGAACCTGGATGGTGATCTGCGTGCTTTCTTCAGCAGGGCAACACAGACAATGATTCCTTTCTTCGGTTTTGCACTGGGTAACTCGATTGATTTGGGGGTCATTCTGGACACTGGGCTTGCTGGTATCATCCTTGGTGTACTCGTTATCGTCGTGACTGGTATTCCGCTTATGCTTGCAGATAAGTATATCGGCGGCGGAAATGGAACCGCCGGTATCGCAGCTTCCAGTACGGCAGGAGCGGCAGTTGCCAATCCGATGATCATCGCGACCATGATTCCGGAATTCATGCCGGTAGCAGAAGCGGCTACTGCGCTGGTTGCGGCATCCGTGGTTGTCACTTCGATCCTCGTTCCGATCATAACGGCTTATTGGGCGCAATATATGAAAAAGAAGGAAAAACGGAACTCGGATGATACGGCTATCGATCCGAACAATATCAACTCAAATACTGTATAAAAACAAATGGAGAGGCATATACAGTATGTCTCTCTTTGCATAAAGGAGACGTTGACAGATGAGCAGGATTCTAACGATTGGGGAGCCGATGGCGCTATTCGTGGCGGAACAGGAAGGCTTGCTGGATGATGCGGAACGCTTTTCGCGTTTCATTGCCGGGGCGGAAGTTAATTTTTCCATCGGGATGGCGCGTCTTGGACATCAGGTGACGTATATCACGAAGCTGGGCTTGGATCCTTTCGGCAGGAACATTCATAAATTTTTACGGAAAAATAAGATCGATACCTCCTTTATCGCCTATGAGCCCGAATTTGTGACGGGGATGCAATGGAAGCAGAAAGTGAAAAGCGGCGATCCGGAGGTATTCTCGGCAAGGAAGAATTCCGCGGCTTCACATATGGATAAAAAGCTGATCAAAAAAATAAAATGGGCTGATTATGACCTTCTCCATCTTACAGGTATCCCGCCTGCTTTGTCGGATGGCTGCCGGGAGCTTGTTTTTCAGATGATGAAGGAGGCGAAGGAAAATGGGCTGCAAGTATCATTCGATCCGAATCTTCGGCCGGGATTGTGGCCGGATAAGCAGGAAATGGCACGGGTCATCAATGATCTTGCCGGCCAAGCTGATATCATCTTCCCGGGCGCAGCAGAAGGAAGACAATTGACTGGCAAGAACGATGTGCTCGATATTGCCGCGTATTACCATGAAGCTGGAGTGCCGACCGTTGTATTGAAGCTTGGGGAGGAAGGTGCCTTCACAAGCTGTATGGATGGTATGCAATTCTATACAGAAGGCTTCCCGGTCGAAGAAGTCGTCGATACGGTCGGTGCAGGAGATGGCTTTGCGGTCGGTGTTGTGAGCGGATTGCTGGAAGGATTGAAGCTTTCGGACAGCATTGCAAGGGGAGCTGCCATTGGTGCACTGGCAGTCATGTCACCTGGGGATAATGACGGTCTGCCAAATCGGGATGAGCTGCTGCGATTCATGAAACGGGAGCCGATCGGATAAAAAAGGGCCTTCCATCTGGAAGGCCTTCTCCTCTATCCGGTATAGCCCAATGCACGGGATATTTCCTCGCTGCAGGCTCTTACCTTCTGTATCAATTCGGCATTCACCCTGTCTGTTGTCACTCGGTTGCTTGGTCCTGAGATGCTGAAGCTAGCCACGATCCGGTGCTCATGGCTGTAAATCGGAGCGGCTATACAGCGGATGCCTTCTTCATTTTCAATATCATCGAGTGCATACCCTTGTTGACGGACTCTGTCCACTTCGGTGTACAGCTCTTCCTTCGAAGCAATCGTGCGTGGTGTACGCGGTATGAAGGCAATTGAATCAGCTATTTCCGCCAGCCTGCTTTCCGGCATGCCTGATAAGAGTATTTTTCCGACAGCTGTACAGTACATGGGAGCTCTGTTCCCGATCCGGGAATACATGCGGATCGTCTGGTTGCTTTCGAGCTTATCGATGTAGACGATTTCACCTTTATCCTCGATGCATAAATGCACCGTCTCATTCACATCTGCACAAAGCTGTTTCAGATATGGCTTGGCTATATTGACGATATTGTTATTATTCAAGACGCTGCGCGCAACGTAAAGAGTTTGCAACCCAACTTTATAATTGTCCGATTCCGGATCTTTGGCAACGTAATTCATGTCCACAAGCGTTGCCAGCAGCCGGTGAGTCGTACTTTTTGACAGATCTACCAGCTTGGTCAGCTTCGCAATCGGCAAACCATCTGGGTGATCGGAAAGCGTATTCAAAATAGTTAGCGCTCGTTCAAGTGATTGCACATTAGACATAGATTTTACTCCGTTTCCATTGCGTTCATTGCTTACTTCTATGATACGGGAACGGCTGGTATTTGTAAATTTCAGTATACAAATGGAGGGGAAACAAATGAGAAAAGCTGAGGTTCTGGCTAAGCTGACTGATCAAGGTATCGTAGCTGTCGTTCGTGCCGATTCGGCAGAAGAGGCAATCCGGATTTCAGATGCTTGTATAGAAGGCGGTATTACAGGGATTGAGGTGACGTTTACCGTCAAGGACGCAGACCAGGTTATCAAGCGGCTTGCCGATTTATATAAAGAGAACACAGATGTAGTGGTCGGAGCCGGAACAGTGCTTGATAGTACGACAGCTCGTCTGGCCATACTTGCTGGTGCCAGTTTCATCGTCAGTCCGACGTTCGATGCCGACACTGCCAAACTGTGTAATCTTTATCAAGTCCCTTATTTGCCGGGGTGTATGACGATCGGGGAGATAAAACAGGCCATGGAAGCAGGGGCAGACATCATCAAGCTCTTCCCGGGAAGTGTGTTTGGACCGGATTTCATCAAAGCGGTCAAAGCTCCGCTTCCGCAGGCGAATATCATGCCGACCGGCGGGGTGGACTTGGAGAATATCGGAAATTGGCTGAAAAATGGTGCAGCTGCTGTCGGGGTCGGCGGCAATCTTGTGGCACCTGCCGCTACAGGTGACTATGCTAAGATCACGTCCATCGCTCAGCAATATGTAGAAAAAGTAATGGAAGCAAGAGTGCAGCGTGTGAACATTTGAACATGAGTCAAGCCCCCTGGGACATAAACTGAACACGGAGGAAGGGGGCCTGCTTCATGTCAGCGACTAAGCGGGGAATTGTGATTGTAGTCGTGAAGGCGACAGCCATTTACTCGTTCGTCATGATAGATATTGCCGCTGGGACAGGTTTGTATGTGACTGCGAAGCTTTTGGGGGCGGGAATGATTGTTGCTTCCCTCTGCAGCATGGCCGGTGTCGAAGGTCTGAAGAGAGGACCTGCATTCGTCCGTGATCTGACAGGAAGGGGACGCTAGGAAATGGTATGGTGATCAGGGATTTTGACATAATACAAAGGAATGCAGGAGCTGCATTCCTTATTATTTTGCGGCAGCATCTTCATTAAACCGCATATTTCCGACGGTAAAATAAAAAGGTGCAGGAAACGGCGGCTTTTTCCCTCTCTTGATTCGGGCGCCAGCTTCATTAAGCCAGTAGATGGATTTATTGATAGCCGAGAAGAATACAACCAGCTCTCCGTTATCATCAACACAAAGACAGGAGCCGAATATGCCGTTCTGGTACCAGGCTTCGCCATTGTCTGCTTTAAGGACCAGCTTCGGCTCTTCCGACCAATCGGCTCTTGTAAAGCTGGCTGTTTTGCTTTTGAACAACCAGAGATCTTGCGGTTTATATGTCTCTTCACCGAAGGCGTTGCCGCAGCGGCTGACGAGTAAGTAGTACATATCACGAATCCGTTTCGGCCTTGCGTGCGTGAAAGCATCCTCCCGGGTGAAAAACAAGCGGGGCTTCGACCAGTTGTCCAAGCCGTTTTCGCTTTCGGACGCATACACCTCATGCATCGGAATATCTCCTTTGGCCGGTTCGTGTGGCGTAGCTGCAAACCACATCTTCCATTTCCCTTCATCATAGATCACTTTAGGGGCAAGTACACTGTCATTTCGGACGGTCCCTACCATCACGGGCTTTGGATGACGGAACCATCTGCCATGCCTCATTTCCAGACAGCCGATGGAATAAGGAGATTCATTTCCTGCGACATTGCTGGCACTCCGACCCGTGTAGTAAATACGGCGCACATAATCTCCATTTACCTTCCCTTCCGCATAACAAGGTTCACGCAGTCCATACCGATCCCAGGCGGCTTCCTTTGGCTGGGGAAGCAAAGGCTTCGCTTTGTGCGGTTTTCCCGGGTAAGTCGTAATCCGCCAGGCATTGGCTGTCAGCGGAGCTCCTTTTGGTAGGCTGGCGCTGAATAGATTATTTTTGAGATTGCGCTGGAAGCCCCCAAAGAACATCCACCATTGGTCATCTATTTTCTGTACACTCGGGTCGCCCAATCCTAGCAAATTACGGATCGGTTTGTACCCGTCCAGCATGGAATATAATAGATTCGGTTTTGCATCCATCCTTACCACCTCACTAGTCAGCAGTATGGACGGATGAAGCATCAAACATACCAGGCAGCAAAGTCTTGCAAAACAGAAACGCCGTCATCACGCTTTTTGCTCCAGCCATGATCCTTCCGATGATTTTTGATCGATAAAGTCTAAAACAATTTGCAATTGAGTCAGTTGATTTCTTTGTGCTGAAGCATGTCTGCATTAACTCAGGATGCTCATATATGGCTTGTTTCGGCAATACATAGGTAGAGTTTCGATTAATCTGAGCTGCATCCAGCTTTTTTCATACAAATGATTATTTGCATCCGTCCAATGTCCGTCGATAAAAAAGAGTGATGCCAAGGGCAATTGATTTCGGGAAGTAATCTTTGTAAAAGGGCCTCTTAGGATCCTGATTTACGCTTGTTCTGTTTAGGCGTTTTAACCCGTCGGATAATGAGCCAGCCAAGTATGGCCCCCGTAATGGAACTGGCGAGGAAACCCGGTACAAATGCCAATGCGCCGGTTTTTTGTCCCATAAGTAAATTAGCAATCGGAACGGATAGCAGGGAACCAAGCACGCCGGTGCCGATCATCTCGCCAATCGCCGCTGCACCCTTCCGGCGGAAGAGACGATAAAACAACCCCGCGAACAAAGCTCCTATCATCCCTCCCGGAAAAGCCAGCAAACTCCCAAGCCCCAGCATATTGCGAACAAGCCCGATAAGGAAGGCGACAACTACAGCAGGCCCAGGACCAAGCAGAACAGCAGCAATGACATTCACTGCGTGCTGTACAGGAAAAGCACGGGCAGCCCCTGTTGGGAACCAGATGAATTGTGCACCGAGCACGCCGATTGCAGCGAGGATGGCCATAAGAGTCAGTTTTTTGGTTTTCAAATCTATCCACCTCGTTATTTCTAAAAAGTACTGCTGTCATTATAAATTTTATTACAGGTTTCTGGAAGAGAAGTATATATACGAAGGGGATTTGCGCAAGGAGGTATATACAGCATATTTACCAATTGCCATTCCGAGGGTTCCTCTTACAGTGGCAATAACATATGCTGACAGCAGCGTATATATCTGGAGGTGCAAAAATTGACTCCTTTGAATAATGGAGACGGATGCAACGGCAGGGGGAACATACTACCCGAATATGTTCAACGACAGTCCAATAGGAGCCACGGGGGTCGGGTCACAGGCGTTACCGGTCCGACAGGGGGACAGGGGTAGGGCTGCAAGCGGGCGTACCATTCAATGCTGCAGCTGCCCCTTCCTATCCAGTATGGCAGATGGTCACATATAACGGCAGCATTTATATATCGAATGTGGCATCAGCGGAATTCCAGACAGCTCACTGATTATACAATGTCAGCAGCTGCAGGAGCCACAGGCATACCTGGTCCGATTGGGCCTACCGGTGCAACGGGAATTGGATTAGGCGGTGTACTCCCTTTTGATCCAGCAGCAGCGCCATTTTATACAGCGGATCAAGTGGTCGGTTATGGCGGCGGTTTGTACATCAGTGAAGTGGCATCTCCTGTTGGAATACCAGGAACTTAGCCAGACTATAGCACGCTTTTGGCTGGGATAACTGGAGCCATGGGGGTAACAGGGAATACTGGTGCAATAGGAGTCGGATTGACTGGAGTGGTAGCGTTTGATGCTCAGCCACACCTTTTTATGAAGGTAATGTGATCGTAAACTTAACTGCCGGGAATACAGATGCTTTGCAGCTATTTGGTTTAGCGGGCACTGCCATACTGAACGGCGGGCGGTTCCATCGGAGCATCCCTTACCGTCACCCGCTTAAGCTAAAAAAAAAGAGGTGCCCCAACTCGGCGGCACCTCTATTTCTTTTGTTTTCGTATGACATCATTAATCCGCATCATGGTCTCTGTCATTTGATGCAATTCTTCAAGGTCGATTTTGGAATAATATTTATCGATGAGTATCTCGTCCAATTGTTTGAGGCTTTCCATATACTCTCGTCCTTTGGTTCCGAGAGCCAGAAAGTATTCCCGCTTATTCGTGGGATTGGCTTGCTTCGTAATCATTTCTCTTTTCTCCAATTTGGATAGCACTTGGCTTACAGCACTTTTGGAGATGCCGAAATCTGCTGCGATATCATTGGCGGTGGTTTGGTCGTTCTTCTGGATATAAGACAGCATGTATTCCTGTTGGACGGTCAAATCCAGCTCATCTAGTTTCTTGGTTTCTTGAGAGATCAGGATGCCGAACTCCTCATATGCTTCATTCATTCTTCGGATGACTTCCTTATATGAATGGTCCATGTTCATCGTTCCTTCCAAAACTGCTTCTTTATTGCATATTACGCCATTTCTTAGCTTTTGCAAATACCAAGACTGCCATAAGCAATCCGGTTCCGGCGAATGCGGCAAGCAGAATCCTTGCCGAGAGGCCGATGGACATCAAAGAACTGAACAAAGTTTGGGAGATTGGATCGAATGCCGTGGAAGCCAAAAATACAATACTCATGACCCGTCCCATCATTGCGGGGTCCGTTTTTTCCTGAATGATGACATCGGTCGGGATGTACGTAATGAAGCTGAAGAATCCGATCATTGCTGCAACAGGAATCAGCCAATGCAAACTTGGAATCTGACTGAAGATCCCAAGAGATAAAACGCTGGCAATCAGGAACAAGAGCACTAGTCTTCCGCGATTCTTTTTTAGTGTGAAGAAAAGCAGGAAGATAGTGGCTGCTAGGGAGCCGACAGAGAAACCAGCCTCTAAAAAGCTAAGATCCAGAGCGCTGCCGCCCAGCTCTTCCGCAAGTATTGGCAAGCTCAGGAACATCGGGCCGAATACAAAGAAATTCACAATGATGATGATGCTGATGGCAGATATATAGATGGAAGAAGAACGCAAGTAACGATAGCCTTCTTTGAACTCCGTCATAAAAGACGTAGTTTCTTTGTATTTATCTGGCTTGGCATCCTTGATAAATGCAGGGAATACGAAGCATGCGCCTATGACCGTAGCAGCAATGCTGACCGCAAAAGTAGCACTGAAATCATAATAGTGCAGGATGGCGCCTGCAGCAATCGGGCCGATCAAATATAACAGTTCCTGGGAACTGTGAATGAGTGTATTGGCAGGTTGCAGCTCTTTTTGGGTCACAATGCTGGGAATCAAGGACGAAAGAGCAGGAAAGAAAAATCCATCCAAGCAGCCGATGAAAAATGAAACAACCAGCAATAACGCAATCGTCAGGGAATCGTGAGCAAGCCCCCAAAGCAGGACACCGATCAACAGACCCTGCAGCAATTGGGTGCTGAACAGGATCTTTGATTTCTGGATGCGATCAGCGAGTACACCGCCAATTATCATCGTGATCATACGCGGTATGGAAGCAGCCGCCATGACCAATCCGAGGTATTGGGGATGATGTAAAACATCGACGACGTACCAGGATACGGTGATCATATACATGGAAAAACTCAAAACCGAGAAAAGTTCTGAGAAAAGCAGACAGCTGAATTGTTTATTTGTGAATAATGCCTTCATCATAAACACCTCATAAATTAAGTTAACTAAACTAAACTATATATACTTCTTTACTTATTGTCAACAGAGTACTATTTGTTTGGTATATACTGGATGAAAATGAAGGGAGTACAAGTGGCCTACGCATTGATCCATCATGAAGAAACAAAGGAAGTACTTATGGTTCATAACAAAAAGAACGGCAGCTGGACATTGCCGGGAGGCTTAGTCGAGCAAGGTGAGTCGCTTGCCGAAGCTGCGGTGCGGGAGGCGAAGGAAGAAACTGGGCTGGTCGTAGAAGTAACCACCATCCTTGCAGTGAAAGAGGCAAAGCTGCAAGCCAGGGATGAGCATGCTATCTTTGTGACATTCAATGCCAGGCCGATCAGTGAAGAAATTCGGATACAGGATACGGAAAAAATAGCTGAGGATGTATGGATATCTTGTGCATGAAGATGAAATGAGTTTTGGTTTCCTCCTCATCATGGGCGGATTTAATCATTGACATCCCATAAAGCAGTGATCGCAGCAAATGAGCGAAACGGAAAGCCGGCATCTTTTGGCCGTCTTATTTGTTTATATCCAGATTCGGACACATAAAGTTAACAGAATAATACTACATATACATTTTTGTGTTTGAGTTATATCCATATATAGTTTTCTTTGTTAAGATAGAGGGAAGAGAACATCTATCGAATCGACACGCTTTATGATAAAATGATGAACAGACTGGACTGATACGATGGTACTTTCTGATAAAGGAACAGCAACGATGCAAAAATCCCTCCAAACAAAAACCTTACTCATTGCATATGCTTCAGTCAGTGGCAACACGGAGGAAGTTGCCGAGCTGATTGCGGGAGAATTGAACCAAAAGCAGCAAGACGTGACGCTCTATTGCATCAATGGCAATGAGCCGTTTCCGCATGTTCCGGATTATGATGCGATGCTGATCGGCACGTATACATGGGGCTCAGGCGATACCCCATTCGATGTAAAGGATTTTGTGGCGGATGTAGGATATAAGCCAGAGAATGTATTTGTCTTTGGCACAGGAGATACGCAATTCGGCGGAGACGATATGTTTTGCATGGCGGCGGACAAGCTGGCAAAATTTTATCATTCACCGATTGCACCGCTCAAGATCGAGCAGTCACCAAGGGGATCTCAGGAAGAAGAAGTATTGGAATGGACGAGAGGAGTATTGGAATGGCTAAATTGATGAAGGCTGCGGTGCTTGAGCCGAAGCATCCAAATAAATCTACTGCATTATTCAACGGGGAAGCAAGCGGAATCCTGCATTGGGATAATGTTGCATACCCGCATTTCTATGAATTGCGCAAAACGATCCGCGGTCTGTTCTGGACTGCAAATGAAGTGAATATGGTGGCAGATACAAAGCAATTCGCTCATTTATCGGAGCAGGAGCGTACAGCATTCCTGAAAATCATCGGTTTGCTTGCGACATTGGACGGTCCGCAAACGGATATCGCCTCCAAAATCGCTGCTTATTCGACGGATCCTAGTGTCAAATCGATCCTGGCAACGATTGCCGACCAGGAAAGCGAGCATAATCACAGCTATACGTATGTACTGGCTTCTGTTACAAATTATGATAACCAGATTGCATCTTTCAATGAAGGGCGCACGGATAAAGTATTGCTTGAACGCAATGAAAGAATTGCGGCTGTATATAACGAATTTGCACAAAATCCGACAATCGAAACAGTCCTTAAAGCAATGGTTTACTCAGCTCTATTGGAAGGCTTATTCTTCTACAGCGGGTTTGCGTTCTTTTATAATTTGGCACGCAACCAGAAAATGGTCGGCACTTCCACGATGATTTCTTATATCAATCGGGATGAACTGCATCATGGCCGTTTCATCAGTGAATTATTCCGTGCAACGCTGGCGGAAAATCCGGAGTATAACAACGAGGAATTCATTGAGTGGGTATATGATCAATTCCGTCATTCTGTCGAGCAGGAAACAAGATGGAGCCGTTATGTACTTGATGGTATCGATGGCATCAACTTGGATGATATGGAAGGCTACGTAAAATATCGTGCAAATAAAATGCTGCGCATGCTTGGACTAAGCGAGATTTACGAAGGCTATGAAAAGAATCCGATGAAGTGGATCCGTGCTTACACAGATAACTTCAACGGTACAAAATCCGATTTCTTCGAACAGAAGTCCCGCCAGTACACAAAAACCAGTGACCTGAACGGGTTTGACGATCTATAAGAACAGCAAAGAGCCAGCCGGTCACGGCTGGCTCTGGTTATATACTTCTTTCTTTTGGACAACTCGGTGTATGTGAATGGTCAGGTAAAGCAAATCCTCATTGGTAAGCTGCTCCTGATATATCTTTTGGATATAGGATTGGATTTTCTGCGCACAGGAGAAGGCTTTGCTGTAATTGACCTTCACCATCTCGAATAAACTATTATCTTCCTCTTTCTGGCTGCGATGGTTCAGGATTCGCTGAGCAAAAAATTTCAAATGGGTAACAAATCGATAATAGGCAAGCGACTCTTCGTCATATTCAATGCCAAAATGAAATTTTACAATGTGAAGGACGTCCTGGATGAACTTTGTGATATTGATCATGACTGGCATGTCTTCGTTCATTTGTGCATTGACTATATGCAAGGCAATGAAGCCTGCCTCATCTTCAGGCAGAATGATACCGACTTTCTCGGCTATGATCGATAGGGCATGCTGTCCGATTCGATATTCATCTGGATAAAAACGTTTTGTTTCCCAAAGCAACGCGTTCTTTATATCAATTCCCTGCTGAAAACGTTCTACAGCATAATAGATGTGATCAGTCAAACTTACATAGATATTATCGTGTATCTTCTTGTTGGTGTGCTGTTTGGCGTATCGGATGATCTCTTCGGATACCTCGACGAAAGAAAGCGGTATTTCAGCCAATAATTCCATCAGCCGTTTATTCATTTCCTTATCATCGAGCTTGAATATCTTCTCGATACGGGACTCATCCACTTTATCACCGGCTTTGCGGCCAAAAGCAATACCCCGTCCCATGATGACAAGCTCATGTTCCTGCTCGTCCAAGACGGTGATGACATTATTATTCAACACTTGCTTGATCTGCATCAGGATCACCTATTCCTTAAAAGAGGATAATCTATCTAGGTCTATAGTATAGGAAAATGAGAACGATTACAATCGCCATTGCCTACAAAAAAGTGAGCGGCTCGATCATCTCCGATATTCAGGCCATTTCATCCCCATCTTCCTATCGTTGGATTGATGAACCGGGATCCAGAGAGCTTAAAGGAGAGATGTATCAACTTCCCTTGGTGCGCTCTATCTTCTGGATTGCCGGAATTATCGATCCTTAGTTTTGTCTTTGAGGATGGATCGCTATCAGAGGATAAAGGGATGTGATGCTGCTGATGCAGCCCTTTTATTCGCTGAGGGCTCATGAGAAGCAGGGTGATGTTTTTTGAGATGGATTGCCAAAATCAGATGCAGATGTTATTTTGTTGCTATACCGTCTGGACGGTTAGGGGTGAAAGAATGAAAACACAAGATAGAATCTTGGACGCAGCTGCTAAGCTCATCCTTGAAGAGGGCGTCAGTAATGTCACGCTTGAAAAAATAGCCAAGCGGGCAGAGATCAGTAAAGGCGGCTTGCTATATCATTATCGTACAAAGGAATCTCTATATCAGGAGATGAATTTGACTGCTATAAGAGAATTTGAAGAAACGATTGATCGTTATCTTAAAGAAAAGCCAAATGGGAGAGGAGCTTATACAAGGGCTTATGCATTAGCCACGCTGGAGGATATCCAAAAAGGGGCAATACATCGAAGCAGCGCGCTTATTTCCATCTTTAGCGACCATCCAGAAATCTTGGAGCTCTGGAAAGAAGGTTATTCGAGATGGCAGCAGCAGCTCGAGCAGGACGGTTTGGAATGGGAAGAGATGGCTACGATTCGCTTTGTCTGTGATGGGCTATGGTTCAATGAGATGTCTGGAATGACCAGCACATCGGCCTTTGCGGCAGAATTAATGCACAGGCTGCTGGACCGGATGGATAAAGGAGGAAAATGAAAATGGGTTATTTATTCTTGGCGGCTTCCATACTGTTTGAAGTTTTCAGCTCGACAATGCTGAAATTATCGGATGGATTTAAGCGGCTGCTGCCTATCATCGGCATTGTAGTGGGCTATGGCATAAGCTTTTATGCATTGTCGATTACATTGCAATCGTTGCCGCTAGGGGTGGTTTATGCTACCTGGAGCGGGGTCGGGACGATTTTGACGGTTGTGATCGGTATATTGCTTTTCAAGGAGAAAATCAATAAAAAAGGAGCACTGGGCATTGCTATATTGCTTGTCGGGCTTATATTGATGAATTTATCAAAGTAAAGGAAGATGTGGTATGAAAGCAGGTTTATTTCTTGCAGCGGCAATCATATTGGAGACGATTGCTTCTTCCATGCTGAAAGTATCCGACGGATTTTCTGTATTGCTTCCATCTGTCATTGTGGTGATCGGATATCTTGGAGCATTCCTATTTTTATCTTTTACGCTGAAATCCATGTCTTTGTCCACAGCTTACGCAACCTGGTCGGGAGCAGGGACAGCACTCACGGCGATGATCGGAATAGGGTTTTTCGGAGAATCGGTATCACTGATGAAATTCAGTGGATTGATATTGGTCATTGTCGGCTTGGTGCTTCTCAATACACAGCATAAGGAAGCAAAAGAAAAAGAAGCTTCGGCTCAATGAAATAAGAGGTACTGCGCAGACGGTACCTCTTATTTTTTCAGCACATATATTAGCAGGATACGCATTTCTTGAAATCAGGGCATGGCCCTTTTGTATTCAGCGAGAAGATTTCCGTAAGAAAATTTAACAGAAAACTTTGAAAATTATAGCGAGGCAGATAAGATTAGTAGTAACCAATTGAGTCGACAATCGACGGAGGATACGTTTCATAAGGCAGGTGTCTCGTATAAAACAACTTGATTTAAGTAAGCAGGGACTTTCTTATATCATCTCAGAATATATCATGGAACAAATCATAACAGGCGAATTGAAAGCGGGAGATAAATTAATCGAAAGCCAATATGCTGAACAATTTGGGACAAGCAGAGCCCCTATCCGGGAAGCTTTCATCCTTTTGACAAACCAAGGGTTATTAGAGAAAATCCCTCGTAAAGGTACAGTCGTGCGTGGTTATACAAAAGCTGATATATCGGATATTTTGGAACTTCGCATTGTCCTGGAAGAGATGGCGATGAGCCGCATCATTGAAAGAGGGATCATATCTGATTGTGTTTTGAAAATGGAAGGGATACTCATTCAAATGCATGTCA
Organism: Terribacillus sp. 7520-G; assembly: GCF_002271665.1. Classification (NCBI taxonomy): domain Bacteria; kingdom Bacillati; phylum Bacillota; class Bacilli; order Caryophanales; family Bacillaceae; genus Terribacillus; species Terribacillus sp. 7520-G. The sequence continues at coordinate 17,515 of NZ_NQFP01000045.1, read as the reverse complement.
ATCAAAACAAAAGTGATTATACCAAGCTTAATTATCTCTTCCATCAATGCATTATCGATATGGCGGGTAGCAGCATCATCAAGAAAATGTATGAAGGATTGGGAATATCCCTTTTGGGACTGCAGAGCTTAACATTTTCAGACAAGCAAAATGTAGCTAAATCGATCAAAGATCATCGTGTCATTGTTTCTTTGCTGAAAGAAAATCAAGCAAGCGAAGTGGCTGCCTTACTTCAGCAGCACAACAAGGATTTACTGCACCATGTCAAGCGGCGTATCCATGCGGGAATGAGCTGATCGAAATGATCAGCTTCCATATAAAGTCGACAATCGACTTAAAGGAGGAACAAGATGAAAGCATTCTTTTCCAGGCATTCTGCAGGCAAGTATTCCGTGTTGGTTTTATTGTTCATCGGATGGTGCATTTCGTATATTGATCGAGCAGCAATCAGTATTGCATTGGCATCCATCGGCGCTGACTTCAATTTGGATTCTTCTGTTCTTGGAATTGTATTAAGTGTTTTCTTCATTGGTTATGCCGCCATGCAAATACCCGGAGGATGGCTTGCTGATCGATTTGGTTCAAAGAATGTCATTCTTTCAGCAATCTTGCTCTGGTCTGTTTTTACAGCAATCACTGGACTTGCATGGTCATTGGCTTCCCTTATTGCCATTCGTCTGCTTTTTGGCCTGGGGGAAGGAGCTTATCCTTCTGCCAGTATCAAGGGTCTCGCTGAAAACTTCCCGAAAGAGCAGAGGCCTAAAATGTCCTCTGTCATGCTTTCTTCCAACTACATTGGAAGTGCCATCGCTCCTTTGCTGGTAGCCCCGCTTCTGTTGGCTTTTGGGTGGCGGAACTTGTTCTTTATCATCGGAATTGCTGGAGTGGTGTTTGCACTAATATATTGGTTTTGGGTTAAACCTGTAAAACCGAAAAACATGGATCAGATACAAACCGGCCAAGCAATAAAGAAAACCGAAAAGGTACCACTCAAACAGCTTTTGGCAACCCCGATCCTTTGGCAGCTTGCGCTGATTTGGTTCGGCATGAGTCTCATCAATAAGGGGCTGGATTCTTGGATGCCGACCTATTTGCTGACGGAAAGAGGACTGGATTTAAAAGCTATCGGACTGCTTACCCCGCTTCCTTTCATCGCTGCTGGAATTTCAACAGCAATTGGTGGGTGGGTGATGGTGAAATTTTTTGACGGCAGGGAAAAAATCCTTTTGATAACAAGTGCTTCCATCACTGCTATCTTCCTTTATTTCATGTATACCGCTCAAACTGTAGGATCCGTCATTGCCTTTCAAGGCATCGTCTATTTCTTCAAATCATTTGTATTGGCAACCACAATGGCATTGCCATTGAAAATTTTATCAGGAAAAGTTGCCGGTTCTGCTGCAGGTGTCATCAACCTGTTTGGTCAATCAGCTGGCTTTGTTTCCCCTGTCATCATTGGAATCATTGTCGAGGTATCCGGTTCTTTTGGCTCTGCATTTTGGTTTTTGATTGTGGCGGCATGTTTGTCCGTTGCAATCAGCTTCATGCTTAACACACGGAAGCATCGTCATTCCAATGCCAATGTACAAGCAATTTAATATGGAGGAGGAAAATGAAAGATGAAAATCAAAAAAATAGTGCTGCGTAAACTGAAAATGGATTTGAAGAAGCCATTTCTCGTAAGCTTTGGTGAATTGAAACATAAGGATTTTATTGTTGCCGAAGTACATTCCGGGAATCACATTGGTTATGGGGATTGCTCTGCTATGCCGTTTCCTTACTACAGTGAAGAGACAAATAAGACTGCTTGGCATATTCTCGAAGATTATCTGATTCCCTTGATTTATTCGCAGGAAGAGATCACACATCCGGAGGAAGTATATCATCTTTTCAAGCATATACGAAGAAATAATATGGCGAAATCGGCGCTGGACTGCGCAATCTGGGATTTATACGCCAAAGAACAAGGCATTCCGCTTGCGCAGGCATTGGGTGGTGTACGCAAGCAGGTGGAGACCGGTGTAAGCATCGGTATTCAGGAAAGTCCGGAGGCATTGGTGGAAGTCGTCAGACAGCATCGTGCGGAGGGTTATAAACGGGTAAAGGTAAAAATCAAGCCCGGCAGTGATCTTGCATTCCTGAAAGCTGTACGCGAAGAATTCCCTGAGGTCATGCTGATGGCCGATGCAAATTCTGCCTATACATTAAAGGATATCGGATTATTTAAGGAACTCGACAAGCTTAATATGATCATGATCGAACAGCCGCTTTCCCATGACGATATTGTAGACCACGCCAAGCTTCAAGCGGAGGTAAACACGAGAATTTGCCTGGATGAAAGTATACATTCAGTCGAAGATGCCAGAAAGGCGATAGAGCTCGGGAGTACGGGGACAATCAACATCAAAGTGGCACGTGTCGGAGGCTTGACTGCAGCTAAAAAAATTCAAGCGCTTTGTGCAGGATACGATATTCCGGTTTGGTGCGGAGGCATGGTGGATTCGGGTATAGGACGAGCCCATAATATAGCGGCAGCCACCCTTCCAAATTATCAATTCCCAAACGATATCCCAGCTTCAGACAGATACTATATACAAGATTTCGTTACACCGGATGCAGTATTGGACAGTGAAAGCAGGATTCACGTGTTGGATAAACCAGGAATCGGATTTGAACCAATCCCTGATATCTATGAACGATATACGTATGAAAGGAAGGAATTCCTTCGTCCGAATGTGCTTGTTTAATAAGCAGAAAAGACTCCTCATGTACATGGAGGAGTCTTTTCAGTATAGTGACTATTTTTTCAGCAATAGATAAAGGAAGTACGGAGCACCAATAAAGGCCACGACGATACCGGCAGGCAGGCCGTCAGCAGTCGCGATATTCCGTCCGATCGTATCTGCCAACAGCAGGAGCCAGCCTCCGATCAAGGCAGCGACGGGAAGGACATATTGATGTCTCGCGCCGACAAGTGCACGTGCAATATGGGGTGCCATCAGCCCGACGAAGCTGATGCCGCCAGCAACGGAAACGGCTGCTGCCGCAATGGCGACCGCTGCCACCAGCAATATGATCCGATCCCGGGTCAGCTGGACGCCGATGCCGACTCCGACTTCTTCGCTTAGGGCCAATACGTTCAGCCGATTCGCCATATAAAGGGTCAGCGGAAAGATGACAATGATCCACGGCAGCAGTGCAAGGACGAATGGCCAGTCCGTCCCCCAAATATTCCCCGCCAGCCATTTGGCTATGAAATCGACTTTTTCCCTATCGGCCGAGGATATCAGGACGATCATCATACCTGAGAGAGCCATGGAAAAACCGACTCCGACTAACACAAGTCGAACTGGCTGCAGTCCATGTCTTTTACGATAAGAAAACAGGTAAATCAGCATAGCAGTCACCAGCGCGCTGGCAAAGCCGACAAGAGGCAGGACATAAGCAAAGTTTCCGGCATCGATCGGCATGAACAAAAAGAACACGGCGATACCTAGCCCAGCTCCTGAGTTGATCCCGATGATACCAGGGTCGGTCAGGTCATTCCGGGTGATGCCTTGCAGGATTGTACCGGCCAGTGCCAATGCCATCCCGGCAAGCAGCGTGACCGCAATGCGGGGGAGCCGCACATCAAATAGGACAAATGATTCGGGAAAGGTCCCATTACCGAGTAATGTCGGCAGTAAACGATCATAGGAAAGTGAAGCAGGACCAAGTCCCATCCCAATGATGATGGTGACCAGAATGAGGGCAGCCAATGCGATCATCAGGATGGCCTGTCTGCTTTTTTTAGCTGTTTTCATGAGTAAGCCCGACCTCCCCGATGAACGATGAATAAGAAGAATGGCAGACCGAGCGCAGCTACGATAGCTACAAGCGGCGTTTCATATGGTGCATTTACCGTCCGGGCAGCTGTATCAGCCAAAAGCATGAAGGTTCCGCCGGCAAAGAAGGACAACGGCAATATATAACGATAATCCGTCCCAGCAAAAAAGCGGACGATGTGAGGAATCATCAAACCAATGAAGGTCATGTTTCCGACCAATGCGACAGATGCCCCTGCCAGCAGGATGGTCACAAGGAATAACAGCGCTTTGATTGCGAATGTCTTCTGACCAAGTCCGACAGCAACCTCATCACTCAAACTGAGCAGTGTCAGCTGATGGGATAGGAATAGCGATAATAGGATGCCTGCCAGTATGATCGGTATGATGAGCTGCAGCTGTGTCCAATTGACACCGACCAATCCTCCGGCTGTCCAGGCAGAGACTTGCTTGGACAGTTTAAAGCTCAAGCCGATAGCTTCTGAAACCGCATATAACAGGGCGGACACAGCAGCGCCTGCCAGCACAACCTTGACCGGGGAAAGGCCGCCCAGGCGGAGGGAACCGATCCCGAACACAAGACCGGCACCGATGGCAGCGCCGATGAAGCAGGCGATGATGATGACGATATAATTCGCATCGGGAATGAAGGCCATGGCAGCAGCGAGTGCTGCATTGGCTCCAGCTGTCAAACCGAGCAGTCCTGGGTCTGCCAGCGGGTTTCGGGTCAATCCTTGCATGATGGCACCTGCCACAGCCAGGGCAGCTCCGACGAAGAAGGCCCCGATTTCACGCGGCAGCCTGTTTTCGCGGATGACCAGGATATCATCGTTGGTATGGCTGCTGAATAACGCATTCCATACATCACGTAAGGAAATATCAGCCGCTCCAAGGGATAAAGCCAAGACAAATGCCGCAATGGATAAAATAAGTCCAATGAAAAGTTTCAAAGCAAATGGTATGTTCTTCATCAGCCACGCATCTTTCTATGTAAGGATAAGGGAAAGAGCTTCCTATTTTCCTAGGAAGCTCTCCTTGATGAACTCTAACTGGTAATCCAATGTATTGGAGTCGTTAAAGTAAAAGGCATTTCCGTCCACTTCATATACCCGATCATTTTTTGCAGCAGCAGTGTTTTGGAAGGATTCGGAGTCTTCAACGGATGTGTCTGCATCATCGAATTTACTGAAGATCACATAGTCGCCCATGTACTCTGGCAAAACTTCTGTCGATAATGCGAAGTAGCCAGCCTCCAGTGCATCCTCTTTCACCTTCTCGGGCATATTCAAGCCCATCGCCTGATAAAGCACTTCGGTGCCGCGGCCCCAGTTATCGCCATATACATAGAGCTGTTTATCGAAGTTCTCCACCACGGACACGGTTGCATCGGGTCCGATTTTCTCCTTGATCTGTTCACCGGCCTCTGCAGCACGCTTTGTGAAATCATCGACCCAAGCCTGTGCTTCGTCCTCTTTGTTGACCAGCTTGCCGATTTCCACATGCTGATCGAGATAGTTCAGCTTACCGTAAGTGAAGGTCACTGTAGGGGCAATTTCTTTCAGTTTATCGAGATTTTTCAAGCTTGAGAGTCCGATGATCAAGTCAGGTTTGAGCTCGATGATTTTTTCTAAGTCATCCTCGGTGACTTCCTCTGCGTCCTTCAAGGCATCTTTAAAACGAGGATTCTGCATGGACCACGCATCGGCACCGACAATCGGTACATCCAGATCGATCAAATCACCGACATATGAAGAAAGAACGACAACACGCTTCGGATCAGCGGGCACTTCGACCGGTCCATCCTCGGAATCATATGTAATCATTTCGCCTTCATTGTCAGCTGAATCCGCTTTCTTGTTGGAATCAGCGGAATCGTTGCTGCCGCATGCAGCCAATATAAGCAAAAGAATAAATAAAGCCGGAATTAATTTTTTCATTATGTATGTCACTCCTCATACTAATAGGGGGGTGCCCTGTTAGGGGGACAGGGCACCAGGGTTATACGATGAGAATGAGAATGATTATCAATCTCGCTTGATTCCATAATAAAGGCAGAAAATTCGGATGTCAACATTGATTTTGAGATTTATTTTCGGTATATTTAAATGAGAATGATTATCACTATCGGTTTGAAGGAGGAATCAGTGTGCAGGAAGATTGGCTATATGATGTGACGATCATCGGTGGAGGTCCCGCTGGATTATATTCCGCTTTCTATAGCGGGCTGCGGCAAATGAAGACAAAGATCATCGAGTTCCAGCCTTATCTGGGCGGTAAGCTCCATGTTTATCCGGAAAAGATGGTCTGGGATGTGGGCGGAGTGCCACCGCTTCCAGCTGGCAAACTGATAGATCAGCTCACCGAGCAGGCAATGACCTTTGATCCCGATGTGGTATTGAACGAAAAGGTAACGAGTATCAAACGCAATGAAGAGGATATATTCGAACTCCACACAGCGGGCGGTGTAACGCATTATTCGAAAACAATCATCGTGGCTGCAGGCGGCGGTATCCTTAATCCGCAGAAGCTTTCCATCGAAGGCTGCGAAAAGTTCGAGGTTGCGAATCTTAATTATACGGTGAAAGACATGCAGCGCTTCCGGGATAAGACGGTCATCATCTCAGGCGGCGGTAATTCAGCGGTCGATTGGGCCAATGAATTGGAGCCGATTGCGAAACAAGTATATGTCACCTATCGGAACGAAGCTTTAAAAGGACATGAAGCGTCTGTAGAGCGTCTTATGTGCAGCGGGGCACGCTGCTTCCTGTGCACTTCGATTACGAAGCTTGTTGCATGCCCGAATCAGCAGCATATCGAGCGGGTCGAGCTGACGAATCATGAAACCAATGAAATTACGTATTTACCGATTGATGAGGTCATTGTCAATCACGGCTATGACAGGGACATGGATCTGATTCAGAACAGTGAAGTGGATATCGAGCTAGTGGATAATTACTACATTGCAGGAACACCAAGCGGCGAATCTTCCGTACCAGGACTGTTTGCTGCAGGGGACATCCTGAAACATGAGGGTAAAGTCCACCTCATAGCCGGCTGTTTCCAGGATGCAGCCAATGCAGTCAATAAGGCCAAACAATTTATCGAGCCTTCCGCAGACGAATGGGGGATGGTTTCTTCCCATAATGTATTATTCAAGCAGCGGAATCGGGAGCTGGCGAAGAAATTAGTCTAGAGCGCAGATGCGCTCTTTTTTATAGCGGGTTATGAACATAATCCAATTTACAGCAACAATAATATTTCAAGAAAAGGAAGCTGGCAGAAAGCAGCTTCCTTTCTTGATGGAATTATAATTTATGGACCCTTTCCACGATCGCTCCAGTTACATCCTCCGTTCCATACGCACCGCCAAGGTCAGGTGTCAGGATTCCGGCTGCTGTCACGTCTTCTATGATATCCAGCAGTTCATCGCCGAGTTCTTCCTCGCCGAAATGATCAAGCATCAGCTTTGCCGTCCAAATCTGACCGATTGGATTGGCGATTCCTTTGCCCACGATATCCGGTGCGGAGCCATGCACTGGTTCGAACATCGAAGGGTATTTACCGTTCACATTGATATTGGCTGCTGGTGCAATCCCGATACTTCCCATGATGGCGGCGCCTATATCGGTCAATACATCGCCGAATAAATTGCTGGCGACAATGACATCGAAGCGCTGCGGCTGTGTGACGAAGAAGGCGGCCAGGGCATCGATATGCTGGCTGTCTGTCTCTATATCCGGATAATCTTTTTTAACGGATTGAAAGACTTCGTCCCAAAACGGCATGGAATGAACGATTCCGTTGGATTTCGTTGCGCTTGTGACATGCTTCCTGCGTTTTGCGGCCAGCTCAAATGCATAGCGCATCGCTCTTTCCGAACCGCGTCTTGAGAATACTGCGTTTTGGATAGCCATCTCTTCCTCGCCGCGGAAAATCCGTCCGCCAATTTCACTATATTCACCTTCACTGTTTTCCCGCACCACCAGCAAATCGAAATCCTTCGGGTTGGCAAGCGGGGAAGTAATACCCTTCAGCAGCTTGGCGGGACGGATATTGATCACTTGCTCGAATTCACGGCGTATTTTGATCAGCATGCCCCATAGGGAGACATGATCCGGTACAAGCTTTTGGTTCCCGACAGCACCGAGGAAGATAGCGTCTGCATCCTGCAGTCTGTCCAATGCATCATCCGGCATCATCCGGTCATGCTCCAGGTAATATTCACAGCTCCATGGATATTCGGTGAAATCGAACTTCAATCCGCCATGCACCTCGGAAATCGCTTTCAAAACAGTCTGAGCTGCCGGAACCACCTCTTTACCGACTCCATCCCCTGGCAAACTGGCTATTTTTAAATTCTTCATAAGTCTCCTCCTAATTTTCATCTGTGTTTCCTGCTCTTTTCACGGAATTTGTCCTGTGAGACAGTGGCGATATGTTAAACAATGGAAAGAGCATTTTGGCTCCATGGTTGATAGCGGTTACTTTTATTCTACATGAATGAAATAAAGTTCGAAAATAATTCACGCGGATTTGATTGAAAATACTGTATATATATTTTATAATCTCGCTAAGCTAGCATAAATGAACGGAGAAACAGGCCTCCATCCCGGTAACGAGATGGGGGTCTTTTTTCAAACTGGAAAGGAGGCGATTCCCTTGGGAAGGTGAAGGTTTTGAATATATTGCCGCTGCGGAAGAAGACCCCAATATAGACAGTAAGCATAATACGGAGGTGAACCCCTGTAAAAGGGGGAAAATTTGGACCCATTATTAATACTCAATCTAGCTTTAGTCGCCTTGTTCATCATTCTGACGGCATTCTTCGTCGGTGCCGAATTCTCGGTCGTGAAGGTACGTATGTCACGCATCGAACAGCTCATCGAGGAAGGGAACAAGAACGCCTTAGTCGTACAGAAGCTTGTCCGTGATCTCGATTACTACTTATCTGCCTGTCAGCTTGGAATCACTGTCACTGCATTGGTACTTGGTGCATTGGGTGAGCCGACTGTCGAGAAGATATTGCACCCGGTATTCGATTACTTCGGTTTATCAGAATCTCTTTCTACCATTCTTTCATTCGCCATCGCCTTTGCGGTCGTGACTTTCCTGCATGTCGTCATCGGTGAGCTGGCTCCGAAAACCTTGGCTATCCAATATACAGAGAAGATGACGCTCATCCTGGCGCGTCCGCTATACTGGTTCGGAAAGCTGATGGCACCTTTCATCTACACACTGAATGGATCTGCACGCGTATTCCTGCGCATGTTCGGCGTGAAGCAGGTTGCGCATGAACAGGCCCACTCCGAAGAGGAACTGAAGATCATCATGGCACAAAGCTTCCAGAGCGGTGAAATCAACAAGACTGAGCTGGATTATATGGAAAACATTTTTACATTCAACGATCGCGTCGTAAAGGATATCCTTGTACCGCGGACACAGGTCATTGCAATCTCCGATGCTATGACTCGCAAGGAAATCCAGGAAGTGATGGTCGAGCACCAATATACACGTTATCCCGTTTCACAAGACGGTGATAAGGACAGGATTTATGGCTTTGTGAACGTCAAAGAAATGCTCACTGATTTCACGTCCAGGGAGGATAAGGAACTGGAAGATTTCATTCACCCCATACCGACGGTGCATGAAGGAACGAGTCTCAATGATACACTGCTGACTATGCAGAAAAAGCGTGTCCATATCGCGTTAGTCGTCGATGAGTACGGCGGAACTGCTGGCATCGTGACGATGGAGGATATGCTGGAGGAAATCGTCGGTGAAATCCGTGACGAATTCGATGCCAATGAAAAGCCGGATATCCAAAAGGTTGCTGAGGATAAATACCGTTTGAATGGCCGGGTGTTGCTTGAAGAAGTGGAGGAGCAGTTTGACATTCGTTTTGTAAATGAAGCGGAAGTCGATACAATCGGCGGCTGGATGCTCACCAATCTTCGCAATATCGAGGAGCATCGACTCATGGAAGCCCATGGCTTTGAGTGGGAAATAACCGAAATGCAAAATCACCAAATCGTGGAAGTGGAGATGCGCAAGCAAAACCAACCCAGTACCATAGGTTAATGTGGAAATGAACACCTTTCCTGCTGAAATCGGTTAATGAGCCGAATGATGCGGGAGGGTGTTTTTGCTAGTGGCATCATGCGATATTTTTAATTGCATCCTGATGGATTGCTTCCAAGGTGCAAGATTTATTACTGCGCTTGTAGTCTATCAAAGTAGATATTCTACCTCGTAATCCTAAAAGAAGCGCATCTTCAATAAAATAAACGCCGTCCTTATAAAGGAGCGGCGTTTATTTATTGGATGTATCTACTTTCTGCATTTAGTATCATATTCAAAGCAACATCTATGTTTTCCAGCGGGTGGATTACATGTGCAGGTCAAGCCTCGCGCTTTTCTTTCTCTTTATCGCTTTCGAGCTTCCCGTTGCCAATGAACAGGGCTGCAATGACTGCTGCGGCAATCAGTGCCGCAGAGACTAAGAACATGCTATGCAGGCCGCCGATAAAGATATTTACCAGTTCGTTGTAAATATCTGCAGGTACGCCTATTGGGTTGCGCAGTATATCTTGAATGTTACCGGAAAGTACACTTACCATTTCAGGGCTTTCACGGACGCTTGCTTCGATATCCGAAGACATTTGACTATTCAATACGCCGCCTAAAACACTGATGCCGATGGTGGCACCCAGGGATCGGAACAAATTGATGGAGGCCGTGGCGGCTCCGATATCTTCCTTTGGAACCAATTCCTGTGTCAAAGTGGTCAACGCAGGCATCAGTACACCCATTCCCAAGCCGATCAACCCAGCACAGCAGCCAAAGAACCAAAGCGATGTATCGGCTGACAGCGTGTACAGCATCAGGAATCCGCCCACCATGATCAGCAGACTCGTGACAAGCAGGTTCCTATACTTGAATTTTGTCAGGACAAAACCTCCGAATATCCCGGCGACCATGGCAGCAATCATCATGGGAAGCAGCATGTAACCGGATGCGGTAGCGGACAGCTGCTTTACATTTTGCAGATAAAGCGGAAGGAACGATATTGCGCCAAACATGCCAAGCCCCATAAAGAAGCTGACAATGGATAAGATAGAGGTGACACGGTTCTTAAACAAGTAGATTGGTAAAATGGGATCTTTTGTTTTCGTCTCGATCCATACAAAGACCGCGAGCAAGGATAACCCGCCGGTCAGCAGCGTGATGACAAGCGGGGAGCCCCAAGTATGACTCGCTGAAGCTCCGCCTTCACCGCCGGTCAAGACCGTCGTCAGCAATGTTGCTACGATACCAATGGAGAGTGTGATGGCTCCCCACCAATCAATGGATGGATTTTGCTTGTCGGTACTTTGCTGATACCCGAACCAGATGAAAATGGCAGCAATCAAAGCAATTGGAATATTAATGAAGAATATCCAATGCCAACTCAAGTTCTCTGTCAAAAATCCTCCGATTGCAGGTCCGATGATACTGGAAATCATGAACATGGATCCAAGGACACCTTGTATCTTGGCACGCTGTTCCACGGAATAGATATCTGCAATCATCGTAAAGGCAAGAGGCATCAAGGCTCCAGCCCCGATCCCTTGAATTCCCCTGGCAATGACCAATAGGACAATATCGTGAGCTAATCCGCATAGGATGGATCCTGCCAGGAAAAAGCCGAGTCCGATCAAATAGATTTTCTTGCGGTCGAACAAATCGGATAATTTTCCGAATATGGGAATACCGATCGATTCGGCGAGCATGTAAATGGCAACGACCCAGCTGTAAAACGCCAGGCCGCCCAGGTCGCTTGTAATCGTAGGGAGTGCTGTGGATACGATGGTCTGATCCAAGGAAGCGAACAGCAGCCCCAGCATAACGCCAATTGTAACCAGCGTCTTGTTGGTCCCTCTTTTTTTCATGAATTCCTCTCCGTTTCTTTATATGTAAATTGTATAGACTTCACTATCGGCTCGACTTCCTCTGATTGGGACAAGTAGTATAGCACAGAGTCTACAAGATATTCTCTCGGTCTGGACATTGAAAACTCTTGTTGCAGAAATGCTATGTTCGAAAGGTAATTATCCCTTTCTGATTCATCGATAGGGGCATTCAGAAGGATTTCCTCCATACGATGCAGCTTTTCTGACAAGGTATTTTCCTTTTTATGAAACATCTTATTTTCTTCCAGAATGAGTCTGTCTATTAAGGATGGCAGTAGGTGCAGGGATTGATGATGATCCTTGATGATTATTTTCATGGCCGCTGCAATGTATCGTGCTATTTGAACAAAATCAATATCATCTGTTCCAAAAATGTGGATAATCTCAAGCCATTCCTTTACCAATCCTTCATACGTGACAGCCATACTCCATAGAGAGCGATCATCCAAATCAGCTCCAAAAGCATGACGGAAATTCTTTTTATGCATGCGATATATTTCGAGCTTGTAAGGCTTTGCGTATTGTTTCATTTCGTCCAGTTCTTCTTCTGAGAATGCCTCGGGCACAGAAGCAAAAAGCTCATGATTGAAATGGAAATGGGAAAGAAACATTGCTATCTTTCTAATGAGTTTTTCATCGGCAGTCAAATTGCCGAGGTCTAACTCATCGTTTTTCCTATGCAGTTCTTCATGCTGTAAGTTGAGTGCATGAAGCAAAATTTCTTTTTTTGAATCAAAAACTTTATAAAGAGAAGCCTTTGAGATACGGCACTTTCGAACAATGTCTTCAACGGAGGTTCGGCTGTACCCCTTTTCTTTGAACAAGAGAACAGACGATTCGATAATCCTTTGTTTTATATCCATGATCTGCTCCTTTCTGCTTGGATTTTACAGTACCGACTAGTACTGAGTCAAATAAATTCCTTTAACTTAAATCAAAATACGGTACTGAATGGTTTCCTTCGGGGTGATACAAAACTGGGAAAACCATTCATTTGTAGTGCGGACAAGCGGAGGGAAGAAAATCTGGTTTTTCTAAGGTCTCCTGCAATTCGATGTTCAACTTTAACAATAATCGAATTAAATTTGATAATAAATAACAATAATATGTTGACTTTTAACAAAAATACGCCTATCATGAACACATAAGATGTTCATGATTAACAAAAGGTGATATAAAATGCAGCCAAACGAACGCAGGAATGTGATTTTAGAACAATTGAATAAAAACGAAAAGATAGATATCGACGCACTTGCCAAAGAGCTGGATGTATCTGCCATGACGATCCGCCGTGATTTGAATTACTTGGAGGAGCAAGAGCAGATCATCCGCACCCTGGGCGGTGCAATCCTGAACAAACCATTGGTAATGGAGTCTTCCTTTCAAACCAAGGAAGGAAAGAATGCACAGGAGAAGCGCTTGATTGCCAAACGTGCTGCTGAACTGGTGCAGGAACACTTTACCATCCTGATTGATTCGGGGACGACGACACTCGAGATCGCCAAGCTGTTGAAGCACAAGCGCAATTTGACGGTCGTAACGAATGATATCAAGATTGCGGCCGAACTGATGGATAGTGAGGTCAAGGTGATTTTGACTGGCGGCGAGATGCAGAACAATATCGGAGCACTGTTCGGTCCGCTTACCGAACAGACGCTGCGCAACCTGCATGTGGATTTGTTTTTCCTGGGCGCCCATGCAGTGCATCTCCAAGTCGGTGTGACGGCGCCTACCTTTGAGAAGGCTTCCATCAAGAAGTTGATGATCGAGTCGGCGCAGGCTACTTGGCTGGTGGCTGATTCGAGCAAGCTGGATCAAAAGGCGTTGGCTAAGGTTTGTGATTTGGAAGCATTATCCGGTGTCATTTCGGATAGCGGAATAAGGTCTTATCACCCGGAAGAATTGACGGAGCTTTTGGAGGTCGTAGCAGCAGAGGGGGAAGCCTGATGAAGATTGGTGTGATTGCAGATGATCTGACTGGTGGTAATGGCACGGGTGTCAAACTGACGAAGCTGGGATATAACGTTGCGACGATGGTCTTTTACGACCATCTGCCCTCCTCGGATCAAATCAATGGCGTGATTGTCGATACGGATAGCCGCTATGTGAAAGGGGAGGTCGCGCATCGCCGGGTGAAAACGGTGGCGCAGAACTTGAAGAAGTGGGAAACGGATATTGTCTGCAAGAGGATCGATAGTACAATCCGCGGAAATATCGGTGTTGAACTGGATACCCTGCTTGATGAGTTGGGACCGCAAGCGATTGCGGTTGTCGTACCAGCTTATCCGGATTCGGGACGAATCGTCTCCGGCGGGTATTTGCTCGTTCATGGTGTACCGGTACAGCTTTCGGATGTCGGGAAGGACCCGGTCAAGCCGGTGACAGAATCGCATGTCCCGAAGCTGGTGGAAAAACAGAGCGAATACCCAGTAGCAAGCATTGGCTTGGAAACAATACTGGCCGGAAAGGAAGCCATCGAGCAAAAGATGGAGGAGGCAATCGATGCCGGTGCAAGAATCCTTGTCCCGGATATCATTACGAATGAGGACATCGATGCAGTGGCAGGGGCCATGGCGGAGCTTGAGGCTTACCAAATGGTGCCGGCCGATCCTGGTCCGCTGACAGCGGCATTCGCAAGAGCTTTCAGCCGCAAGCGGATGAAGGATAAGAAAATCATCGTCACAGTCGGCAGCGTAACATCCAACAGCTCCAGCCAGCTGCAATACTTGATCGATAAGACGAATTTGCGACCGATTTATGTTGATTCCAAGAAGCTGGCGACAGTGGACGGTATGTGGGATGAAGAGGTGGATCGAGTAATTGACCTGGCAAAGCAGGAGATGAGGAAGCAGGATATACTCTTGATCACCACGGATGCACCAGGAGCTGAAATCCTTGATTTGAAAACGCTTGCGGCAAATCAGGGTGTGAGTCAGGACGCATTGGCGAAGCGGATTGCTGATGGTTTGGGGAAAATCACGAGAGTGGTTGTACAGGAAAGCGAGTTTGAAATCGGCGGCTGTTTTTCCAGTGGCGGAGATGTAACCGCTTCACTTTGCTCGATCAGCAGAGCGGAAGGCATTCAGCTGATGGATGAGATCCTGCCGCTGATCGCTTATGGCAAATTCATCGGCGGTTATCTGGATGGCATCCCGATCGTGACCAAAGGCGGCACCGCCGGCGGGACGAAGGCGATTTATACAAGCGTGAAATATTTGGAAGCCAAATTCTAAGGAGGAAAAACACTATGACTGAAAGAGCTATCATCGCAATTCCAATGGGAGATCCGGCTGGTATCGGACCGGAGATTACAATGAAGTCCTTATCGAAGCAAGAGATTTACGATGTGTGTAAACCACTCGTGATCGGTGATACAGCAGTGATCAAAAAAGCGATTGAAATCGTGGAAGCGAATTTGGAAGTGAATGAAGTATCTTCCCCGGCGGATGGACAATATGAATTGGGCACTGTCGACGTAATCAATCTGGACAACATTGATATGGAAAAGCTGGAGTACGGTCAAGTTTCCGCTCAAGGCGGTCAGGGAGCTTTCGAATATATCAAGAAATCCGTCGAGCTTGCGATGGATGGCCAGGTTCAGGCACTGGCAACTACACCGATTAACAAGGAATCCTTGAAAGCAGCCAAGGTTCCTTATATCGGACATACAGAGATGCTGGAGGATCTTGCTGGATCGGATGATCCGCTGACAATGTTCCAGGTGAATGGCATGCGTATCTTTTTCCTCACTCGTCACCTTTCCTTGAAAGATGCCATCGCGCAGATGACGAAAGAAAGAGTGCACGATTACTTGGTTCGCTGTGATAAAGCACTGCAGCGCCTAGGTGTGGAATCCCGCCGATTTGCAGTGGCAGGCTTGAACCCGCATAGCGGTGAAGGCGGCTTGTTCGGCTGGGAAGAAGTAGAGGAAATCAAACCTGGTATCGAGCTTGCCATGAAGGAAGGCATCGACGCGGTCGGCCCGGTCCCTGCTGACTCGGTATTCTTCCAGGCCCTGAATGGCAAATATGATGCAGTACTTTCCTTGTATCATGATCAAGGACATATCGCTGCAAAAATGACAGACTTCCATCGTACTGTTTCCATCACGAACGGTCTGCCGTTCCTGCGCACATCCGTTGACCACGGTACGGCGTTCGATATTGCAGGTAAGAACATTGCGGAGAGCATCAGCATGGAAGAATGCATCAAGGTTGCGGCTGAATACGCGCCAAACTTTACACGTACAACGCTGTAAGAAGGCAATATACCGTCAGAAAGGAAGGATGCGTCAATCCTTCCTTTCTGACGGGCAATAATGAAAACACTTACAAATGGATTTGGGGGAAATCATCATGCCATTACTGATCATAGCTTTAGGTGTACTATTACTGCTCATCATGATTATGGGACTCAAGCTCAATACATTTGTTTCCTTGATCATCGTTTCCTTTATTGTTGCGCTGCTGTTAGGCATGCCGATGTCAGATGTCGTCAGCTCGATTGAAAGCGGTTTAGGCGGGACGCTCGGACATATTGCGCTGATCTTTGGTATGGGCGCCATGCTCGGCCGTCTGATTGCGGATGCCGGCGGTGCCAATCGGATTGCTACGACACTTATCGATAAATTTGGTGAAAAACGTATTCAATGGGCTGTCCTGTTTGCTTCTTTCATCGTTGGTATAGCCTTGTTCCTCGAAGTGACAATCGTCTTGCTCATACCGATCATTTTCTCGATTGCAAAAGAATTGAAAGTATCCATCGTCCATCTTGGATTGCCGATGGTCACAGCTGCACTTGCAACACACGCTTTTCTCCCGCCGCATCCAGGTCCGACTGCAGTAGCTGCGGAGTATGGGGCAAATATTGGACTTATGCTTATTTATGGAATCATCATAGCGATACCTACCGTGATTCTTGCTGGCATTCTATATCCCAAGCTGGCAAAACGGATCGTTCCGACTGCTTGGACACGTGAGGGCAGTGAATCCTTTGGCGTCGCAAAATCCTTTAAGGAAGAAGAGATGCCGGGTTTCGGTATCAGTGTTTTCACTGCACTATTCCCAGTCATCCTCATGGCAATCGGTGCAGCTGTGGATATCGCCCAAGCTGAAACTGGATTTGCTGACAATCTGTTGATAGAAATCATCCGTTTTGTGGGTAACTCCTCCACGGCGATGGTGATTTCCCTGCTGGTTGCGATATACACAATGGGGATAAGAAGAAATATCCCGATCAAGAAGCTGATGGATTCCTGTGGATCAGCCATCAATGCACTTGGAATGCTGTTATTGATCATTGGTGGAGGCGGAGCCTTGAAACAGGTGCTTATCGATGGCGGCGTTGGTGATTATGTTGCATCCATCTTTGCAGGCTCATCCATGTCACCGGTATTCTTTGCTTGGATGGTAGCAGCAATTTTGCGTATCTGCCTTGGTTCAGGTACCGTTGCCACGCTGACGACGGCTGGTCTGGTCATTCCATCCCTTGGAACCATGCCGGATGTGAATTTGGAGCTTGTTGCGCTGGCAACGGGTGCAGGAAGTGCCATTGCCTCCCACGTCAATGACGCCGGATTCTGGATGGTCAAAGAATCCCTTGGCATGACATTGAAAGAAGCTTTTGGTACGTATACAGTGCTTTCGACAGTCGTGGCTGTCTCGGGTCTTGTATTCACAATGATTCTTGATATCTTCATTTAAAACAATACAAAACGACACCCCGTCCTTGGACGGGGTGTCG
>NZ_NQFP01000044.1:0-48798 GCF_002271665.1 Terribacillus sp. 7520-G | reverse complement strand
GTTCATAACCTAAACATGACCAGGTATGTCATCTGCTCATTTGTGCTTGGTCGAGCAGTTTCTCGATGGCTGGTTTCATATCCATCGGACTGGTCTTGGGAGCAAAGCGCTCGACGACATTTCCTTCCGCATCGACGAGGAACTTTGTGAAATTCCATTTGATGCTTTTGGAAAATAGTCCGCCTGCCTGACTGGTCAGGTGCTTATAAAGCGGGTGGGCCTCAGGGCCGTTCACCTTCACTTTTTCAAACATCGGGAAGCTGACGCCGTAATTGCGCTGGCAAACAGCTGCGATTTCTTCACTGCTGCCGGGTTCCTGATTCATGAATTGATTACTCGGAAAGCCGAGGATGACCAGGCCCTTTTCTTGATAATCTTTATATAACTCCTGAAGCTGTTCCAATTGGGGTGCAAAACCGCATTTACTTGCTGTATTCACAATGACGAGCACCTTGCCTGCATAATCGCTGAGACTGACTTGTTTTCCCTCTAAGGTAACTGCTGAATAATCGTATACTGTCATATCGGCTTCCTCCTCTGCTTGCATCTCCAATGTAGCATAAACCGTAAATAAGCGATAACAATCCAAATTTTCAATGGTAGAATATAGGGAAAGGGGGTTATCCAATGGAATTTTTCCTGAAACAGCTGGATCATGTGCAGCTTGCCTGTCCTCGCGGCAGTGAAGACCAAGCAAGGCAGTTCTTTGTGGATGTCCTTGATTTTGAGGAAATTGAAAAGCCTGCCACATTGCAGGCAAGAGGCGGTGTTTGGTTCAGCTGCAACGCAATTACTGTTCACATGGGTGTGGAAGAACCTTTTTCCCCTGCACGAAAAGCCCATCCGGCTTTTGAGGTCGAAGGACTCGCATCGCTACGGCGTCACTTGAGTGACCATAGCGTGGACTTTATCGATGATGAGGATTTGCCCGGTGCAGATCGAATCTATGTGGACGATCCCTTTGGCAACCGCCTCGAATTCCTGGAATGGAAAAAGCCGCACAGTTGATGCTGTGCGGCTTTTTCCTAATAAAGCGAATGTTTGTTTTCAGCTGACTTCCACAACAATGAAAAAGGATGTAAAGCCTGTGCTGGCTTTACATCCTTATCCATCAGTTTGCTACTTTTTCGTCCTCAAGTTTTGCAAGGCGTTCTTCCACTTCTTCCGGAGTCAAGCCGTGTTCTGCCACGTACATGTTACGCGGGGAACGGCGGCAGCTGTCGGAGCAGCCGCGAAGATACTTATGCTCGTTTTCTTCCGAGCAAAGGAACTGGCGGTTGCAGGAAGGATCTGCACAATTCACATAACGTTCACAAGGTTTGCCGTCGAAGTAATCCTTACCTACGACAACATGCTCTGTTTGGTTGACCGGTACGGAAATGCGGGAATCGAATACATACATTCTGCCGTCCCAGAGTTTACCTTGTACTTCGGGATCTTTTCCGTAAGTGGCAATACCGCCATGCAGTTGGGCAACATCCTCAAAGCCCTCGCGTACGAGCCAGCCGGAGAATTTCTCGCAGCGGATACCGCCTGTGCAATATGTCAATACGCGTTTGCCTTCCAATTTGTCTTTGTTTTCGCGGACCCAGTTCGGCAGGTCGCGGAATGTCTCGATGTCAGGACGGATCGCGCCGCGGAAGTGGCCAAGATCGTATTCATAATCATTACGGGCATCAAGGACAACGGTGTTCTCGTCCTGCATCGCTTCATAAAATTCCTTCGGAGACAGGTATTCACCTGTGACCTCGCGAGGGTCTATATCATCTTCAAGACGCAGCGTCACCAATTCAGGGCGGTGGCGTACATGCATTTTCTTGAAAGCATGTCCATCTGCCTCATCGATTTTAAAGATCATATCTTCAAAACCTGGTTTCGCATGCATCATGTCCATATAAGCCTGTGTCTGTTCGACTGTGCCGGAGCAAGTGCCATTGATACCTTCTTTGGCAACAAGGATACGGCCTTTCAGTCCGAGCTCCTTGCATTTCTCCAAATGTTCTTTAGCGAAAGCTTCCGGATCTTCAATATCTACATAGTTGTAATACAATAATACTCGATAGTCGCTCATCTTTTTTTCCACCTGTCATTTATATTTGCAAGATACAAATTTAGGGGATGTCGTTATTCATACTCTTGCAATCAAATATTTTAACACGTATGGAATTCCAGTACAAATGGAAATTAAAACAATTTGTTTTTGAAATAATACCACATGCCAAAAGTGATCAGTACAAGAAGGACGGTGACCCCTGCTGTTGTCCAAGGGCTGTCTTGGAATGGTATAGGGAGATTCATCCCGAAAAATCCGGTCACGAATGTGAGCGGTAGCATGACGGTGGAAATGATCGTCAGGAAGTTCAGTTTTTCCGTCGACTTGGCGCTGATGATGGAATAATACGTATCCAATGCACTATTCACCAAATCACGGAAAGTCTCGGTGGAGTCGACGATACGTTCCAGGTGATCGATCAAGTCCGTATAGAAGGGCACATTCTCTTCCTGGATATCGAATTTCCATTTGCCGTTCACATTCAGGAAAATACGCCGCTGCGGGAGAATCACCCGCCTGATCAGAATGATCGTCCGTTTCAAGGCAAGGAACTCTTCGGTTACCTCTTTGACTCCTTCACTGTACATCTCATCTTCAAGCTCTTCGATCCGGATGCCGATCCGATCCAGGACAGGGAAGTATTCATCCGTGATGCCATCCGCGAGTGCATATAGCAGGAAGTCGGCCCCTTGATTCATGAAGCGGGAGGAGCGGGAGCAGATGGCATCCATCTGGCCGAGCCAGCGCAGCTTATGCTTGTGGATGGTAACGACATAATTGGGTCCTAAAAAGACATTCAGCTCAAGCGTCGTGATTTCGTTGTCACTTTCCTCGTTGTAACGCAGGGCATGGAAGACGAAAAATTTGTATGCATCATAATCATCAACCTTTGCGCGCGGGCTGTCATGCAGGCAGTCCTCGATTGCCAGCGGGTGGAAATCGAATATCCCCGCCAGCTCATGCAATTCATGGGATTTCACATCATAGGCATCAATCCATAGCAGATTATCGGGATCCTCCAAATGCCTATTGCTGTCCTGCAATGAAATATTCGTATGCATCGAGTCTGTTTTATGATCATAAAGATACGTCTTAATCATGCTGCCACCCCTTTCATTACGTTTATTCTTTCACAAAAGCTATAGTCACTATAAAAAAAGGGGTAAGGACTGTCAACTGGAATATTCCTTCTAGAAATCGGGTATGGAAAAGAAAACCGATGGAGAAAATGGAAGGGAAATCACATGTTTTCCGAAAAATAACTTGTAATAAATGCCAATGGTCACAGGTCTAATTACGTCTTTATGAAAGCGGAT
This sequence comes from Terribacillus sp. 7520-G, assembly GCF_002271665.1. Classification (NCBI taxonomy): domain Bacteria; kingdom Bacillati; phylum Bacillota; class Bacilli; order Caryophanales; family Bacillaceae; genus Terribacillus; species Terribacillus sp. 7520-G. Next base: position 45,429 of record NZ_NQFP01000044.1, on the reverse strand, counting down.
TCCGCTTACAAAGCCAATGATGTAAGCGTTTTTATAGGGCGTAGGTCTCATTCTGAATTTAATTTGGAGAAAAAGTTAGAATTGACTTGCATTCTTATTGAAAAAAGGGTACTCTTAAAGAGCAAAAGGAAACGGTTGAATAATCTTTACGATCTCTTTCACAATAAGTGGTGTAAAGGTATAACGATTCAATACCTGTACTTTTGTACTTCTATTGTAAGGAGGTCATTTAAATGACTGGAAAAGTAAAATGGTTTAACGCAGACAAAGGTTTTGGTTTCATCGAAAGAGAAGACGGTGACGACGTATTCGTACACTTCTCTGCTATCCAAGCTGACGGCTTCAAAACTCTTGACGAAGGTCAAGAAGTTGAATTCGAAATCGTTGAAGGCAACCGCGGCCCACAAGCTGCTAACGTAACTCGTCTGTAATATATCATACGACGACAGAGGCGCATTCTGGATTTTTCCAGGATGCGTCTTTTATCATTTTCAGGAGGTGTGACTGCTGATGAGCCAAGAGGAGCTGTCCAAAAAGATCATCGAAAAGTACCAGGAAGATGAGCGGATGATGATACGGATATTTACCCAGTGGTGCGCGAATCAAGGTTTGGATGCTGTTTCCTTGTACGGACAAGCCTATCCGGATCAAGGGAAAAATGAAGCATTGCTGGAGGCTTTGGATGAAGTTCTGCCCAAGGAGGAGGCATCCGATATTTCGGATGATATGGTTGTGGAAGTGCTGCAATTTTTCGGTAATGATGATTTGGCTTTCGTTGTCGCTTCGGCTGCAGAAGAAAGGAAGGGGAAACGATAGATGGAACTGCTCGAAAAAGCAATTCTGGAAAGAGGCACCATCATTGGGGACACAATCGTTAAAGTGGATAGCTTTTTGAATCATGAAATGGATACGTCCCTCCTTTATGAAATAGGGAAGGAGTTCCAGCGGAATTTCAGGCACAAACCAGTGACAAAGATTGTAACAATCGAATCAGGCGGTATTGCACCGGCGCTGATGACTGGTTTGGCCTTCAACGTCCCGGTTGTTTATGCGAAAAAGCAGAAATCGCTGACGATGAAGGGTGATGTGTACTGTGAATCCGTCTATTCGTTCACGAAGCAAGTCTACTCGGATGTGACGATTTCAAAAGATAGATTATCATCAGAGGATCATGTGCTCATCATCGATGATTTTCTTGCGAATGGGGAAGCTGCAGCTGGATTGATCAGTATTTTAGAACAAGCTGGTGCTGAAGTAGCAGGTATCGGGATCGTAATCGAGAAAAGCTTCCAGAATGGACGGAAGCGTTTGGAGGAGTTGGGAATCGATGTCGTGTCCCTTGCCCGGATTGCTCGGATCGGAGAAGGGAAGATAGAGTTTCTGAAATCATAAATAATGTGATAGGATGATAGTCTTTGGCTTACATATTGACACTTTTGCCGATTTTCGGCATTTTCCTTCTTGGTTTCATTGGACAAAAACTGTTGAAATTCGACATCAGAAGCATTTCGAAGATGTCGGTTTATCTGCTGTCGCCGGTATTGGCTTTTCAAACTTTTTATGAGAATCGCATGAGTGTGGATTATATCTACCTTGCCATTTTCGTAGTCGGGATCTGTCTTGCGCTTTTATTGATTTGTTATATCATCAGTTTGCTGCGTGGATACGATCGACAGGATACATACAGCCTTATGCTTGGGGCTTCTTTCATGAACAATGGAAATTACGGAACACCGCTCGTGCTGTTCGTTTTCGGGGCGGCGGGCTTTGATTATGCGGTCATCCTGCTTGTATTGCAGCAGCTCGTCATGGTTACAATCGGCGTATTCGTTGCTGCCAAGGGAGGCGGCGCCGTATTATCGCTCCGCGGCACCCTCTTGTCCGTCTTGAAAATACCGATCATTTATGGGGCTCTGCTCGGTATTTTGTTTCAAGTCTCATCCATACCGCTCAGCGGACCGGTCACCGAAGCCATCCATCTCGTAGCTGATGCAGCAATCCCTACCGTCATGATCGTGCTTGGTATGCAGCTGGCCAATATTTCATTGAAATCCTTTGAATATGAGCGCCTTACTTATGCGCTCGTGCTGAAACTGCTCATCTCTCCTGCGATTGCTTATCTTTTCACCTTATTCCTCCCTGTGGATGACATGGTGAAACAGATCATGATTTTGGTAGCCGCAATGCCAACTGCTGCAAATACGACGCTTTATGCGCTTGAATTCGGTGCCAAGCCTGCTTATGTATCAAGTGCGACCATGATCAGCACACTTCTCAGTCTCATCACCTTGCCGCTTTTGCTGTATATACTTGTATAAAGAGGCCAGTTTCCTGGCCTCTTTGCTTATGCTTTCTTCGTGAATAGCTTGATCAAAGCTTGTGTGCCGAGGTCTTCGTCGCCGTTTGCTGCCAGGCGTTCATACAAGGAAAGGCTCAATTCCAATCCTGGGGTCATCAAGCCCATTTCCCGGGCGGCTTCCAAGGCAAGCTTCATGTCCTTGATAAAGTGCTTTACATAGAAGCCTGGATCATAATCCCCCCTGATCATCCGGGGAGCAAGATTGCTCAGGCTGAAACTGCCGGCAGCGCCCGTCGTAATCGATTGAAGCACCTTTGATGGATCCATGCCAGCGTATTCTGCATAGGCAATAGCTTCACAAACACCGACCATATTGCTAGCGATCGTCACCTGGTTGATCAGCTTCGTATGCTGTCCGGAGCCGGCGGGACCTTGGAGGATGATATTTTCCCCCATTGCTTCGAAAAGCGGCAGTGCGGCTTGGAATGCATCTTCGTCGCCGCCGACCATGATGGCGAGTTTCCCGTTTTTGGCGCCGACATCTCCGCCTGAAACGGGAGCATCCAAAGCAAAGAGCCCTTTATCTTTTGCTGCAGCATGAATTTCCTCCGCAAGGGCCGGTTTGGAAGTCGTCATATCGATCACGTATGTACCGGGCTTGGCGTGCTGGAGAATCCCGTTTTCGCCAAAGTAAACTTCCTGCACATCACTGGGATAGCCGACCATTGTGATGATGGCATCCACACTTGCAGCTAGACTTGCAGGTGTATCGTGCCAAACGGCTCCTGCATCGATCAATTCTTCTGCTTTTGCCTTCGTCCTTGTGTAGACTGCCAGCTCAAAACCAGCCTGCATCAAATTGCGGCTCATGCTTTTCCCCATGACGCCTGTACCGATGAATCCGACCTTTTTGATTGTCCCCATATTATCCCTCCTTCGATTCTGTTTTCATCGTACCGCTTAGCAGCTGGAATGTCGAGTGATGGAGATATTTTGGGTGAAAATCACAAACAATTTTTCGACAGCGAAAAACCTCGAAAGATGGCAGTTTTTATTCTAAGATAGATTGTGAAATATGACTGCGGCAGAAAGTAGCGATTGAAAGAGTGAGGGATGTATGGTAAAGTCATTTATACAACATCTTGTTAGTTCAGACATGAATTACTACTATATATAGTTTCGAAGGCGAGCAAGCCGGGTATCGACAGGTGGATGGGGAAATCGCTTCATCAGCCTGATAGACAGTGTTCTGTGACACTTTTTATTTGTCGATTCTGATCTATGCTACTACTGTATCTAGTAGGGCGGGCAGAAGAGACAGCTTCCTGGTAGTTGCTCACTTTGTGCGTTTAGGGGAAAAAGAAGTACTTACTATTACACCTGTATTTTTTGGAGGAGGAAGTTTCAACATGTTAGATACGACACAGACAGTCAATTGGAAAGAGCATGTGGCATCCGTGCTCGAATCACGCTTTGCGCCGGCTGATGCCAAGCATTTGGTGCAATATGGCGAGCGCCTGATGGAACAAAAGGCGTGGTCATCGGAAAAGGAATGGTTGAACCAGCTGATCTTGGAAGGCTTGGCACAGCTGGATGAAGAAGAGCCGCAATGGACATATATCGCAGCCAGCCTATACCTGGAACAGCTTTATTTCCAAGCGTCACAAAACAGAGGATATAATTTCGAAGATAAGTATGGATCCTTCTACAGCTTGATTCAGCAATTGACTGAAATCGGTATCTACAACAAATTCCTTCTCGACACATACAGTGAAGAGGAAATCAACTACTACAACAGCTTGATCGATCATAAAAAAGATGGTTTGTTCACCTATATCGGCTTGCGTACACTTGCAGATCGTTATTTGGCGACTGATCACAAAGGCGGTACATACGAGCTGCCGCAGGAAAGATTCATGATCATCGCCATGACCATCATGAGCAAGGAGCCTGAGGAATCCCGGAAAGAGCTTGTTGCAGAAGCTTACTGGGCATTGAGCAACCTTTATATGACGGTTGCCACGCCAACTCTGTCCAATTCAGGCAAGAGCTACGGTCAGCTTTCCAGCTGCTTCATCGATACAGTCGATGACAGTCTGCAGGGTATCTTCGACAGCAACACAGATATTGCCAACTTATCCAAGAACGGCGGCGGTATCGGGGTCTATCTAGGTAAGATCCGCAGCCGGGGCAGTGCCATCAAAGGCTTTGAAGGTGCTTCTTCTGGTGTGCTTCCGTGGATGAAACAGCTGAACAATACGGCGGTCAGCGTCGATCAGCTTGGTCAGCGCAAAGGTGCTATTGCCACGTATCTTGATATTTGGCATAAGGATATCTTCCCATTCCTTGATGCGAAACTGAATAATGGTGATGAACGTCAGCGTACACACGATTTATTCACAGGTGTCTGCCTGCCTGATATCTTCATGGAACAAGTGCAAGCACGGGGTAATTGGTATCTGTTCGACCCGCATGAAGTCCGCCGCGTGATGGGCTTCTCCTTGGAAGATTTCTATGATGAAACAAGAGGCGAAGGATCTTTCCGTGAGAAGTACTGGGCGTGTGTGGAGAATCCGGACTTGCATAAAGAAGAGGTACCGGCAATCAATGTGATGAAGCGCATCCTGCGCAGCCAGCTGGAAACAGGTGGTCCATTCATGTTCTATCGTGATGAAGTCAACCGTCAAAATGCCAACAAGCATGCAGGCATGATTTATTCCAGCAACCTATGCACGGAAATCATGCAGAACCAGAGCCCGACGCTCATGACGGAACAGACAACAAAGGACGGCAAGATCATCATCACGAAAGAGCCGGGGGATTTCGTCGTATGCAACCTATCTTCCATCTCTTTGGCAAAAGCAGTTACAGAGGACGTGTTGGAGCGTTTGATTCCGATTCAAGTCCGCATGCTGGATAACGTCATCGATTTGAATACGATCCCTGTCCTGCAAGCGCAGCTCACGAATCAGAAATATCGTGCCATCGGACTCGGAACATTCGGCTGGCATCATTTGCTTGCTTTGAAACAGATCGATTGGGAAAGTGATGAGGCTGTTGCATATGCAGATGAGCTTTACGAGAAAATCGCTTACCTGACTATCAAATCCAGTATGGAAATCGCGAAAGAAAAAGGTGCATATCCTATTTTCGAAGGTTCTGAATGGGCAGACGGCAGCTACTTCGACAACAAAGGCTATACCACTGGTGATTCCGAGCTTGACTGGAAAGGCCTGAAGGAGCAAGTGAAGGAAAACGGCATGCGCAATGCTTATTTAATGGCAGTGGCGCCGAACTCTTCCACTGCACTGATTGCTGGAAGCACTGCGACTACAGATCCGATTTTCAGCAAGTTCTATTCCGAAGAGAAGAAGGATTATAAAATCCCTGTCACTGCACCTGATTTGAATGAGGATACGGACCGTTTCTATAAATCCGCTTATGAAATCGATCAGCAATGGAGCGTGAAGCAGAACGCAGCGCGCCAAAAGCATATCGACCAGGCAATTTCTTTCAATATGTATGTACCGAACTCCATCAAAGCAAAAGATTTGCTTGATTTGCATATGGCTGTTTGGGACTCCGGAATCAAGACATCTTACTATTTGCGTTCTACATCCAACTAATAGAAAAAAGGGACCCTATTCACAGGGTCCCTTTTTCTATGCATTTCACTTGTTCGTTCCCGAAGACTGCTGCAGGCAGCTCGTTCTCAAGATATAAACAGGCGTCCTCATCTATGCCATATCCGAGGGGGATATTATGCTGATTCAGACCGGCAAGGAGGTTCGGCTCATCCTGCCATTGGGAGAAGTGGACACTGATCAGCTGGTTTTGAAGGAGACCAAGACCAGGTCCGCTCCAAGCTTGCTGATGGTCTGTATCATGCGGGGAGAGTAAAACAGTTTCAGGCATGATCAAGGCTCCCGCGCTATTCCCTGCCAGCGGTATGCCGGCATGATATTTTTCTGTCAGCAGCTGCTTGAAGGGCTGCTTCGTATAGCGGGAATAGTATGTTTCGGAATGTCCGCCTCCTATGAAGACACCGGTGGCATTTTTTATTATATTCGCTGCCTTTTCGGTATCTAAATACCCCGTCTCATCGGGTACGATAACGGCAATATTATCCTCTCGGACGCCTTGGGCGGTCCAGTGGATTGTATAACGCGGCAGGAAAGCTTCCCAGCCTTCCCGATAGACGATCAATAGGGCAATATACGCTTTTGGACCGCCTGCTGCTTGGGCAAAGTGTACATTGGCTTCTTCCTGGGATGTGTTTCCTCCGAGCAGATACAATTTTCGGGTTTGCATAGGCTTCGCCTCCATTTTCCTGATTATACAATAAGTGCTGTCTTAATAGAGATGGGTTTTCTGTCGCATACTAAGTGGCAGCAGGAAATGAACAGGAGGAAAGTGCATGGTCAGACAACAAACATTGAATGCCTGTAAGGAAATGCTGGAAAATCGTATGCAGGAATTGAAGCAGGCGCTGAAGGACCATTTTGGCACCGAGATGTCCTATACGAAGGATGCCATGGGTGAGTTAAGCAACTATGATAACCATCCCGGTGATACAGCAACGGAATTATACGAGCGGGAGAAGGATATCGCCTTGAATGATCATTTGGAGCAAGAGCTGCAGGATATCAAAGCCGCACTCGGCCGAATAGAAGATGGAACCTATGGTATCTGTAAGATTTCAGGAAAGCCAATCCCGGAAGAACGGCTGCTGGCGATGCCGACGGCAGAAACGCTTGCGGAATATAAACCGCAGCGAATGACGCTGCATGACAGACCGGCAGAGGAAGCTGTCATTCATCCTCGGCTCGAGGACCTTGAAGGGAAAGATGATGAGGAAGATACAGAGCACACCTTTTATGACGGAGAGGATACCTTGCAGGATCTGCAAGCGTACGGCTCGTCGGAGACACCCTCCGATTTTGTGAATGCAGAAAAGGATTATGATTATATGGCAGTGAACTCAGATGAAGAGACAGGAGGAGCACAGGATATCGAGAATTTTCTCTTGGCAGATATGGACGGACATTATGATGGTGTGAATGAAGACCATGAAAAGTATGAGGATTATCTCGAGGATGCCGATGTCAAATCGATTCTCTATGATGAATGAATAAGCCGGGCTGAGATACCCGGTTCCGTTAAGTAAGGAGAAAGAAAGCATACATGCCCATCCCGCGGAATACGTTGTACTACACGTCACGTATTTTAAAAAAGGGGTTGAAGCATGTTGACAGAGGCATGGACTTCAAGATTTTTCAAGCATGATGATCAAGCGGCACGTGATTTCGTGCTGAAATTACCGGATGCTTGGTGGAGCCGCAGCTATGAATATGAATGGGCAGCTTCTTTTGTGGAAGCAGATGATATCGTATTGGATGCTGCTTCCGGAATCAGTCATCCATTCAAGTTTCATTTAGCGGCCTCAGCTAAAACAGTCTATGCATGTGATATAGATGGCAGGATAACAGATGATCAAGCGATCCTGAATGATGTGATCAATGATTTCGGTCCTGAGGAAGCTGCTCGCCTGCCAGAAGGACTGCTTCGGGCAATTCATCGCACCCAGGCAGATTTGACATCCTTGCCGTATGAAGATGCTTTTTTCGATAAGATTTTTTGTATCTCGGTAATGGAGCATCTGGACGTAAGTGTGCAAAAGCGCGCTTGGGAGCAATTCAGCCGCACGCTGAAGCCGGAGGGGCATGTTATTTTGACATTCGATTATCCAACCGTCGATATTGGCATCCTCGAAACATTGGCTGAACTTGCTGGATTTGAATATGCCGGTCCGGTCCATTCGGAAATGCCTGCAGGTGCATTGTTCGATGACCAATGGGGACGGCTGTATTGCTACCGGGCTATTTTTCGGAAGAAGAAACCTCCGTCCACTTGATCAGGTTTGGATGGGGATCAAGGATACTTTCATATTGCTCTTTCTGACCGTAGAGAGCTTGGGGATCCTGCTTGCGGTAACGCTCGTATTTCCGTATACGATCTTCCGTTCTGGCCCAGCCAAAATGCTTGATGCGTACGGTGCTGAGACTGTTGGGCAGCTGAAAGATATTCTCCGGGAAGCGCCCGCAATGCAGCGGGGTGTCCAGCCACTTGTAAGGAAATGCCGGCTGATGGCGCAGCAGGAAGGGGCGATAGAACAAATGGGCCTGCCAATACTGATCTTCCCGATAGTGTTCTTCATCCCAGAAATCATATAGACGGAAGGAATAAAGGTCGAGGCCAGCTTGGTTCAGCAGCTGGTCTTTTTCCGTAAGAAAGGTGTCATCCAGTACTTCATCAGCATCGAGATTAAGAATCCAATCAGGTTTGACAGCAATGGTTTCCTGCCACTGCTGTTTCCGAAGCTTCACTTCATTGCTGAATGTGGATGCAGGATTTTCAATCAATTTCAGCGGGACATCGTATTCCTCGCAAAGCTTGCGGCAAATGGTCTTCGTATCATCTGAGCTATGATCATCGATGATGACAGCTTGATCCACCGCTGGCAGGGAAGAACGCAGGGAATGTTCCAAAAATCGATCGGCTTCATTTTTGACGATCATGGATAAAGTGAGTGTATTACCGCTGGTTTTCGCGACCCGAACATTATAACCGGGCCATTCATTCTCCCATCGGAAGGCGGGGAGCTTCGCTAGATCGGCTTTTCGGTAAAGATGGAACGCTGGGTAATGTGTATCCACATACAAGGGGATGCCGAGTGCGGCAGCACGGATGCAGAAGTGGCGATCTTCCCCCCAAAAGGAGAGGTTCGGGATTTCCCCGAAGTGAACACCTTTTTCCAATGCTTCCCTGCTGATCAATGTACAAGCACCGAGGCCGCCGACTTCGTATAGTCCAGGCTGCTGCATCTGTTCAAGGAATTTTTGATGCCGGCCCATCCGTTCTTCCTCGGATAATGATTCTCCCCGGTGCTTCAGGAATTGATCATATTCATCCTTCAGCCATACTTGCGGCAATGCTTGCGTGCCAGGCTGCCACTCTGTCCAAAAAATACAGGAGATGATATCTTTCCGATTTGCCAGTAATTGCTTCAAGGTGGCTGGGTGCAGAACGATATCGGAATCGACGAAAAAGATATAATCCATTTTCTGCTCGATCGCATAGGAAATGAGCTTATTCTTCAGTGCAGCCACTTTCCAAATCAGGGCTTCCGTCCAGTAATGTGTATGCTCATCCTTATGGTATGTATCGGCTGTTTCGGATGGCAGGATGACAGCGCCATTTTTTGCGGCAAAATCATGAAGTAAAGAACTGGATTCGGGCTCGTCATTATCATCGATGAAACAATAGGAAATGGATATGTCCTTTGATTGCAGATTTTTGAGGGAATCTAAGTAGGCAGTTAATATGGCGGGATCTTGTTTGACGGTTGTACCGATCAATATGTTATACATGAACCATGCTCCTTTATGTAATCTGTTTATAGTGTATTTTCCCGGAGCATGTCATGTGCCTGTTCAGTCGATTTTAAATGTCTTTTTTCTTAACTGATGCAGGAATTGATCTTGTGAAGCTGCGAGCGGCGGAATGGCTTGGAGGTCCATCCACCTATATCGGAAAATCATTCCGTTGTCGGCGCCATTGCCAAAAACCTGATGTTCCCATGTGTCGGGAAGGGGCTTTTTTGTAGGAATCACGAAGAAATGGCGAAGCTGGAGTTCTTGCTTGTGCGGATGGCGAAATGGTGCACTGCCCAGCATTTCGGCCGCAGGAAGATCCTGCAATCCGGATTCTTCGAAAATCTCTCGATGCAAGGCATCCAGTAAATCCTCGCCAGGATCGACTGTACCGCCGGGAATTTGTCTTCCTGCTTCTGGTATATCCCGATGCGTGTGCACAAGCAGTTGCTGGATATCTTTATGGTTTCGGATGATATAAGCCAAAACTTTTTCAACCAAATCATTCCACCTCCTTATAGGATTATAAATAAAAAAGCGATCACCTGAAAATGATTCGGTGATCGCTTTTTTGGAAAGCTCGGGCGAGAGCATGTTCGGCCGCTAAAATGACATTTGGGGATATCATGTTTGGTTTCGTTAAGGGTGCGGCCTGCATCTATCTGATCAATAAGCAGAGCTTATTGTTGTTGTTGTTGTGTGGATTGTTCCGACTGTGCCGTTTGATCCTTGGCTAATGTCAGTTTTGTTGTTTCTTTCTTACCATCACGGTAATACGTGACGGTTACCTTATCACCGATTTTCTTATCGGAATAAAGATAAGAGCGCAAATCAACCATGCTGGTGATATCCTGATCATCGATTTTCGTAATGACATCGTATTGCTGCAAGCCTGCATCAGCTGCCGGTGAGTTCTCTACCACTTGGGCAAGTACGACACCCTGTGTCACACCTTCCGGCAGGTTCAAGGTTTGCTGTGCATTTACTTGCGGCACTTGATCGAGGCTGACTGCACCAATGCCGACATATGGGCGTTCCACTTTACCGGATTTCTCCAGTTGGTTGATGATTGGTTTGGCAGCATCGATCGGGATGGCAAAACCGATTCCTTCAACCTCTTCCTGCGCAATCTTCATGGAGTTGATACCGATGACTTCCCCGTTTGCATTGATGAGTGCACCGCCGCTGTTACCAGGGTTGATCGCTGCATCTGTCTGTAAAACCTCCGTTACCCAATCCTCTGTACCATCGTTATTTGAATCGACTGCTACGGAACGATCCAATCCGCTGATGATACCTTGTGTCACGGAACCTGCGAATTCAGCTCCCAATGGATTACCGATGGCAATGGCTTGCTGTCCGACTGTAAGGTCATCTGAAGTACCGAATGTAGCTACTGTATCTACGTTGGCTCCGTCGATCTCAAGTACAGCCAGGTCGCTTATCTGGTCTGTTCCAAGCAATGTCGCTTTTGCTTTTTCGCCATTGGCTAGCGTGACTTCCAGGCTGGTCGCTCCGTCGACAACGTGATTGTTCGTCACGATGTATGCCTTGCCATTCTCTTTCTTATAAATGACACCGGAACCGGAACCGGCTTCCTCTGATTCAGAGAACAAATCCGTTTGCTGCAGATTCTCGACTCCCACTACTGCTGCCGAGGCATCCTGGATGGCACTGGTCAGGTTTTGGGTACTTGTCTGAGTTGCCAATGTCTTGTTGCTTGATTCCGTCGTGGATGTATTATTTGTACCCATCGTCGATGGGCTGGCTGTATTGGAACCAAAGGAAATCACATTTGTGAAAACAAGGATGGCCACAATAGCAAGTACCAAGATACCGCCTGCGATACCGCTGACGAAGCCCGTCCATACTTTTCCTTTTTGCTTTGGCGGCTGCTGCTCTTTGATCGGTTCTTCCACTTGAATTGCTTGTCTGTATTTAGGTGGTGTTTCCTCTATCGACTCAGCATCCTTATGCTGATCGTCCATATAAGCCGGCTCTTGTTCGTTTGTATCGTGCTGCCATCCTTCTGGATGCTCATTGTATTGATTGTCATTTTCTCTATTCATGTAAGACACCTCTTTCGTGTTGTATATGCGTCGTTCTATACTACACATTCTACTGTCTGGTTTTGGCATCTTTTTGGAGCAATTATGTAAAATATGTGGAATGGGCAATTGACAGGAAAGTCTTTTCTTTTTGTGATTTTGTGGGAAAATAACCGTAGAGAGGAAAGGGGTACGACAAAATGACGCATCATATAATCGTTGTCGAAGACGATCAAAATATACGGAATATAGTAGAAGCCTATTTGAAAAAGGAAGGCTATCGGATCAGTGTAGCCGAAACAGCAGAGCTGGCACTTGAAATTGCCGATCAAGAAATACCGGATATGTGGATCATGGATATCATGCTGCCAGGTATGGATGGATACGCGCTTTGCAATAAAATCCGTCAGACAAGCGAAGTGCCGATCATCATCATCTCAGCAAAGGACGAAGAGATCGACCGAATCCTCGGTTTGGAGCTTGGAGGGGATGATTATTTGACCAAGCCCTTCAGCCCCAGGGAATTGGTCGCGCGTGTGAAACGGTTGTTCAAGAGATGGAACCCGCAAACGAATCAAGGGGCACAGCAAGTCAAACAAATGGATTTGCAGGCAGGTGACTTGCAGCTTCAATTAGGAGAACGCCGTGTCTACTGGCATGAAGCAGAAGTGGAAGTGACAGCGAAGGAATTCGAAATGCTTGTGATACTGGTCCAGAATCCGAACCGGGCTTTTTCGCGTGATGAATTGCTGACACAAGTATGGGGGGAAGACTATTTTGGCAGTGATCGTGCAGTGGATGATTTAGTGAAGCGATTGCGCAAGAAGATGGACGGTATCCCGATTGAAACAGTCTGGGGCTTCGGGTATCGGTTCAGGATGAACGAAGCATGAGACTGAAGACCCAGCTTAATATTGCATTTACAACTTTGCTGATTATTGTGATGGGATTCACAGCTATTACCCTGTATTCGCAAATCCGGGGACTGCTTGTTACAAATGAGACGAGACAGCTCGAGGAAAGCGGCCAAATTTTAATTACAGCGATTAGCGGTGTAGATACCATTCCTGCTGCTACGCTTGATTCCATGCTCAATAATTTGGATCTCAAAATGTTCATTTATGATGAAGAAACAGAGCAGGTGACCTATACCAACCTTGTTCGGATCGACGCAGAACGATTTGCAGCCAAATATGATACCGCCCCGACCAATAAGAATACAATCTGGCAGGAGAACCGCAATAGCTATGTGGTTAAATCGATCAGAACCAGCGAGAATCAAAATATGGTCATCCTCCGCCCGATTCGTGAATTGGAAGAGGTGCAGGAAAGCTTCTTTCAGCGTATATTCCTTGTGTTCCTGATCGGTGTCATGATAGCCATCTTAATCAGCACTTATCTGACACAGCGTCTGGTCAAGCCGCTCACGGAATTAAAATATCAGCTGAAGAAAATCGAACGGCGTGAATTCGATAATATAAAATCCGTGAAAGCCAGCGGTGAAATCAAAGAAGTGGAACAAAGTGCAATCGAGATGGCCAAGGAATTGAACCGCTATATCACATCCCAGCGGCAATTCTTCCAAAACGCCAGCCATGAATTGAAAACACCGCTCATGACGATCCAAGGATACGCGGAGGGAATCAAAGATGGTGTCTTCACAGGCAAGGATCAAGAACACGGACTCGAAGTCGTTGTATCCGAGATCAAGCGTTTGAAGCAGCTTATCAACGAAATGATCCTGCTGGCCAAGCTCGACAGTGAAGAAGGTATTTACAAAGAAGAGAAAATGGAGATCAAAGAGCTAGTCGATTTGACGATCGATCGTGCCTTGCCTCTTGCAAGCGACAAGGATATCCAGCTTACCTACAATAAACCTGCTGCAATCGTGATTAATGGGGATAAAGAGAAACTGCTTCGGGCAATGATGAATATAACGTCCAATGCAATCCGGCATGCCCATAGCAGGGTGCATATCTCGGTGCAGCCAAGCAGCTTCAAGCAAGTTGAGATCAAAATCAATGATGATGGTCCGGGTATCGACGATGACCTGCTGCCGAATATGTTCCAGCGCTTCGTCAAAGGTGAAGGCGGAGAAACCGGACTCGGCCTGGCGATCTCGCGTGCGATCGTGGAACGGCATAACGGTATCATCCGTGCAGGGAAATCCGATCTGGGCGGCGCAAGCTTTACGATAATATTATAATGTTAATGTTTACCTATCCTATTGTACCGGTTATGAACTGTGGTATAATTAACAGGTTGTAGTCGGTTAGGATTACATGAAGAAGAGGAGACATGTATACATGCAATTTAGAGAAGATATTCGCAATATCGCGATTATTGCCCACGTTGACCACGGAAAAACGACTTTGGTCGACCAGTTGCTGAAATATTCTGGTACCTTCCGTGATAATGAGCACGTGGATGAGCGCGCAATGGATTCCAATGACTTGGAAAAAGAGCGCGGAATCACAATCTTAGCGAAAAACACTGCGATTAATTATAACGATACACGCATTAACATATTGGATACACCAGGACACGCCGATTTCGGCGGTGAGGTGGAACGCGTACTGAAAATGGTAGACGGTGTTTTACTAGTCGTGGATGCTTATGAAGGTGCAATGCCCCAGACTCGTTTCGTATTGAAAAAAGCCTTGGAGCAAAAGCTTACTCCGGTTGTAGTCGTGAACAAAATCGACAAACCAAGCGCACGCCCCGAGCATGTCATCGACGAAGTGCTTGATTTGTTCATCGAATTGGGCGCAGATGATGACCAGCTTGAATTCCCTGTTGTCTACGCTTCTGCATTGAACGGTACTTCCGGCGAGGAGCCCGACGAGCAGGTAGAATCCATGGATGCCATCTTCAAAACGATCATGGATAACATTCCGGCACCGATCGACAACGCTGATGAAGGCTTGCAGTTCCAGGTCACCATCTTGGATTACAATGACTTCCTGGGCCGTATCGGTATCGGACGTATTTTCCGCGGCTCCGTCAAAGTCGGTGATCAGGTTGCCCTGATGAAGAAAGACGGATCCGTGAAGAACTTCCGCATTACGAAGCTATTCGGCTTCATCGGTTTGAAACGAATCGAGATCACAGAAGCCAAAGCTGGTGACATCGTTGCAGTTGCCGGTCTTGAGGACATCAACGTCGGAGAGACCGTCTGCTCCGTGGACCAGCAGGAGGCATTGCCGGTTCCGCGTATCGATGAACCGACATTGCAGATGACATTCCTGGTGAACAACAGTCCGTTCGCCGGTAAGGAAGGTAAGTACATCACTTCCCGTAAAATCGAGGAGCGTCTGCTTAACCAGCTTGAGACAGATGTCAGTCTCCGTGTGGAACCAACTGATTCCCCTGACGCTTGGACAGTATCCGGACGTGGAGAGCTTCACCTTTCCATCCTGATCGAGAACATGCGCCGCGAAGGCTATGAGCTTCAATTGTCCAAACCGCAGGTAATCCTCAAGGAAATCGACGGTAAAATGTGCGAACCGGTAGAACGCGTACAAGCGGATGTGCCGGAAGAATACACTGGGGCAGTCATGGAATCCTTGGGTTCCCGTAAAGGGGAAATGGTCGACATGATCAACCAAGGAAATGGTCAAGTGCGTCTTGAGTTCCGTGTACCTTCCCGTGGATTGATCGGATATTCCACTGAATTCATGTCCCAAACACGCGGATTCGGTATCTTGAACCATACATTCGATGGCTATGAGCCAGTCGTTTCCGGACAAGTGGGCGGAAGATCCAAAGGTGTGCTTGTCGCCCTTGAACAAGGTAAAGCATCAACCTACGGTATCATGAAATTGGAAGACCGCGGCGTCATCTTCGTACCGCCTGGCACGGATGTCTATGCCGGTATGATCGTTGGAGAGCATAGCCGTGACAACGATCTGACAGTCAATATCACTGTTGAGAAACATTTGACTAACGTCCGTTCTGCGACGAAGGACCAAACGTCCACTATTCGCAAGACGCGTGATTTGTCCCTTGAAGAGGCAATCGAGTACTTGAACGATGATGAGTATTGCGAGGTTACACCGGAGTCCATCCGTCTTCGTAAGAAAATCCTTAACAAGAACGAACGTGAAAAAGCAGCGAAAAAGAAAAAAGCATAATCGGAAGCCCGGCATCCTGATGCTGGGCTTTTGCTTTTATGTTGTGGAATGGAGTTTCATCCCTTAAAATGGGAATAGCTCCAGATGGGGCAGAAAGGAAGGATGATATGACCAGACTATGGAGCAGGCTCCGTTTTCTGTTCAATGTCCGCAAGTCGATTCCATTTCTGAAAGCTTTTTTCACAGCTAAAGAGGTGGCAGCAGCCAAGAAGGTAACCGCCATTGCATTGATTGTCCTGTACTTTGTCTTCCCGTTTGATTTGGTACCGGATTTCCTCATCGGAATTGGTATCGTCGATGATTTGGCAGTCGCAACACTCATCCTGCAGCTTATCATCAAGATGGCCCCGGCACATATCAAAGCGAAATATGCTATTGATCGAAACGATAATAAAGTGATAGATATATGAAAAAGCACCCAGGTGGGCGCTTTTTTTCGCTCGGGAAAGAAGAGGTCCTGGGATCGGGAGGTTTTACAGTTTACGAGCAATACGGATACAGTCGTTTCCTTTGCTTTTTTCATCGTGTACTGATTGCTATCATTCTTCTCTCCTCCTGTCTTGCCTGCTATAAATAACGACGGAAGCAAGAAGGAAAAGTATTCAAAAAAAATCCTGCTGTCTTTTTGGACAGCAGGTTTTCGATAACTTATCTGTTTTTCTTCTTACGGAAGCCGCCGGCTATATCCGCTTGTTTGAATTCTTTGCGGAATGCGACCTCACGAGCATCAGATAGACTGACACCATTCATCCGTACAGGCTGATAGTTGCCATATTGCTTAGCCATGCGATCATCCTCCTTTTTACGGGTTAACAAAAGTTTACCCTTGTGACACGGGTTCTAAACAAGGGTTGCATCTTTCGTTAAAAAAGCTATAATAAAAAACAATATACACATGCCGATAAGAAAGAGAGTACTGCAGCTGGAAACAAAAGCGAGTCCCGGACGGTGGAAGCGGGATGCGGAAGGCGGCAGGAACCGGACTTTCTTGGCTGCAGCCCTGAACGTACGTGAAGCAGTAGGGGCTGCCGGGAGCTATCATTCCCGTTATCCAATTGAGCAGGTCCGATCAGGACAATTAGAGTGGCACCGCGGGTAACCGTCTCTTCCAAGTGGAAGGGGCGGTTTTTTAATTTGAAGGAGGAAATGAAACATGTACAAAACAATTGCAGCAGCATTATTGGCCAAGTCCCTGCACCAATCGGCAGATGAAATCGAGAAACAAATGGAGAGACCGAAAAAGCTGCAGCATGGAGACTATGCCTTTCCATGCTTTGCTTTGGCGAAGGAAAAAAGGCAAGCACCGCACATCATTGCAGCCGGATTAGCTAAAGACTTATCGCATGATGTATTTTCTGCCATCACGGCAATGGGTGGCTATGTCAACTTCACACTCGATAAGAAGCTTGCCGCAAGCCGCGTGCTGCGTGATATTCATCAACAGCGTGAGCGTTACGGAAGTTCAGCTGTCGGGAAGGGGCAGGTCATAACAATCGATCTTTCCTCTCCTAATATTGCAAAGCCCTTCTCCATGGGGCATCTTCGCTCGACTGTCATCGGGAACAGCATCAGTCTATTGCTGGAAAAGCAAGGCTATGACGTTGTCAGGATCAATCATGTCGGTGACTGGGGCACACAATTCGGCAAGCTCATATGTGCTTATGAAAAATGGGGAGACGAAGAGAAGGTTCGTGGGAATACGATTCCGGAATTGCTGAAGCTGTATGTCCGCTTCCATGAAGAAGCAGCCGATGATGAGCAGCTGGAGCAGGAAGGAAGAGACTGGTTCCGGAAATTGGAGCAGGGTGACGTGTATGCAAATAAGCTTTGGCGCTGGTTCCGTGACGAATCGATGAAGGAATTCGGGCGTGTGTATCAAATGATGGGCGTACACTTTGACTCGGATGCAGGAGAAGCGTTTTATAATGACAAAATGGAACGTGTGGTCGCGGAATTGGAACAAAAGGAGCTGCTAAGTTGGTCGGAAGGCGCACAAGTGGTCCGCTTGGATGAACAGGAGCTTCCGCCCAGCCTGATCAAGAAGAAGGATGGTGCCACATTATATGCGACACGTGATCTGGCCGCAGCCATTTACCGTAAGGAAACCTATGGATTTTCCAAAAGTCTGTATGTTGTCGGTCATGAACAGAGCCTGCATTTTCAGCAGCTGAAGCTGGTACTCAAGAAGATGGGCTATGAGTGGGCGGATGGAATCAGCCATATCCCATTCGGCATGGTTTTGCAGGATGGCAAGAAGATGTCAACCAGGAAAGGGAAGCTGGTGCTGCTCGATAAGGTGCTGAAGCAGGCGATTCAGCTGGCTGCCGCAAATATAGCAGAGAAAAATCCTGATTTAGTCGATAAAGAGGAGATAGCAAGGCAGGTCGGGGTCGGGGCGGTGTTATTTCATGATTTGAAGCATGAACGCATCCGTGATATCGAGTTTTCCCTGGAGGATATGCTGCGCGTAGAAGGAGAGACAGGACCGTATGCGCAATATACGCATGCCCGGGCTTGTACGCTGCTTGCCAAAGCAGGTGATATCCGCTGCAATCCAGAAGTTTCTGCAGAAGCCGCCGCGGATGCCTGGCCGGTGCTCTCCCAGCTGATCCAGTTCCCGGAAGCAGTTGATGCCGCAGCTGCCCACTACGACCCTTCCCGTATTGCCAAATACGTGATCGATCTTGCGCAGGCATTCAACAGCTACTATGGAAAGGTGCGCATCTTGGAAGAAAATGATGACCTTGGTGCTCGCTTAGCCATCGTCGAAGCAGCAGCCGCGGTATTGGCAGAAGGGCTTCGCCTCCTCGGCATTGCAGCACCGAAACAGATGTAATCCACTAATAGGATCCTGCCCAGGAATCGGGATATCGGGAATCTGTATGTCGATCGGTGAAAGGCTGTGTTCTTTCCTGTTTGCCATCATTCGAGGTTTTTATGCAAAACGTACTATCATTGATACGAGCATCCGCTTATAATACGGATAAATAACAAAAAACAGGCGGTTACGCATGAAAATCAAAGCATTCTTTCCTGCATTTTCGGGTCTTCTTTTATTGGCAGCGTGCAGTGGCGGTGTTCCAGCACAGCAGCCGCAAGCGGTCCATACAGTTCAGCAAAAGACAATCGAGCTGGAACAAAAAGAACAGCCAGCCATTCCATCATCGATTTCGATAACAGCAATCGGTGATGTGCTCTTGCATAGTTCCATCTATACAGAGGCAAAAAAAGGGAGCGGCTATGATTTCGATCCGATGTTCCAGGATATCAAGCCATATCTTGGAGAATCGACACTTACCGTAGCGAATCAGGAGTCAATCATGGGCGGGGAAGCACTGGGGCTCTCCTCTTATCCGACCTTTAACAGTCCTGATGAAATAGGTGATACTTTAAAGGACGTCGGGGTGGACGTCGTCACGATGGCCAATAATCATACGCTTGATCAAGGAGCAGCTGGTGTGAAGCATGCAACAGCGCAGTATGAGAAGATTGGTATGGCATATACTGGAGCGTATGCAAACAAGGTAGATAGCGAAAAGCTAACAATAGAAAAAACGGCAGAGGGTATCTCTGCTGCCTTCCTTAGCTACACGTATGGTACCAATGGTATTCCTGTACCCAAAGGAGAAGATCATCTAGTCAATCTGATTGACAAGCAGCAGATAAAAGAAGATATCCAAAAAGCAAAACAGGAAGCGGATGCTGTCATCGTCAGCTTGCATTTTGGAACTGAATACGAGGATGATCCCAGCGATGAACAAAGAGAGCTGGCTCAATACGCTGCTGACCAAGGAGCGACAGCGGTATTGGGCTGTCATCCGCATGTGCTGCAGCCGGTTGATTGGCTGACTGGTAAAGACGGTAATAAGACGCTTGTCATCTATTCGCTTGGGAATTTTATTGCTGCACAGGATGGAATGGATCGGCGTATCGGCGGAGTCTTCCAATTTGATATCGAAAAGGATGGCAATGAAGTGACCGCAGGGTCCCCGAGAATGCTGCTGACGTACCTATCTTTCACGGATTGGCATCATTATCGTATTGAGCCGATGCATCAGCTGCCGGAGCTGAAGGGGATATATGAAGAAAAGAAAAAGCATATGGCGAGGCTTGCGCCGGACCTCACCTTTATAGAGGAAGATCCATCAAGCTAACTGCTTGATTCCCTTTCGTGTGTACCGTATCTTTAGAAGGAAAAGCAGAAGGGGGAGACAGATAATGGAACAAATCCATACAAAAGAAAAGTTCAACGAAATCATCATGAGTGAAGAGCCGGTGATCGTCAAGTTCTTCGCGGATTGGTGCCCGGATTGTACACGCATGAATATGTTTATCGATCAGGTGCTGGCTGAATACGGCAATTATAAGTGGTATGAGCTGAATAATGATGAAGTCCCAGATGTTGCAGCGGAACAAGAAGTAATGGGGATCCCAAGCATTCTCCTATTCCAGAATGGCGAGAAGCTGGCGCACTTGCATAGTGCAAATGCGAAATCCCCTGAAGAGGTCATCGCGTTCCTTCAACAGCAGCTTGGATAAGAAATAAGCTGAGAAGCTTCCCTGAATCAGCGGGGAAGCTTTTTTTATAACCCCTATCTTTTCTTTGACTAAAAAAGTTTCCTTTGGTAAACTCATGCTAACAACTACTAGAAAGAAGCGATCTTTATGAGTAAAGAACGAGATAAAGGCTGGCTCCAGCGAGCAGGGAATGCAAGCCTGGAGGAGTCGAACCATAGTGTGGCCATTCCGGAGAATGGCAGCTTCTTCAAAAAGCTTTTCGCGTTTATGGGACCAGGAGTCCTGGTGGCGGTCGGTTTCATTGATCCGGGGAACTGGGAGACTTCGATCTCGGCAGGTTCATCTTTTGGGTATACCTTGCTGGCAGTCGTCTTACTGTCGAATTTGATCGCCATGCTCATGCAGGGGCTCGCTGCCAAGCTTGGCATCGTTACCGGTCGCGATCTGGCACAAGCGACAAGGGATGCTTTTCCGAAAAAAGTGGTCGTGGTGCTTTGGCTGCTGACGGAGCTGGCAATCATTGCAACGGATTTGGCGGAAGTTTTGGGATCGGCCATAGCATTGAATCTGCTATTTCATATCCCGATCATGGCAGGTATCATCATTACGGCCCTGGATGTGCTTTTGCTGCTATTACTGCAGAAAAAAGGTTTCCGCTGGATGGAGGCCATCATCACCGTTTTGATGGTAACCATTGCGGGCTGCTTCCTATTCGAGATGATATTCTCGCATCCCGCCCTGTCAGAAGCAGTGAAAGGCTATATCCCTTCACCGGAAATCGTCACCGATCCATCAGTTTTGTTCCTGGCGCTTGGTATACTAGGTGCAACAGTCATGCCGCATAATCTATATCTGCATTCATCCATCGTGCAGACAAGGAATTACCAAGATACCGAAAAGGGGAAGAAGGAAGCTGTCCGCTTCGCCTATATCGATTCAACCTTCTCTCTTGGGGTGGCATTCTTTGTCAATTCGGCCATTTTGATCCTTGGAGCAGCCGCTTTCCATACAATCGGACAGCATGTGGAAGGAATCGAGGATGCCTATAAGCTGCTCAGTCCAGTGATCGGTGCCGGTGCAGCCAGCTTCCTGTTCGGATTCGCGCTGCTACTGTCTGGTCAGTCTTCGACCATCACTGGAACGCTGACAGGTCAGATCGTCATGGAAGGTTTCATTCAATTCCGGATAAAACCATGGGTCAGACGACTCGTCACAAGGATCATTGCCATCATTCCGGCTCTCATCGTGGTAGGGATATACGGTCCTTCAAGCACAGGTGATTTGCTTGTTTGGAGTCAGGTGATCCTTAGTCTGCAGCTGTCTTTTGCTGTCATTCCGCTGGTTCTGTTCACCAGCAGCAAGAAGAAGATGGGAGCATTCGCGAACAAGCCGCATATCAAGGTACTGGCTTGGACGGCGACTGGATTGATTGTCTGCCTGAATGCATTCATGCTTGGTTATATGATCGTGACAGGGCATGCTTTATGAAGCCGGTTTTTCAGCCGGCTTTTTTTGTACCAAAGTTTAGCCGATCCAAGTTGAAGGGAAAATAACAGGGAAGGAGAGGAGAACGATGCAAACTTTCAACCGTGCAATATACTTAGTGAATGGGAATATGGATGATGCCCAAATCGAACAGGAACTTAACCAGACGCTGCCGAAGCTTGCAGCATCGATCAAGCAGCTGAAAATCATCCAAACGAATGATCTGGAGGAATTGGTAAGCTGCAGCCGGGAGGCGGCGGAGCATATCGATCTGTTGATCATCCATGGCGGTGACGGTACCATCCATCAAGTGATCAATAGCATTGCGCCTTTACCTAAGCGGCCTACAGTTGCAATCATCCCCGGCGGTACATGCAATGATTTCAGCCGCATGCTTGGCCTTCCGCAAAACTTAAAGAAAGCAGCAGCTGTAATCGCCGACGGAAAGACTGCATCAATAGACCTCGGTCAGTATGAGGATTCGTACTTCTTGAATTTCTGGGGAGTGGGGATGATTGCCGATGCATCGAATAATATCGATGAAGATCAGAAAGCGCGCTTAGGAGTGCTTTCCTATTTTATCAGTACAATGCGGACGGTTAATCAGGCAGAACCATTTGCATTTGAAATGGAAATCGATGGAGCGAGATTGGCAGGAGAAGCAGTCATGATCCTAGTGATGAATGGCCGTTTTATCGGCACAAGAGAGTTCGCAGGACCGGATATCAGGCCTGATGATGGCAAACTCCATGTAATATTCGTAAAGAATTCCAATCTTACCAGCTTTAAAGAACTGCTCCAGATTAAGCAGGATAAGACGGTGCTTTCAGATTTGACGGAGGTAGATATTCTGGAAGCAGAAAAAATCCGCTTTCATTCTCCAGCCGGCAAGCCTATCGATATGGACGGAGAGGTTTATCGGGAAACACTTGGGGAAGTGAAAATACTACCTGGACACCTTGATATGATAATCGGAGAATAGTTTGACAATTATGTTCCGTATCCTATATACTGGATATACTTACTATGAAAAAGGAGGGGAATCAGATGTTGCACACACTTTCGCGTGAAGCCGATCAGAATCTATTGCATCGCCGCGCGATTATTCATGTTTTTGTTGGTAACGGGATACGTATGCCCTTTTTTACCAACTGAATAATGAATAATGTGCAGGATCTATTTCTCTACAACATGATCGATTAGGAAAGGCGTTTCAAGAGAACCACACCCTGCGTGTGGTTTTTTTGTACCCATTTTTCCCCATTTGTCAGAGTCAGACAGTCTTGCTGTCTGGCTTTTTTTATAGAAAAGGAGCGGATATTATGTTGATTACACTGAAGGATGTCAAAAAAATCATGGGCGGCAACATATTGTTTGAAAAGCTCAACCTGGAGCTGAAACCAGGGGAAAAGCTAGGTTTGGTAGGAAGGAATGGCAGCGGCAAATCAACTATTTTCAAATTGATCGTCGGTATGGAAGCTTGTGACGATGGGCAGGTATTCATACGCAAGCAAGCAAAGATTGGCTACTTGGAACAAATTCCTGGCGGGCATGAAGGGACAGTCAAGGATTACTTGATGGGGGCATTTGAGGAACTGGCTGTCCTGCAGGAGAAAATGAGGAAGTTGGAGGAGCAGATGCTGGATCCGGACAAATTGGATAAAGCATTGGCGGCTTATGGAGAAATACAGACAGCTTTTTCAGAAGCTGGCGGCTATGAAATGGATGCTCGGATTGCGCGGACAGCAAATGGCTTGCATATTGCCCATTTACTCCAGGAGCCTTTCACCCGTCTCAGCGGAGGGGAAAAAACAAAAGTTGGTTTGGCATTTGTACTTCTGCAGCAGCCTGATTTACTGCTGCTGGATGAACCGACGAACCACCTTGATTTGTCCGCGATCGAGTGGCTGGAAAGCTTCCTCGCAAATTACGCGGGAGCCGTATGCATCATTTCGCATGATCAATATTTTCTGGATGCAACAGTCTCGCGAATCGCTGATTTGGAGGATGGGGAAGTGACTGTCTATACTGGCAATTTCACATCCTATCTGAAACAAAAAGAAGCGAAGCTGCTGCAGGAATTCGAAGCATACAAAGAACAGCAGAAAAAAATCAAGAAGATGAAGGAAACAATCAAGCGCCTGAAGCTGTGGGCGAATCAGGCGAATCCGCCCAATGAAGGGCTGCATAAGCGCGCCCGTAATATGGAAAGGGCGCTGGAGAGGATGGAGAAGCTATCCAGGCCGAATATTGATCCGGCTAAAATGAAACTCAAGCTTGCTGCCGATGAGCGCAGCGGGGAGGATGTCATCCGCTTGGAATCCATAGGCAAGCGTTTTGGCGGCAGGGAAGTGCTGCGGGATATCACACTGCATCTACGCTATAAAGAAAGATTGGCCATTGTCGGCGATAACGGTAGCGGCAAATCAACTTTGGTCAAGATCGTTCTTGGCTGCTTGGAGGCCGATGGCGGAAGTGTCAAAGTCGGAAGCTCGGTGCGGATAGGGTATTTGCCTCAGCATCCTTTGGGGGATGCTGATCCAGCCATGCGGATGATCGATTACTTCCGGGCGGTCATTTCTGTGACAGAAGCCCAAGCGAGACATATGCTGGCAGCCTTCCTGTTTTATGGCTATGCTGTATTCCAGCCGATCGGGCGATTGAGCGGCGGAGAAAGAATGCGGCTGAAGCTGGCGATTTTCATGCATCAAGGAATCAATCTGCTTATCCTGGATGAACCGACAAACCATTTGGATTTGGAATCCAGGGAAGTGTTGGAGGAGGCGCTGGGGCGTTTCGACGGGACAGTGCTGGGTATCAGCCATGATCGGCATCTTTTGAATACATGCTTTGATCAGACAGCTTACCTGGAGGAGGGGGTGCTGCATCGCCATCCTGGTAATTATGAACAGACGAAAGGCCGTTGGAAAAGATAAAGCAATAAAAAGCTGCGAGCGATTGCTCGCAGCTTTTCTTTATGCTGTAGGAATCCCGCCGGTGATGCTGTACACTTGTGCCGTTACGTAACTAGATTCCTCGGAAGCAAGGAATACATAGACGCTGGACAATTCGACCGGCTGTCCGGCGCGGCCGATAGGTGTGGCTGGTGTGCTGGAGCCGAACTCAGGGATATTATCCTGCAGCTGTCCGCCGGAAATCTGGAGAGGAGTCCAAATCGGACCAGGTGCAACAGAGTTCACCCGGATGCCCTTATCAGCGATTTGTTTGGCCAGTCCCTTTGTGAATCCGATGATCGTGCTCTTGGTTGCCGCATAATCCAAGAGCATCGGAGAAGGATCGAAGCCTTCCACGGAAGTCGTCGTGATGATGGAAGATCCCGCTGGCAGATGCGGAAGAGCGGCTTTTGTCAGCCAGTACAGCGGATAGACATTGGTCTCGAATGTTGATTTGAGCTGTTCGGTAGTCAGGTCGGCGATGTCCTCGACGGCCTGCTGCTTACCGGCGACAAGCGCAAGGATATCCAATCCGTCTAATTCTTCGACAGCTTCTTCTACCAGCTTATAATTGAATCTTTCGTTTTTAAGATCCCCGGGAATGAGTACGGCTTTTCTGCCTTCTGCCTCGATCAATTCCTTCACTTCTTCGGCATCAGGCTGCTCCTGGGGAAGGTAGTTGATGGCAACATCAGCACCTTCCCTGGCGTATGCAATCGCAGCTGCACGGCCGATGCCGGAGTCACCGCCTGTAACCAGTGCTTTTCGGCCGATCAGTTTACCGGAGCCTTTATAGCTTTCTTCCCCGCAATCAGGCTTTGGCTCCATATCCTTCTGCAGGCCGGGAGGGTCTTGTAATTGTTGGGGGAAAGTATCGTGATAGTATTGTGTTTTTGGATCCTTTGGCATATTCATACAGCTCCTTTTTGTATCGTTGTATATGCTATTGATACCACGTATGGAATAACTCAAACTGCATTTTCGTTATGTAAAGGGTTGCATGACAAAGTAATGTAAATGTGTTGAGAAATAGGTTTTAAGCACTAGGAGCAAGGGAATAGGCGGAGGTATAATTGCAGGACAATGTACAAGTGATGATCAGCGGTATGGGAGCAGTCCGATCTGCTCCGAATTGGCCATCGAGCAAAAATCAGCATAGGCGTTGGTTTTGATTTCTTTTTATACTTAGTGATAACGCCCGCCCTTCGCCTCACATAGGATAAAAGAGAAACAGGAAAGGTGTGGTGGAGATGTATTATTATAATACGGCAGAGCCACGCTCCCATATGCAGCAACAACAGATGAGCGATGGCCGGCAGCGCTATTATTACGAACCAATTTATCAAACCGAGCCCCAAGAGCGATATGATATGATGTACAATCATGATTGGATGCAAGCGAATGAAAATGTTGGTGATACTAACAGGCAGGCAGGTCCTTATACTTATAATCCTTTTCCGCCCGAGCACTTCACTCAGTGGGGGGGATGGCAGCAGCAAGGGCAGCCGCCGCAGCAGGTGACACCTTATGATTATTTTAAGAAACCGCCTCTTGCGCCGTACTGGCATGCCTTCGCGCAGCCGCCGAATGTCTATCAGCCAAAGCAGCAATCACAGCTGACGAAAGGCCTGGCATCTTATTTTCAGGATAAGAATGGTCAAATGGATATCAATAAGATGATGTCGACTGTCGGACAAATGGCATCGACAGTTCAGCAAGTATCCCCTATCGTCAAATCACTTGGTTCATTTTTGAAGATATTGAAATAAAGACAATGGAAAGCGAAGATGATCGTATGACAGGAATATTGTGTATACATGGCTTCACTGGCGGCACATATGAAGTGGAGCCTTTGACTGAGTATTTGATGAATCATACTGATTGGAAAGTCGAGAAGGTTGCTTTACCTGGCCACGGGACCACTGATGAGCTATCCTTGCGCGGAGTCGGGCACAGGGAATGGATAGAGGCTGCAGAAGGGGCATATGAACGGCTGGCGCAGGAATGCTCGCAGATCTACGTCATCGGTTTCTCGATGGGCGGGATGATTGCTTCCCACTTAGCTGCAAAATATGGTGCAGACAAGCTTGTGCTGCTGTCAGCTTCAGGGAAGTACCTGAACTGGAAGCTGCTCACGCTGGAGGCTTGGCAATATATGAAGAAGCAGATGAGCGGTGATGTCATCGAGGATTTGAATTTACTCCGGAAAGAAAAGAGGGGCAAGGTTCCGTTGCGGGCATTCTTGGAATTCAAGAAGTGTGTGGATTATACGAAGAAATCATTGCCTGCTGTCTCTTGTCCGGTTTTCATCGTACAGGGAATCCAGGATAGCCTGGTGCCATATCGGACCGTCAAGTATCTGCACAAGCATCTAGGTTCTGAAAATCAGAAGATGGTTCTTTTCGATGAATCGAAGCACTTGATCTGCCTCGGTCCGGATATCGACCAGATCTGCACACAAGTGGAGGAATTCCTGCTTGAGGCGTGAATTTTCCAGCGGTGGGGTGTTTAATATCCTTCAGCTGGGGAGAAAATATAAGGACAGCTGTGAAGATTGGCAGTGTGCTGCTTGAAAAGCGCATAGGGAGTTCCAAAGATAATGTGACTCTTTTGGAAGGGCTTTAATGGGATATCATGCATGTAGATATACGTGTAATCATAGATATAGGTAGAATTCAGACAAATAGTATGTTACTATAATTAAATCCAATGAATGCTTGCTTAAGGCCTCTTCCCAAGCGTGGAGGAAGGCTTTTTTATTGTGTATAACTGCCGTGCTTCATCAGTGAGACTTTTTTTATATAAAGGAGTAAAAAGAAATTGACAACATTTAGTTCATTAGGTATTTCGGAACCAATTTTGAAAGCATTAGATAAGATGGGATTTGAAGAGGCGACACCGATCCAAGCCGAAACGATTCCTTTCGCTTTGGAAGGAAAAGACGTACTAGGTCAAGCGCAGACTGGTACTGGTAAAACAGCTGCCTTCGGTATTCCGATGATCAGCAAAATCGATCGCTCCAAGCGTCAGATCCAAGGCCTGGTAATTGCACCAACGCGTGAGCTTGCCATCCAGGTCGGAGAAGAGCTCCACCGCCTTGGCCAATTCAAGGGCATCCGTACGCTGCCGGTTTATGGCGGTCAGCATATGGACCGTCAGATCCGTTCATTAAGAGAAGGTCCGCATATCGTCGTTGCGACACCTGGTCGACTGCTTGACCATATCCGCCGCAAAACAATCAATATCAGCAATGTACACACTGCTGTATTGGATGAAGCAGACGAAATGCTGAACATGGGCTTCATCGATGATATCCGTGAAATCCTTGCATCGATCCCGGAAGAGCGCCAGACATTGCTCTTCAGTGCGACAATGCCGAGGGAAATCCGTGATATCGGTACAAAATTGATGAAAGACCCTACGGAAGTCAAAGTAAAAGCAAAAGAGATGACTGTGACGAACATCGACCAGTCTTACATCGAAATTCAGGAAAGACAGAAATTCGATACACTTTCCAATTTGCTTGATATCGATGAGCCGACATTGGCAATCGTATTCGGCAGAACGAAGAAACGTGTTGATGAAGTGACGGAAGGATTGCAGGCTCGCGGATTCCGCGCAGAAGGCATCCATGGCGATCTTACACAAGGCAAGCGTATGTCCGTGTTGAACAAATTCAAAAATGGCCGAGTGGAAATCTTGGTAGCAACTGATGTTGCTGCCCGCGGTCTTGATATCTCCAACGTTACACATGTATATAACTTTGATATTCCGCAGGATCCGGAAAGTTACGTACACCGCATCGGACGTACAGGACGTGCTGGTAAAGGCGGACAAGCAGTCTCCTTCATCACGCCGAGAGAAGTCCCGCACTTGCATTTGATCGAAAAAACGACAAAGAGCAAGATTGCTCGTAAACCAGCTCCGACAAATGATGAAGCTGCCCAAGGACAGCAGCAGATTGCGATCGAGAAAATGATGCGCACGATCGAAAACAAGGATCTGAAAGCATACAACGAGAAAGCGAACGAGCTGATCGAGCAGTTCGGAGCAGAAACAGTCGTTGCAGCTGCACTGAAAATGCTGACAAAAGAGCGTCGTAATACACCGGTCCGTATTACTTCCCTTGCTCCTGTCAGTGTGAAAGGCAGTTTCAAGGATAAGAAGAAATATCGCGGCGGTTCCCGCGGCGGTAACGGCGACAGACGCGGTTATGGCGGTCGCAATGGTAAGCCTCGCAGCCGCAATTATCAAGGTCAAGGCAAACGCAATAACAGCGGCGGCTACCGCGGCAAACGCAATAACGATAATTGATCGGAGACAGACACCTGAGAAGGTGTCTGTTTTTTTATGGTCTTTATGGTGAAACAAATCACTAGTTCAATCGTATGATATGACTGGAAAGAGGGTGGAGTATCATGAAGGCACAGCCGCGCAATAGAATTGCATCAAGCGCGAAGAAGGTTTGGAGGATAAATGCGAGTCTGTATATGCTGCTTGCGGTCATTGCGGCAGGAGTCGTCACATATTTTCAAGATGCCTGGTCCATACCGGATTTGGTCCTGTATATTGGATGGGGTGTGATCATCGCTGCTTTATTCTTTTTTATCTGGCTGCTTCCGGCAGTTCGGTGGAAGAGATGGCGTTATGAGGTGTTTGAGCAGGAAATATACATACAAAGCGGTATTTTCATTGTCACGCAGACAATTATACCGATGATCCGGGTGCAGCATGTCGATACGGAGCAAGGTCCGATACTCAAGAAATTCGGTTTGGCTACGGTATCTGTCTCGACAGCTGCAACCACTCATCAAATACCAGCTCTCGCTTTGGAGGAAGCGCTGGAGCTGCGGGATAGGATCGGAGTGCTTGCTCGCGTGGAGGAAGAAGATGTCTGAACCGAAACGGATGCATCCGATCAGCATCGTCCTCCGGATGCTGAAGCTTATCAAGGATGCCATTGTTCCGCTGGTCATTGCTTTCATCGCATTATTAAGGGAATTGACGGAATTATTTTGGTGGAGTCCTTATGCACTTATCGGAATCGTATTGCTTTTGGATGGCTTGTTTGCCTTTTTGTATTGGTACCGTTTTACGTATCGGATGGAACAAGATGAACTTCGCATTGAGTCTGGGATCTTTGTCCGGAAAAAAAGATATATTTCCAAACATCGCATCCATTCTGTGAATACAAGTGCCAATATCTTTCACAGATTATTTGGTTTGGTGAAGCTGGAAGTACAGACAGCAGGCGGGGGGAAAGAAGCCGAGGGAGTGATCCCGGCTCTTTCCAAATCGGATGCAGCAGCAATCCAGCAATTCGTCAAAAGAAAAGAGCAAGATACTGTGCTTGAAAATGCAGAGGATACACAGCTTTCAGAGCATAGAGTGAGCTGCCGGCTCAGTTTCCGGCGTTTGTTGGCAGCTGCTGCCACATCGGGCGGTACAGGGATCATCTTTGGTTTTCTATTTGCAATCACACAGCAAGCTGACAATGTCATGGATATCAACATCTATTCTTTCTTCTATCACTGGCTGCTGAAGCAAAGTCTGCTTTTGTCCATCCTTTTTGCGGCCGGCAGTTTGGCAGTCACTTGGATGGTGGCGATGGTCGGTACCATACTGAAATACTGTTCCTTTGAAATAACGAAACAAGGGAATGAGCTTTTCATCCAAAGAGGGCTTTTGGAACGAAAGGAAATGACCATCCCATTGCACAGGATACAGGCACTGAAAGTGGAAGAGAATATATTCCGTCAGCCATTCGGGCTGCTGGCGGTCAGTGTGGAAATAGCAGGTGGGGAAGCTGGTAAGGATCAAAAGAGTGTTTCCACTGTTTTATTCCCGCTGCTTAGACGAAAAGAGCTTCGTGATTTTTTGGATGCCATGCTGCCTGAATATGTAGTCGGGACCGCTTATCGGAAACCGCCGAAGCGGGCTTTGATGAGGTATCTATTCCTGCCGGCAGCAATATCCATTCTTATCACGGGTGTGCTCATTTATTTCTTCGGCGGATATGGGCTATTTGCTCTTCCGCTCGTAGTGCTGTCCATCCTATTCGGTGTCTTGGACCATCGGGATGCAGGAGTATCATGGACGCAGGGTATGCTGACCATGCGTTATCGTGAACTGACACGTGTCACTGTTCATTCGCATCGCAAAAAGGTGCAGTCCTTCCATGAATCCCAGCATTACTTCCAATCAAAGAAGCAGCTTGGGACTTTGAAGATAGCAGTCGCATCGGGAGGTGCTGCAGGAAGCAGCTTTAAAGTAAAGCATTTGGATGAGAAGGATGCAGATGAGGCCTATGATTGGTATTCCTTCCGAAGCCCAAAAAGAACCGCACAGTAAATGTGCGGTTCAATTCATATAGTCGTAAATTCCGATCAGCACCAAGACTGCAATGACAATCCAGAGGATCAGCTTTTTATTGGTACGTCTGCCATACGGACGCTTTTTCCAGCGGTCTGGATCAAATCCCGCCTCGTCATCACCCTGGCGGGGGCGTTTGTTCCGGTAGATCGAGAATGGCTGTGCTTTGACAAGGAAGAGCGGTGCCAGTACAAATCCCGCCGCAGCTCCCGCCAGATGGGCGGTGAGGTTTATATTTGCGGAAAATAGGGACATGATGATACCGACAATAAAAATGATGAGTATCAATTGTGCATTTCCTGGATCGATCAAATGCTTGCGGAAATAAACCATGAACAGATAACTTCCGAACAATCCATAGATTGCACCGGAGGCACCGATATGACTCACGAAGCTATAAGGATCCAGTATATACGTAACGGTATTACCGATGATTCCCGTAAGCAGGTAAAACAAGCTGAATTTCAGCTTTCCCAGCATTTGCTCAAGGGCAGGTCCGAAGATCACCAGGGAAAAACAGTTGAAAAGCACGTGCGAGATGCTGCCGGGGGCGTGCAGGAAAATCGGAGTGACGAGACGCCAGTATTCCCCGCCCGAGATAAATAGATTTACGCCTGCTCCTAATTGATACAGGCTGTTCCCGACTGGCGTCTGAAACAGTCCGGTTATGAGCCAAAGCAGCAGATTGGCTGCCACGATAAAGCTGATAACAGGATAAGCATATAAATATTCTTTAAAGCTTTCGGTCCTGCGGAACAATCGAATTCCTCCTTCATACCTTCTGTTGATCAGCATAGCGCAAAGCATGGAAATTTGCTTTGTTTACATCCTATAACTTTCCTCCCTGCTTTTATACATATAGGGTACAATACTTGGTAGGGAAATTCAGCTGGAAGGTAGGTTGTGCACCCGTGATAAAGGGTATTGGTTTAGATATTACAGAATTAGCACGAATCAAAAAAGCGATAGGGCATAATGAACGTATCCTGGACAGGATCCTGACAAAATCAGAAAAAACGCACTATGAATCACTGACATCCGATAAACGCAAGGTGGAATTCGCAGCTGGACGTTTTGCTGCCAAGGAAGCTTATGCGAAAGCCAGAGGAACCGGATTGGGAAAACTGGGGCTCCATGATATCGAAATTTTACCCAATGAGGCTGGGGCGCCAGTGCTGACATCTGCCGACCAGACAGAGGGGGAACTGGTATTCTTGTCGATTACACATTCGGATGCATATGCCGCAGCGCAAGTCATCATCACACAGGGTGAATAGACTTGTCTGCATATTTTTCAAGCATGTCTCATAGATTGTAGTGCGGGTAGGAGGGAACAGCGTGTATATTGTCACCGCAAAGGAAATGTACGAAGTGGATCGTCATGCGATGGAGGATATCGGAATAAACGGCAGCATCCTGATGGAATCTGCTGGCCGGGCCATCGCTGAACGGATGAAACCGCTGATCGGAACCACGGACCGGATACTTGTCCTCTGTGGCTCTGGAAATAATGGCGGCGATGGATATGTGGTAGCCAGAACACTGCTGAATGAAGGATATGATGCGGCTGCCGTGCAGGTCGGGCGAAATTTGACAGCTGACGCAGCCGTGCATCAGCAAGTCTATGACCGTCTTGGCGGTGAAGTGATGGACGTTGAAGCAGATACATTCCGGCTGGCTTTGGAAAAAGCGGATGTCATCGTCGATGCAATGCTCGGCCTGGGTATCCGGGGGGAGCTGAAAAGTCCCTATACGGAAACGGTACAGGCTGTCAACGATTCGGCTGCACTTGTCATTGCGATTGATTTGCCTTCCGGTGTACCTGCGGATGATGCCTCGGGATTCGATGAGGCGGTCCGGGCGGATTATACCTTCGTCATCGAAGCGCCAAAGCCAAGTGCATTCATCCAGAAGACAGCAGCCTATTACGGGATATGGGATACCGTATCCATCGGTCTGCCAGCTGCTTATTTAGGCAGACAAGCTGGTGCCAGAATATGGACAGTACAGGACGTGAAGCGGTCATTCCCCATCCGGCAGCCTTTCTCACACAAGGGGACCCATGGCAAAGGATTCCTCATCGGAGGAGGAATGGAGATGCCGGGATCGGTTACGATGTCCAGCATGGCTGCTTTAAGAGCGGGAGCGGGTCTTCTTACCGTCGGTACATTACGCCAAGTCATTCCATCTGTCTCAGCTCACTTGGCTGAAGCGACATTCACTGTGTTGGAAGGAGAAAATGGCGTGATAGTCGATACGGAAACACTTGATGTGAGTGCATATGATGGGATCGCCGTCGGCATGGGCATGGGAAGGAGCGAAGCGACAGCAGCCTTGACCAGGCGGGTGCTGGAGCAGGCTGAGGTTCCTGTCCTGGTGGATGCAGATGGCCTTCATCATATCAAATCCGACCTGGAGATCCTGCGGAATAGGCAAGCTCCGACGATATTGACGCCGCATCCTGGAGAAATGGCGATGCTCTTGGATATGAAGGTTCCAGAGCTCCTGGAGCGCCCGTTTGAGCTCGCGAGGAAATTTGCGATTGTACATCAGGTACATCTCGTGCTGAAAGGGACGTATACGATCATTACTGCCCCTGATGGCAGCCAGGTGGTCAATACGACAGGAAACCCTGGTCTTGGGAAAGGCGGAAGCGGGGATGTACTTTCTGGTATCCTGCTGGCCATGCTGATGCAGCATGATGATCTGATGGAGGCAATCGCAAACGGAGTCTATGTCCATGGCAAAGCGGCGGATGTACTGGTCGGCGATATGCATTCGCAGCAGGATCTGCTGGCAACTGATCTCATGAAAGGACTGGCCAAGGTCTTTCGTGACATTTCCGATTGAGGGTGGCATGTTCTCTTTGTTCGCTTTATAGCTGACAAAGGAGTGTGACCATGAAAAGATTTGCTGGTTTGATTGTCTTTGCTGCCTTTTTATTCTTACTAGCCGGCTGCGGCGATGCTTCCCGGGAGGAAGTGGTCCAAAATCTGGAAGAGACATCTGCTGAGCTGCAAGGCTACAAGGCCGAAGCCACTATGAAGCTGAACACAGGAGAAGAACAGCAGGCCTACGGAATCGATATATGGTACCAAAAAGACGACCATTACCGCGTTTTATTGAAAAACGATGCTGACGAGCAAGGCAGTCAGGTGATCCTGCGAAATAAGGATGGTGTATTCGTGCTCACCCCCGCTTTGAAGAAAAGCTTCAAATTCCAAAGCGAATGGCCTTATAACAGCAGTCAGCCTTATTTGTACCAGTCGCTGGTCCAGGATGTCCTGAAGGATGATGATGCTTCTTTCGAGACAACGGAGGAGCATTATGTTTTCCAGACGAAAACGACATATCAAAACAATACGACACTGCCTTATCAAGAGATCTATTTCAATAAAAAGACGTATACACCCGAGCTTGTGAAAGTGCTGGATAAAGATAAGAAACCAATGGTTGAAGTGGCGTTCTCTGCCTTCAAACTGGATCCGAAGTTCACAGACAAGGATTTTGAACTGGAAAATAACCTGACCGGTTCCTTATCCGGCGTGCCTGCTTCGGCCGTGCCAACGGAACAACAAGGGCTGACTGTGCTGTATCCTACTGAAACAGTCGGTGCGACGCTTGCCGAGGAGAAGGAAGTAAGTGTGGATGGGAAGGAACGCGTCATCCTGACGTATGAAGGAGAAAAGAGTTTCACTTTGATTCAGGAGCGTGCGGACGTTTCGGAAACCGCGCCGGCTGCTGCCACACCTGCCAGCGGAGAACCATTCAGCCTTGGTTTCACTGTGGGAGCCATTACATCTTCCAGTCTGACATGGACACATGATGGTGTGGATTATATGCTGGCCAGCGAGGAATTGACCCGGGAAGAAATACAGGAAGTGGCTGCATCCATAAACGGCCAGGCCATGAAATGATGATTCGAAGCAGACGAACCGAGTCTGCTTTTTTGTTTTCCTGTTATAATAAGCAAAGGTAAAAAATCTAGGAGATGAATACATATGCGGAATGACCAATTTTATCGGGATTCCTGGGTGGAAATAAATCTCGATCATGTTGAATATAATATAAAGCAACTGGCAGCACATATCGGAGAAGACAAAGGGATTTATGCAGTTGTCAAAGCTAATGCATACGGACATGGGTATGTCCAAGTCGCGCAGACGGCACTGGATGCCGGGGCCCAAGCCCTGGCTGTCGCCTTTTTGGATGAGGCAATCCATCTGCGCAAAAATGGCATTCATGCAGCCATCCTTGTGCTTGGGGCGACTAGGCCGGAGGATGCGGCAATAGCTGCAGATCATGATATCTCACTGACTTTCTACCGCAAGGATTGGCTGGAGACCGTACGTGCACAGCAATTCCGCAAGCCGCTGCAGCTGCATATGAAGCTGGATACCGGAATGGGAAGATTAGGTTTTCGGACGGAGGAGGAAGTACGGGAGGTCTTGCCGCTGCTCGATGTCCCATCCCTTCACCTTGAAGGTGTCTATACGCATTTTGCAACAGCTGACGATGCGGATTTAGCTTACTTTGAAGGACAGCGGAGTAAGTTTGATAAGCTGTTCCAATCGCTGCGGGAAGAGTGGCAGCACCCAATCATCGTGCATACGGACAATAGCGCAGCCAGTATGCGCTTCGCTGCGGATGAGTCGGATTTTGTCCGTTTTGGAATCGGCATGTACGGACTATATCCGTCAAAGGTCGTCAAAGAGGAACATCCGATCAATCTCCGCCAAGCGTTTTCCCTGCACAGCAGACTTGTGCATGTGAAGCAGCTTGAAGCGCATGAAGCGGTAAGTTACGGTGCAACCTATGAAACAAATA
Organism: Terribacillus sp. 7520-G; assembly: GCF_002271665.1. Lineage (NCBI taxonomy): Bacteria > Bacillati > Bacillota > Bacilli > Caryophanales > Bacillaceae > Terribacillus > Terribacillus sp. 7520-G. The sequence continues at coordinate 9,360 of NZ_NQFP01000044.1, read as the reverse complement.
AACCCGAATGGATCGGGACACTGCCGATCGGCTATGCTGATGGCTGGATCCGCAAGATGCAGGGCTTCGAAGTACTTGTAGATGGCAAACGAATGCCTGTTGTCGGCAGGGTTTGCATGGATCAATGCATGGTGAGGCTTGATAAAGCCTATCCGAACGGTACAGAGGTCGTTCTCATCGGTCCGCAGCAGGATGCATTTATCAGCATGGATGAAGTGGCAGACTGGGTCGATACCATAAATTATGAGGTTCCTTGCCTCATCGCCGCCCGGATGCCTCGCGTTTATAAACGCTCTGGTGAGATTGTCGAAGTCACCAATGCGCTTTCTCCCGGCGAAAGCTTGTAATTTTCGGCAGGAAGCCAGCCTTTCTCCCAAGCTTTTTGTTTGAAAAAGGCTTTTTTTATCAAAAAGTTCCGGAGGGTCCTTTGCAAACACAATGCTCGGATGGTATGATGAAAATGGATTTTTACAGAATCGACCCGAGTGAATTGGTGGAGGTGTATGGTTGTGTCCGAAGGCTTACAAGAAATCGTTGTAAAGCTGCCTAAGAAACTCCTGAATGAGGTGGATGGTTTGATGCAGAATAATAACAATAGTCTCGATCATTTCTTCTATCAAGCAACGAAGTCATACGTGCAGGAAAGAAAGAATATCCGTGAGACCATGCAGAAGGGTTACATGGAGATGGCACGTATCAATCTTAATATCGCTTCAGAAGCTTTCCAAGCTGAAGAGGAGGCAGAAGTAACGTTAGAGCGCCTTGTAAGCGGGGTGTAGGCCCTTGATCGTTAAAAGAGGCGAAGTCTATTTCGCCGACCTGTCCCCGGTAGTGGGATCAGAACAGGGGGGCGTACGCCCGGTGTTGGTCCTGCAGAATGATATCGGCAACCGATTCAGTCCGACCGTCATCATAGCGGCAATAACGGCACAGATCCAAAAAGCCAAGCTGCCGACCCATGTGGAGATCGATGCCAAGAAGTATGGATTTGAGCGGGATTCCGTCATTCTTCTGGAACAGATCCGAACAATCGACAAGCAGCGGCTGACGGATAAGATCACCCAGCTTGACCCACAGATGATGGGAAATATCAATCGAGCACTTGAAATAAGCCTAGGCCTTACAGAGTTCTAGGAACGGACCAGCCCTTACGGTGACGTAAGGGCTTTTTTGTTTTGATTTCAGTCCTGTTGGATTATGGTATATACTAAAAAGCAGCCGCCTTATTGGCAAGGTGGGCGTATTGGTGTTAGATTAATAAGTAGATAAAGTGGCCTTGAGCATATGACTGCAAAAACGGCTTTTTACAAGGTGAACGTTACAATACGGGGGTTTCATGATGGCAAAAAATCTGAAGGAGATTCTGGTTGAAAACAGTGACAATCTGATTCATATGTGGCTTGAGGAAGTCGCAGAGAAACAGAAAAATGTCGTGATTTCCACTATTTCGCAGGATCTTTTCGAAAACACGAACCGGGAATTCGTCGATATCATTTTCGGCAGTGTCGAGAAGGAGAGCTTGACTTCCGATCTGGACAGCTTTACAGAACGAGTCATCAATCTGGGCTGGCCGCTCAGCTATCTGACGGATGGCCTGCAGCTTTTCAAACGCGTCGCAGTGGAGTTCCTTGTCGATCACGAAGAGTTGGATGTCCCTGTGTCGAAAGTGTTAAGGCATGTGGATGAGCTTGTGAATCCGTTCATCAACCAGCTGGTGAATGAATATTCCGGCAACTGGGAAAATACAGTATCCCTTCAGCGTGTCGCATTGCAGGAATTATCTGCACCTTTGATCCCGGTCATGGATAATATCACAGTCATGCCGCTGATTGGAACCATTGATACGGAGCGGGCCAAATTCATCATGGAGAATTTACTCGATGGCGTAATCAAGCATCATGCAGAGGTAGTGCTGATTGATATTACTGGTGTACCGGTTGTGGATACCATGGTCGCACATCATATCATCCAGGCTGCAGAAGCAGTGAGGCTGATCGGGTCCACTTGCATCCTTGTCGGTATCAGACCGGAGATTGCCCAGACGATTGTGAATCTGGGGATAGATCTCAGTAAGTTCCCGACGAAGAGCTCCCTTCGCAAGGGATTCACTACCGCTCTTGAAATGACGAACAAAATGATCGTACAAACAAACAGCGAAGAACAGACGATTGAAGAGCTGATCGATTCGCTTGATAGGAGTGAACAACCGTGAGAATCCCAATATTGAAGCTGCATAACTATTTGCTGATCAGTATCCAGATCGATCTGGATGACCAGACTGCGATTCAATTCCAGGAAGACTTGCTCAATAAAATCCATCAGAGCGGGGCGACAGGAGTGGTCATCGACTTGACTTCCGTCGACATCATCGACTCCTTCATCGCCAAAGTATTGGGCGATGTAGTGACAATGTCCGACTTGATGGGGGCAAAGGTCGTCCTGACCGGAATCCAGCCAGCTGTGGCCGTGACACTTATCGATTTGGGCATTCATTTGAATGAGGTAACGACAGCATTAGATTTAGAACAAGGATTGATCAAATTGCGCCAGGAACTGGAGGAGTGAAAATGGACTTCAGAACCTGTGTGAATATACAGAAAGAATGGGACATTGTCGGTGCAAGACAATTCGGCCGCGACTTTTCGAAAAAGCTGGGCTTTGGGATCGTCGATCAAGCTCGTATCGCAACTGCTATTTCGGAGCTTGCACGTAATATCTATCTTTATGCCGGAAGCGGAAAAATCTGCTTTGATGAAGTGGAGAATGTCGGTTCGCGCGGGATTTGCATCGTCGCAATCGATACAGGTCCAGGTATTAAAGATATCAGTCAGGTAATGGAGGATGGTTTTTCCACATCCGGAGGTCTGGGCGCAGGTCTTCCTGGTGTAAAACGCCTGATGGATGAATTTGATATTACTTCAAAGATAGGCGAAGGGACGGAAATCCGCGTCGTGAAATGGGTCCGTTAGAGGAGGATGATGCCAGGTGGATGCGCTTAAGCTAGATCTGTCCCACTATCGGGAACTGCTCAAGCAATACATCGATACACAGGATGAGTCTGCCCTATATGAGGCGGAGCAGATAAGTAAACGCTCCATCCAGCACAATATATCGCTGGAGGAGATCATCAACACGCATATCAATGCGCTGGAAGATATCTATCCGGATCTTCCAGAGAATATACAGCACTCGATGAGCTTCCTATTGGAGGTGATGATTTCCTACGGTTTGGCGCTTCAGGAATTCCAGGATCTGAGGGAAGAGCAGCTCGAGATCAAATCGGAGATCTCCGTGGCTGCTCGGATGCAGAATACGTTGCTGTCGACTGAAAAGCCTGATGTGGAAGGCTTTGATATCGGTGTTGTCAGCGTACCTGCGAATCAGATGAATGGTGATTACCATCACTTCATTCATCATGAAGATGGTACTGTAGGTATCACAGTGGCTGATGTGATCGGTAAAGGTATCCCAGCGGCATTATGTATGTCCATGATCAAATATGCGATGGAAAGTTTTCCGTCCGAGCATAAAAAACCGAGTGAGATTCTTGAAAGCCTTAATCGGGTTGTGGAGCGCAATGTCGATCCCAGCATGTTCATCACGATGTTTTATGCTCTTTTCAATCCGGAGGCCAGCACGATCACTTACTCATCAGCAGGGCATGAACCTGGTTTTTATTATCATGCTGCCGAGGATGCATTCGAAGAGATCAGGGCGAAAGGGGTCGTCCTCGGTGTTACGGATACGGCCCAATACCGCCAATATGAAAGGGAAATCCATGCAGGGGATATGATCATCCTGCTGACGGACGGCGTTACCGAATGCCGTCAGGGAGATCGTTTCATCGAGAGTGAGGAAGTGCTGGAGGTCATCAAGAGTTTTTCCCATCTCCCAGCACAGGAATTGGTGGAAAACGTATATAAACATTTCGAAAAACTGCAGGATTTTCATCTGCGGGATGACTTCACCTTAATAATTATCAAAAAAGATGTTTGAATCGAGAAGACACGGGTATTACATAGGATGGTAACTAGCCCTTAGGAGGTACATGATGAACTTAACTGTTGACGTACAAGAACAAGCAGGGAAATCAATTGTTCTTTTAGCTGGTGAAATAGATGCCTATACAGCTCCTAAATTGAAAGAAACACTTTTATCCCTGACGAGTAAAGAGGGGAATAAAGTCGAAGTCAATCTGGAGCAGGTGAATTATATGGACAGTACCGGATTGGGCGTATTCGTTAGCGGATTGAAATCGACGAAAGAAAACAACAGTGAATTGAAGCTCGTACAGCTGCAGGATCGTGTATACCGTTTGTTCGAGATTACAGGTTTGATCGATGTGATCGATGTTGACAAAACAGTACGAGGTGGCTATTAATTATGGAATCTTTCGATTTTATCGAGATCAAAGTACCGGCTAAACCAGAATACGTTGGTGTGATTCGCTTGACTGCTTCAGGTGTTGCAAACCGGATGGGTTTTTCCTATGAGGATATCGAGGATTTGAAGGTTGCAATTTCAGAGGCGGTGACGAACACGGTTAACCATGCATATGAAAAGGATGAAGATGGCGAAGTTACGATCGGTTTCGGCGTATATGAAAATCGTCTCGAAGTGATGGTCGCCGATCATGGCGACAGCTTCAACTTGGATCAAGTAAAAAGGAATATTGGCCCGTATGAGGCAGCAGAACCCATCGAACAGCTGAGGGAGGGCGGTTTTGGTTTATTCCTGATAGATGCGTTGATGGACAAAGTGGAAATCAACAGCGATTCTGGAGTGATCGTCCTCATGACGAAATACCTTCATGAAAATGAGGTGGGGCTAGATGACGACCAAATCTCAACCACACAATAACCGTGAGGATGAGGTTTATAAATGGATAGATCATCTGCAAAAGCATCCCACAGATGAAGAAATCCAAGAAAAAATCGTACTCACATACAAAGACCTCGTCGTATCCATAGCAAGGAAATATTCCAAGAACAGCTCCATCCATGAAGATTTGGTCCAGGTCGGCATGCTGGGCCTGCTTGCAGCAATCAGGAGATATAATCCTGATTTCGGCAAATCCTTTGAATCATTTGCCATCCCGACAATCATCGGGGAAATCAAACGCTTCATTCGTGATAAGACATGGAGTGTCCATGTACCGCGGCGGATCAAAGAGCTGGGTCCGAAAATACGCAAGGCAATCGATGAACTGACGACAGAAAATCAAAAATCCCCGACCGTGGCTGAAATCGCTGCTTATCTGGAAGTGTCCGAGGAAGACATTTTGGAAACGATGGAAATGGGCAAAAGCTATAAGGCATTGTCTGTCGACAGAAAGATTGAGGCTGACTCGGATGGCAGCACGGTGGCTATCCTCGATTTGGTAGGCTCGACGGATAATGGCTACGAAGACATAGACCGCAGAATGCTGCTGGAAAAGGTGCTTCCAATTCTCAGTGAGCGGGAGCAGGAGATACTTCGCTGCACATACTTCGAGAATATGAGCCAAAAAGATACAGGGGAAAGACTCGGTATTTCTCAGATGCATGTATCGCGTCTGCAGCGCAGAGCTTTGCGTAAACTGCGGGAGGCCCTGCAAGCCGAAGGTGCGGACAGCTTTGAGTGATTTCTATCTCCATATGGATGTGTCGGCGTTTCAGGAGCCTAAAAAAGGCAATTATTATTGCGGAGATAGTTATTTCTACCATGAATCGGAACATGAATTCATCTGTGTGCTGGCTGATGGACTTGGAAGCGGGGAATTTGCCAAAGAGTCATCACAGGTAGTGATAGATGTGATCCGTGCCCATGTGCATAGCGGAATCGATGAGCTGATCAGAAGATCGAACGAGGTATTGGTCGGTAAACGCGGAGTCGTGCTGGGTATCTTGAAGGTGGATTATCGGACAAGCACTTATTCCTTCACTTCCATTGGCAATATCGGGATCATGACAATCACAAGTGGTAAAAAAGAGCGATGTATACCGAGCCAAGGGTTTCTTGCCGGGTATCCGAGGAAATATAAGATTTCACGGGGAATCCTGCAAGATGATATGATATTCGTTATGTTTTCTGATGGTGTTTCCGATAACGAGCTTACGCAGGAACTTTTCAAGGAAAAGGATGTTCGGAAAATAAGGGATATGTTCGCTCTCACCAAACAAAAGCCGCATGAAGATGATATAACATTGATTGCCATGAAATACACAGAATAGGATTGGTACCTCGCGCAGGTGCCGATCCTTTTTTTATCTGCCCAGCAATTCTGATACAATGAGGATAGCAGCAGTCAGGAGGAACAAAATTGGAACCATCGATTCAAGACAGGCTCATACAATGGGTCGAAAAAGAAACATCCATCAAACAATCATCCATCAGACAGGTCATCCACCTGCTGGGAGAGGGAAATACCGTACCGTTTATTGCCCGTTACCGGAAAGAGCAGACTGGAGCTCTGGATGAAGTTGAAATCAAGGCGATTCAGGATAAGTGGGAATATGCACAGCAGCTTCACCAAAGGAAAACGGAAGTGATCCGTTTGATCGAGGAGCAAGGAAAACTGACAGAGGAGCTCAAGCGCGACATTCTGGCTGCCATGCAGCTGCAGCGCATAGAGGATTTATATCGTCCATACAAGCAAAAGCGGAGGACAAAGGCAACGATTGCGAAGGAAAAAGGATTGGAGCCCCTTGCAAAAGGACTTTATGAACAAACCATCCGAGATCCGGAAAAAGAAGCGCAAAACTATCTGGATCCTGAAAAAGAGCTGCATTCCGAGGCGGAAGTGCTGCAAGGTGCCGGGGACATAGTAGCGGAATGGATCAGTGAGCAACCGGCTTTTCGGGATTATATTAGAGATAAGACAGAGAAGCAAGGTGTTCTTTTGACCAAAGTCAAAAAGGCGGAAGACGATGACAAAGGCGTATACGAAATGTACTATGCGTATCAGGAGCCGATCCGGCAAATGGCTTCCCATCGGACCTTGGCTGTCAACCGAGGTGAGAAGGAAGGGATATTGCGTGTTACGATCGAGCCGCCTGTGGATGTCATCCTAGCTTATCTTAAACGTAAAATCATCAGACAAGGGGCATCTGCTGAAGTAGCTGCAGCATTGGAGGCAGTGATCGAGGATAGCTATAAGCGTCTCATCCAGCCATCGGTGGAACGGGAAATTCGTTCCATGCTGTCGGAGAAGGCAGAGGAACAAGCGATTAAAATTTTCTCGGAGAACCTGAAAAATCTCTTGCTTCAGCCGCCATTGAAGGGCCGCGTCGTATTGGGAGTGGACCCGGCGTTCCGTACAGGATGTAAGCTGGCGGTTATCGATGAGACAGGGAAGCTGCTGGAAAAGAATGTGATTTATCCTACAGCGCCACGCAACGATGTCAAAGGAGCCAAAAGAATCGTCGATGCGTTGCTTGAAAAGTACAATGTCGAACTGATTGCCATTGGAAATGGAACTGCATCAAGGGAAACGGAGCAATTCATTGCGGATGTGATTCGTCAATCCGGAAGCAGTGTCGCTTATATAATCGTAAACGAAGCTGGCGCGAGTGTGTATTCAGCATCGGAATTGGCAAGAAAGGAATTTCCAGATCTGCAAGTGGAGGAACGCAGTGCTATTTCCATCGGCCGCAGAATACAGGATCCTTTGGCAGAGTTGGTCAAGATCGATCCGAAATCGATTGGCGTCGGACAATATCAGCATGATGTCAGCCAAAAAAAACTCAATGATTCCTTGGGGTTTGTCGTGGAGACTGTAGTGAACCAAGTCGGGGTCAATGTGAATACAGCTTCCGAATCTTTGCTGCAGTATGTATCGGGATTTAGTAAGACGGTAGCAGCAAATGTCGTGAAGCAGCGGAATGAGATCGGTAAATTCACCTCGCGCAAGCAGCTGAAAGCCATTCCCAGGCTTGGAAACAAGACTTATGAACAGAGTATCGGCTTCCTGCGTGTCTTGGACGGTGAGGAGCCGCTTGATAGGACGCCGATCCATCCAGAGAGCTATACAGCTACAAAACAGCTTCTGGAGCGGCTTGGTGCAACTGTGGCGGATATAGGGAGCGCGCAGCTGCGGGAGAAGCTGGCGGAGCTTGACATCGACCAAGTTGCTGCAGAGTTAGGTATTGGTGGATTAACGCTCCAGGACATCATACAGGCGCTGAATCAGCCGGGGAGAGACCCGCGTGATGATTTGGCTCAGCCATTATTGAAACAAGATGTATTGGCAATGGAAGATCTCAAGGAAGGAATGGAGCTCCAGGGAACGGTCCGGAACGTAGTGGATTTCGGTGTGTTCGTCGACATAGGAGTCAAACAGGATGGACTCGTCCATATTTCCAAAATGTCGGATAGATACGTAAAACATCCGATGGATATTGCTTCGGTAGGGGATGTTGTCACTGTCTGGGTGGATAAAGTGGACATTGACAAACAGCGAATAGCCCTTACAATGGTGAAGTGACAACAGCAGTGACAAACCCCTGTCCCGTTTGGGACAGGGGTTTTAGCCGCCGTTGGAATGCTGTTTCCGCTTATAGAAGAACCAGCATTGATTCAACACCTTCAATTGGTTAACGTTTTTTGTGAGAAAAGCTTGTGATAGTTGATTTTTCAACCAATTAGGCATTCTTCTTACCTCCTGCAGCCCTTGGATGTCGGGAAAAATGAATGTCTGCAGCATTATATGCATGAGAGAAACAGGAGGTGCCTATGTAATGAAAGAAATAACGATGCATAATCTGCAGCAGATAGTTGAAGAAATTTCAATTATGTGGTTTCAAAAGCCATTTGTAGATACTGCAAGGTATAATAATCGTCTCAGGACGACTGGAGGCAGATACCTGCCCGGGAAAAGGATCATTGAGATCAATCCTAAGTATTTGGATGAGCTTGGACAGGAAGAAACGATTGGAATCATCAAGCATGAACTATGTCATTATCATTTGCATATCGAAGGCAAGGGGTATGGCCATCGCGATCCGGAATTTCGGGAGCTCCTGCACCGGACCAAATCACCGCGATTCTGCAATGTGCTTCCGTCTGTCAAAGAACAGCAGCTGCTAACTTATGAATGCACGAAATGCGGGCATATATATAAGCGTAAAAAGACAGTCAATACGTGCAAATATGGGTGCGGTAAATGTGGAGGAAAGCTGAAAAAGACGGAGGACACGGATATCTTGGGGAAATAGAAAAAGAAAAAACAAAAACTTTCTAGAAAAGTGTTGACGTGTTTTTAAATCCGTGATAAATTTATTAAGCCGTCGACGAACGGCACGAAAAAAATCACGAAAGTGGTTGACAGACAGCGAAAGATGTTGTAAGATACATAAGGTCGCTAAAACGTTATAAAAAATC
>NZ_NQFP01000043.1:0-57883 GCF_002271665.1 Terribacillus sp. 7520-G | reverse complement strand
TACATAAGATCATTCAAAAGCTTTAGGAGTTAATCCTAAAGCTTTTTTTATATGTGTATTTCCCAGCACATCAGTGTAATGCTTTCCGCCGCACCTGCAGCTTGGGCATTTCTTAGCAATGTCTGCAGGAAATGTGGTGCGCTCTCGCTCTTATTAAAAGCACGTTGCAAACGGGATGCATTTTTATATGGGGAAACTGGGAAGCATTGCAAACCTATTGTAGACAATAAGATATGATTGCTTCCGTCTGCGAGAGGTATTATGCCCATATTATAGGCAGGTACATCTTGATCGAAGGTATTGTCAGCGCCGATTCGACTGGAACGGTTTTGCTGATTCAACTGGATGGAGCTCGAATGATCCGAGATGGATGACAAATGAAAAAGTGCATTCTCGCCGATGGACAGCCAATACAAATAGCCTGCTTTTCGCACGGCAATCAAACAAGAGCTATTCCCATTCACCTTGGCGGCAGTCGATCGGAAACGGACACTGTTGAACATACTCATGAGAAAGCTGTCGATCTTTTTGATTGCGCTGGAAACATCTTCCTCAAGAGTTTCAATGATTTTCCTCTGTCTAAGGATAAGCGAGTCGGCAATGAAGGCAGCGCTTTCGACAGTGTGCTCTGCTCCCATGATGGCTGCAAGCTCCCAATCGCTCCCTGTAAAGATGAGACAAGCATCCTCATTCTTATAGGCGCCGTGTGCAATGCTGCCGCCGAAACGCCCGATCCATATATGTTGGTATCTGTGCAGATCGACTTGATCCAAATAGGATTTCATTTCACCATTCCAGCTGTAGCTGTACATCTGTTCCAATGCTTCCATATGCATGCTCCTTTATTAGCTGATAGTATAACTATTCTCCATAAATTCAGGAAAGCCTTTTTGTTTCTGGTGCTTTTGCTTTTAGGCTATACTTTGCTATGATAAATAGATGAATAAAGAAAGCGAGTCAGGTGATGGTAATGACCCATTTAAGGAAGACGATGCATACAATAGAAGAAACCAATTCGTTCGGCCGGCAGCTTGCTGAACTGCTGCAGCCAGGAGACATCATTACAATGGAAGGTGACCTTGGTGCAGGTAAGACGACACTGACAAAAGCGATTGGAGCTGGTCTGGGTGTGAAACGGACGATCAACAGCCCAACTTTTACCATTATCAAGGAATACGACGGACGCCTGCCATTATATCATATGGATGTATATCGGCTGGAGGACAGTGAGGAAGATATTGGTTTTGAAGAATATTTTTCAGGTGAAGGTGTTTCCATTGTGGAATGGGCGCAATTCATTGAAGAGTACTTGCCAAAGGAGCGATTGGAGCTTACGCTCAAGCATGATGGAGAAGGAAGGACGATCATGCTTAAGCCCATCGGTGAACGTTATGAAAAGCTTTGTAAGGAGTTAATGGAATGAATATATTAGCCATGGATACATCCAATCAGCTGCTGGGAGTAGCGATTGTGAAGGATGGTGTAACATTGGGTGAACATGTCATGCATGGTCACAGGGATCACTCTGTTCGTTTGCTTCCGGCAATCGAACAATTGATGAAAGAAACAAAAACGGCACCAGCCGACTTGGATCGGATTGTCGTCGGACAAGGACCTGGTTCCTATACAGGTGTGCGAATCAGTATGGCCACTGCCAAGACAATGGCATGGGCACTTGGCATCGATGTGATCGGTGTTTCAAGCCTTGAGGGGCTTGCCAGTCAAGGGGAGTTATTCCCCGGTTATGTCTGTCCTTTCTTTGATGCACGCAGGGGGCAGGTATATACAGCCCTTTACGCCAGTAATGAGGCGTCTTTTGAGCAGGCTGAGGAAGCAGTTAATCCTCTTTTTTCGGATTGGCTCGAACAACTGCGGACAAGAGAAGGGAAAATTCTATTCTTGAGTCCGGATATCGAAATGTATCGCAGTATGATCACGGAGATGTTAGGTGAGAAAGCAGTTATTCCGGACGGCGCTGTACATTATGCGCGGCCTTCCGTCCTGGCACAAATCGGGGCTGCAAAGAAAACGGATGATGTGCATCGGATTGTACCGAACTATGTCCGGATGACGGAGGCGGAATCAAATTGGCTGAAACAGCAGGAGCAGCAGAAGTGAGTGCGCAAGTAACGGTCCGTCCGATGCGATTAGCCGATGTGCCGGCTGTCTATGCAATCGAGACAGCATCATTTGCTGTACCATGGTCCATGGACATCTTTGAACGAGAGATCACCGAGAATAACTTTGCAAATTATTTTGTCATTGAAAGCGATGGTGTAATAGCTGGTTATTGCGGGATGTGGCTTGTCATCGATGAGGCACAAATAACGAATATCGCGATCCTTCCTGAGTACAGGGGACAAAAACTGGGTGAGAAGCTGTTTGCGCATGTCTTGGAGCAGGCAATCTTTGCAGGTGCTTACCGTTTGTCTCTTGAAGTACGCGTATCCAATATACCGGCGCAGCATTTATATCGGAAATTCGGATTGGTGCCGGGTGGCATTCGGAAAAACTATTATACAGACAATCAAGAAGATGCGATTGTAATGTGGGTGAATTTATGAAAACATCAGAACTTATCTTAGCAATAGAAACTAGCTGTGATGAAACAGCAGCTGCCGTCATTGAAGGGGGAAGGGTGATCAGATCGAATATCGTTGCTTCCCAAATCGAAAGTCATAAGCGCTTTGGCGGTGTAGTACCGGAAATAGCATCCAGGCATCATGTGGAACAGATAACGCTCGTCATTGAAGAAGCTATCCGGCAGGCAGGTATCCAAAAAGAAGATTTGGACGCCATTGCTGTTACGCAGGGACCTGGCCTTATCGGTGCATTGCTGGTCGGGGTGAATGCTGCCAAAGCACTGGCATTTTCCCTTGGTAAGCCTTTGATCGGTGTCCATCATATTGCTGGTCATATTTATGCCAATCGACTGGAGCAGGAGTTTGCGTTTCCGCTGCTTGCATTAGTCGTTTCAGGCGGTCATACCGAGCTTGTCCTCATGCAGGAGCATGGCAGTTTCGAGGTTATCGGAGAAACGCGTGATGACGCAGCTGGAGAGGCATATGACAAAGTGGCCAGAACATTACAGCTGCCCTATCCGGGAGGCCCCCGGATTGATAAGCTGGCAGCTGAAGGAGAACAGTCGATTGATTTCCCCCGTGCGTGGCTGGAGCCGGGAAGCTATGACTTCAGTTTTTCCGGGTTGAAATCTGCTGTGATCAATACACTGCATAATGCCAAACAAAAAGGAGAAACATTGCCGCCTGCCGATGTAGCTGCGAGCTTCCAGGCAAGCGTCGTGGATGTGCTCGTAGGCAAGACAATTCGCGCGGCCGAAGAGTTCGGTGCGAAGCAAATCATCGTCGCAGGTGGTGTCGCTGCAAATAAAGGGCTGCGAGCTTCTTTGGAAGAAGCATTTGCAGACAAGCAGGCAGAACTGCTTATTCCGCCGCTGGCTTTATGTACAGATAATGCGGCTATGATCGGAGCAGCTGCTTCCATCCTGTATCACCGAGGGAAATTTGCTGATATGTCCATGAATGCAAGAGCATCCATGCCGTTATGAAAAAAAGCATCGTTTTCGATCAAGAAAACGATGCTTTTTTTATTCACAGATAAGCCAATGATTGTGTATAACTTCTTAAAACCCGCTATTAGTATCAGGTATAGAAGTGGATAAAACAGCACGAAATAGCTGTGGATAATGTGTATAAGTTTGTGTATATCCCATTAAATCAACGATGTAAACCTATTCAGTCCTGTGCATAACTTTCGTGCTCTTCGCTTAGTGTTTCCCATTCTTCCATCACTTCCATTAAAGTCGCCTGCAGCTGCTCATTCTTCTCGGTGATCTCCTGTGCCTTCTGATAATCCTGGAAGATTTCCGGATCTGTGAGCAATGTCTCATTGCTTTCGATCTCTGTCTCCAATTCGGCGATCTTTTCTTCCAGCTCGGCAATGCGTCTTTCGCGTTTCCGGATTTCCCGCTTGAGTGCCTTGTCCTGGTGATAAGTGGATTTATTCTCCTGTCTGGCAGCTGACTGCTTCGTTTCTGCAGCAGATGCCTCCAATTCCGCAATTTCCTGCTGCTCCTGCTTCTTCTCAAGGAAATAATCATAGTTGCCTAGGTAGGAAACTATCTGTTTGTCTGCAAGTTCCAGCACCTGTGTGGCAATTTTGTTCATAAAGTATCGGTCATGGGAGACAAAGAGGATGGTGCCAGGGTAATCAGCCAATGCACTCTCCAATACTTCCTTGCTATCCAGATCCAAGTGGTTGGTAGGTTCATCCATGATTAACAGATTCGATTTCTGCATCATGAGCTTGGCCAGTGCGAGGCGGGCTTTTTCCCCACCGCTCAATGTATTGACCACTTTCAGGACGTCATCGCCAGTGAATAGGAAATTACCGAGGATGGTCCGGATATCCTTTTCGTCCATAAGCGGATATTCATCCCAAAGCTCAGCCAGAACGGTCTTGGAAGAATGGAGTTCAGTCTGTTCCTGATCATAATATCCGATGCTGACGCCGGTACCCAGCTCTACTTGTCCGGATTTAGCGGGAAGCTTTCCGATGATTGTCTTGAGCAATGTCGTTTTACCAGTTCCGTTCGGACCAGTAAGGGCAATGCGATCCTGACGGTTCATATGGAAGGTGACATGCTCGAAGACAGGGGAGGCACTCTCCGGGTATTGATAAGCTAAGTCCTTCACTTTCAATACATCATTCCCGCTGCGTCGATCGATATCGAATGTGAGTCTTGCAGATGATGCATCCTGGAGCGGACGATCGATTCGTTCCATTTTTTCCAGTTGCTTGCGTCTGCTTTGAGCCCGTTTGGTGGTTGTAGCACGGGCAATATTCTTTTGGACGAATTCCTCCATCTTTTTGATTTCGGCCTGCTGCTTTTCGTATTGCTTCATTTCCCGTTCAAAATTGGCAGCTTTCTGTTCCAGATAGCTGCTGTAATTTCCTTTATAACGGACAGAGTGATTATGGGCTATCTCAATGACGGTATTGACTGTTTTGTCGAGGAAATAACGGTCGTGCGATACGACTACGACAGCTCCCTGATAGCTGCTCAAATAACCTTCCAGCCAGTCCAGCGTGGAAATGTCCAGATGGTTGGTCGGCTCATCCAGTATCAATACATCCGGTTTTTGAAGCAGCAGCTTCCCTAAGGCAAGCCGGGTTTTCTGTCCGCCGCTCAAGGAACCGATAGGGGTGGACAGATCTTTATCGCCGAAATTAAGCCCGTTCAATACGGAGCGGATATCCGCTTCGTATTGATAGCCTCCATTCAGGCGGAAAGCCTGCTGTTTTGTATCATAATTCGTCAATAGCTGCTGGTAAGCCGCTTCATCGGAAATAAGATCGGGGTCGCCCATCTTTGCTTCCAGACGGCGTAATTCTTCTTCCTGCTGGATCAAATCAGCAAAGACGGTCTTCATTTCCTCCAAGATGCTCTTTTCGGACTCCAAGCCTGTATGCTGTTCCAAATAACCTAGGGTAGCATCTTTTGACAGGAATACATTCCCCTCGTCATAACTCAACTCCCCTGCCAGGATCTTCAGCAATGTCGATTTACCGGCACCGTTGCGACCGACGATGGCCAAACGATCCTGTGTTTGTACTTCCAGCTTTATATTTGATAAAATGACATCTGCGCCAAATAGTTTTGTAATATTGTTCGCTTGCAATAAAATCATCTTGTTCACCTCATACTATCAGTGTATCCTATGTGACAAAACAGTAGCAAGCGCCGAATTCCTGCGCGTATACGCTTTCATGCGGATGGACATCGTGAATGGATTTGTTAAAATGGAGACAAGATGCCCCAATCTCATCTTCTTTGTGAATCTGTACAAGACTTTCCTTCTCTTATCTGTTAGAATAAGGTGTTAACTATAATCGTACTTTGTGAAAGTATCATATCGTAACAATTCAAGGACGAAGCCGCAGGCAGCATCTGTAACTCCTTGCAGATGCCGGAAGGGAACCTGTCTGCAACCCATCATACCGTCTACTCGGAATGGGGCTGGGTCATATTCAGAAAAGGTAACAGAACCATGCTGTTCTAGTCCGAGAGGCCTTTTTGACCAGCTGCATGGCTGCACGAAGTTCGCTTTTGGAAGCTGCAGGCTTTAGGAGGAAAAATGAGCATGTATATGGATCAAAATAAAATACCAAAAGCTACGGCAAAGCGGCTGCCCCTTTATTATCGGTTCCTTAACAGCCTGCATCTGCAAGGCAAAACAAGGGTTTCCTCGAAGGAACTCAGTGAATCGGTGAAAGTCGACTCGGCCACAATCCGCCGTGACTTTTCCTATTTCGGAGCACTTGGCAAAAAGGGCTATGGCTATAATGTAGAGTACTTGCTGAACTTCTTCCGGAAGACACTGGATCAAGACGAGATCACGAAAGTGGCACTTATCGGGGTCGGTAATCTTGGTACAGCATTCCTGCATTATAATTTCACGAAAAATAACAATACAAAAATCGAAATGGCATTCGATACCGATCCCGGAAAAGTGGATCATAATATCGGCGGGGTCCCCGTCTACCATATCGATGATTTAGAGAAATATATCGGCAATGTAAGCGCAGCTATCCTGACGGTGCCGGCGCATGCTGCCCAAGCAATCACGGACCGCCTTGTCGAATGCGGTATTGCCGGAATCCTGAATTTTACCCCTGCGCGTATCGCAGTGCCCAGCAATATCCGTGTGCATCATATCGATCTGGCAATCGAATTGCAGTCATTGGTTTATTTTTTGAAGCACTATTAATTCCAATTCCCGCACCTCTCAAGCAGAGGTGTTTTTTCTTACATAAATTCACTGATGATCATACTTCCTTAATGCGTTTTACTCGGTTAGACTGGGGAAAGGTATCAGGAAAAGAAGGGACGTAAAAGAATGTGCCAGCAAGCCGCCATCACTTTACAGAAAGTGACGTATGAAATAAATAAGCATGAAATCATCCGCAATGTAACGGGCAGCTTCACCAAAGGCAGGATTACAGCAGTCATTGGCCCCTCAGGTGCTGGAAAGACATCACTTTTTCGGTTATGCAATGGTATGCTGTCACCAACAAGCGGGAGCATCCTGATCGATGGAAAGGATATTGCACAGTATGATCCGGTTGCCCTGCGCCGTCATGTGGGCGTCGTCCTCCAGCAGGCAATCATGCTTGAGGGCAGTGTCCGGGATAATTTGGAATTGCCGCTGCAGTTAGCTGGAAAGGGGCTGTCAAATGACATGGCAGAACAAATCACCAGGTTAGTGGGACTGGAGCGGGATATATTGGATCAAAACAGCAGGGATTTGTCAGGCGGGCAAAAGCAAAAGGTCTCCATCGCCCGGACATTGCTGAACAAGCCGGAAATCCTGCTGCTGGATGAGATAACATCTTCTTTGGACCGAGTTTCCAAGCAGGATATCGAGAATCTCATTAAACGGATCAATAAAGAGCATGGAACCACTGTCATCTGGATCACGCATAGCCTTCAGCAGGCACAGTCGGTGGCCGATGAAGTCTGGGTCATGATGGATGGGGGAATTGCCGAAGCGGGGGCCGTTGAATTATTGGATGATCCGGGGAATGAAGCTGTCAGAAGCTTTGTCATGGAGGCGGAAAAATGACTGTACAAGCCATGTTGCTTACTTTGATATTTGTCCTGATCCCGCTTTCTCTGTCCAAGACATTGCGGCTGGGACTTGAAAAGGATACACTCGTTGCCACCATTCGTTCCATCATCCAGCTGTTTGCAGTCGGATATGTATTGCAGTTCATCTTCGATTCGGAAAATATCATGTATATCCTCCTGATGGTGGCACTGATGATCGGTGCAGCAACACAAAACGCCAGGAAAAAAGGGGCATCCATCAGAGGCATCACCTGGAAGCTGGTGCTTACCTTCATTGTTATTGAAATACTGACACAAGGGATATTATTGGGGCTGCGGATCACACCGCCGACTGCGCAATATATCATTCCGTTAAGCGGGATGGTGATAGGGAACTCGATGGTGCTGGGCATTTTGTTCCTGAATCGCTTCACTGCGGAAGTGGCATCCAGAAAAGAGGAGATGGAGCTCATTTTATCACTGGGCGGTACACCGAAACAAGCGATCCAGCAATCATTGCTTGCGTCCATCAAGGCAAGCACGATCCCCACCATCGAGAGCCAAAAAACGATAGGTCTTGTTCAGCTGCCTGGTATGATGAGCGGGCAGATCATTGCCGGAGCCGATCCGCTCCAGGCAGTCATGTTCCAGCTGCTCATTCTGTTTCTTTTGCTGACAACTGCAATCGTGACAAGTATCATGCTGGGCTTTTTATCTTATCCGACGAGGTTCAATGAGCGGATGCAAATTACCGAGAATAGATAACCAATGATAAAAAATGCCGCCCCTTGGTTGGGCGGCTTTCTATTTTACAGGGAAAGGTTCCAAATCGCTATCGATTATAGCGGCATCATAGACGAAGCTGACGGTCCCTGCCTGCTGCCAAACGCCGACTTCATAATCGGCCTTTTCTCCATATAAAATAAGGTTCACATCAGCAGCTGCGTAGGACGCCTCCTGGCTCATTTCCTCGCGCTCACATTCATTGATGCATTTCAGTAAACCCTCGATGTATCCTTTGTCGGTAATCGTTTCTGATGGCTCTGCTGCTTCTGCCTTGTATACTTCTATCCGTTCGATCTTATCCTTAATGACTGTCTTCTCATCGAAGGCAGCAAATGTCCAGACAACCACTCCGGTAATCAAAAGGCATATAACAATGAAACTGATAGTCTTGGCAATCATATGTAAGCCCCCGATCTTTTCTCCATCATCTCATACTTTTCCAAATGGATATTTAATGTTATTGTTAATTTCATACAATGAAATTTCGGGTGCCGAAGCTTTTTTGTCTTCTCGTTTGTGCGGATCATTTTAGGGGAAATGGCTACTATCATGGTTTTGGAGGAGGCGCTATTATGTACGAAAAGATTCTTTTGGCCGTCGACGGTTCGGAGCACTCGATCCGAGCGACAGAGGAAGTAATCAAAATCTGTCAGGCAAGTGCACATCCTGTACAGCTTGAAGTAGTCAATGCTTTGCAGGAGATAAAGAATAGTGAGATCGTTCTGCAGCAGGTGAAGCCCGATGATGTGCATCGTGATGGGGAGCTGCGCATCCAGCCTAATGAAGAGAAGCTTCGGAATGCGAATATCCCTTATACCCGTACGATCGAACGAGGCGATGCCGGAAAAATGATTGCCAATAAAGCCAACAATGATGCGTTTGACTTGGTTGTCATTGGGACGCGCGGCTTGAACGGATTCCAAAAGCTAGTGGTAGGAAGTGTGAGTACCGAGGTGATAAAAAGAGCGAAATGCCCAGTATTGGTCGTGAAATAGAAAGCGCTGACAACCGGGGCAAAGCGAAAGAACGGTAGGGAGCATGCATGTGGGTAAACTAGAATCCAAATGGTTGGTCGTTGTTGCTGTCCTATTCGGGACATTCACTGTCATTTTGAATAATAGTATGCTTAATCCGGCGTTGCCATCGCTGATTGCCACTTTCGATGCCAATGCTGTCAGTGGGGGCTGGATCCTGACGATTTTCATGGTGGCAATGGGAATGACCATGCCTGTCACAGGTTACTTGGGAGATCGATTCGGCAAGAAGTCGATTTACTTGCTGGGTCTCGTCGTTTTCCTGGCGGGGTCCGTCTTTGGGATCTTTTCCGGCAGTCTGCCATTCGTCATCGCGGCACGCTTTATCCAAGGTATCGGCGGCGGTTTGATGATGCCGATTTCGATGGCACTCATTTTCCAAGCCTTCCCGAAGCAGGAACGCGGTCTTGCTGTCGGTGTATATGGTGTGGCGGCGATGGTGGCTCCTGCCATCGGACCGACAGTCGGCGGTGTATTGATTGCTTACTTCCCCTGGCCTTTTCTGTTCGCTTTCAACCTCCCATTTGGCCTTCTCGGTTTATTGATGGCCAGCCGCTACTTGAAATCGACTGTGCCTGATCCGAAGCGCCGCTTCGATAAAGGCGGTTTCGTGTTCGTGACGCTTGGCATTGGCTTGGTTCTGTATGCATTGGGACGCGGGCAGACATTGGATGTGCTTGTATCGCCATCTAATTTGGCGCTTATTGCTGCAGGTATGACAGCGATAGCGATTTTTGTTTTTTACGAACGACGAAAGGATCAGCCGCTATTGGAGCTATCGCTCTTCCGTAATCCAACATATGCGGTTTCGATAGCAGTGACAGCGACAGCATCCATCGGGCTGTTCTCAGGGATTTTCCTATTGCCGCTGCTGATCCAAAATGTTTACGGTCTCTGTGAGATACAGACAGGATTGCTCTTTCTGCCGGCAGCATTGCTGAGCGGGGGCATGATGTCACTGGGAGGCCGGCTATTGGATAAAAAAGGGCCGCGATGGGTCGTCCCGCCTGGTTTGTTGATTTTGGCAATATCCACTTTCCTGATCGGAAACTTGCATTTATCTACGCCTTTCTGGCTGATCCTTGTCATCAATATGATCAGAGGAGCGGGATTGGGCCTGAGTAATATGCCAGCCACGACTGCAGGTATGAACGACATACCAGAGCATCTTGTCTCGCAAGGTTCTGCGATGAACAATGTCCTTCGTCAAATATTTTCAGCTTTCGGAATCGTGTTTTTCAGCATCTATTTCGAGGTGCGCCGAGCACATTTGACGGCGGCAGGGGAGGCTGCACAGCAGGCAAGTCTGCAAACGATCAATGAGGCGTTTGTCATTTCCGGTATCCTGATGCTTGTCATGGTTCCGATATCTTTCATCATGCGGTACAAAACGGAGAAGAAGCAGGAACAGAAGGAGAAAGGAGTTTCCAATGGCTGATATAAAAGCGATTGCTTTCGATGTGTACGGTACGCTGTTCGATGTCCATAGTGTGCAGGAGGCGTGCGATCGGCATTTTCCGGGAAAAGGCGAGGCCATAGCGGCTGCATGGAGAAATAAGCAGTTGGAATATGCTTTCCTCCGCCAGCTTATGGGGCAGTATGAGCCTTTTACCAATGTAACAAGAGATGCTCTGCAGTATACCTTGGAGATGCATGGATGCAGTTATACAGACAAACTGATCCTGGAATTGATGGATGCCTATAACCGGCTGCTTCCCTATGAAGAAACAGAAGAAGTACTGCAGTATTTCCAAGACAGGCAGCTCGTTGTTTTTTCAAATGGACCCGATAGTATGCTGAAACCACTCTTAGGGCATGCGAAGCTTGATGCATACTTCGATATGATCATCAGTGTCGATGAAATAAAACAATACAAGCCAGCCACGGCTTCTTATGCTTATTTATTGAAGCGATTGGATGTGAAGCGGGAAGAGCTGCTCTTTTTATCCTCGAATGGCTGGGATATTGCCGGTGCGAAGAATTTCGGCTTTCATACAGCTTGGATTGATCGTAAAGGAACACCAGCCGAGAAATTGGGGCAGGCACCGGATAAGGTATATGAAGATCTGAAGGATGTAAAAAGCGAATGGTAACAAGAAACACCTGGAGAAATCGATCCCTCCAGGTGTTATTTTAGGTTTAGAAATCTACGTCTTTTCCTTCGAACGCGGCAATATACAGCTGTTTCATTTGTTCTGCTGAAGTTTCGCGCGGGTTGGTTCCGGTACATGGATCTGTAACTGCATTGGCAGCCATCTCCTCCACGTGGGCATTGAATAACGCTTCGCTGACGCCGAAGTCACGCAAATTCAATGGAATATCCATTTGTCGATTCAGATCACGTATCCATTCGATCAGGGAATCCGTCAGTTCGGAATCATTATCACCGCTTAGCTGCAGGCGGCGGGCCAGGGCAGCGTATCTTTCCTCGGAGACAGTCCGATTGAATTGGATGACATACGGCAAATAGATTGCATTCGCCAATCCATGGGCGATTCCGAAAGTGGGACCGCTTTTATGGGCCATACTATGGACATTGCCAAGTACGGCATTGGCGAATGCCATCCCAGCCATTGCTTGAGCATAATGGACTTGCTCACGGGAGATGCGCTCGCCATTATAAGATGGAATCAGGTGATTACGGAGAATCTCTGCCCCTTCGATTGCCAGGGAATCCGTGAATACAGTTCTTGGCTTGGCAACATAGGATTCGATGCAATGCGTCACAGCATCCATGCCAGTGAAGGCAGTGATGTTTTTGGGCATGTCGAAAATGGTAATCGGATCGATGATGGCGATGTCCGGCGTAAGTTCAAAGTCGGCCAATGGATATTTGATGTTTGTTGTGGAATCAGTCACGACAGAAAGGTTCGAAATTTCCGATGCGCTGCCGCTTGTTGTAGGAATACCGATGAACTTGGCCTTGGAGCGCAATGCTGGCAATTCGAATGGTTTGGCGGCATCTTCAAATGATAATCCAGGGTGCTCATAAAACACCCACATCGCTTTGGCTGCATCCATGACGGAACCGCCGCCGATACCGATGATCCAGTCAGGATTGAATTCCCGGAAGGCTTCCAATGCTTCATTGATTTTATCAGTTGTAGGTTCCTCCCGGATGCCTTCTGTTATTTCTGTCTGGATGCCGGCTTTTGCAAGATGGGCCTGGACACGGTCCAGCACGCCGCTTTTTCTGACGGAACCCCCGCCAATGACGAGCATGGCTTTGTTTCCTTCGATGCTTTCCAGAACCTTCAAGGCACCTTCGCCAAAGTAAATATCCCGGGGTATGGTGAATCTGTTCAAGTGATATCCCTCCTAGGTTGAGTGGTATAACCAAATAGGTTATCCTTTGCAACTTTCATTATAGGAATTATACTTTTTCTATGTAAGTACGCACTTTTTTCTTACATAGTGACGAATAGTATACTGTAAGGAGGAATGGCGGATGAGTCGTTTAGAGAAACAAAAATTCAATTGTGAGAAGGAACTGACGCTGTCCATCATCGGCGGGAAGTGGAAAATGCTGATCATGTGGCATTTGGGCAAGGAAGGAACGAAACGCTTCAATGAATTGAAGGGACTGATTCCGGGTATTACGCAGCGCATGCTCGTTTCCCAGCTTCGGGAATTGGAGGACGATAAAATTGTACATAGGGAAGTGTATCCGGTCGTCCCGCCAAAAGTTGAATATTCCCTGACCGAAGAAGGCCTTTCCTTGCTGCCGATACTTGATGCGATGTATGAGTGGGGAAAGAACTATGCAAGCACTGTCCTGAAGGATACGGATGTACTGGTGAGCGATTCTGCATTCAAGTAAATAAAGCTCCTTTCGGCTTCCATACGAGAAATACCCATTCCGCCAGCGGCGGAATGGGTATTTCTCATTTGTCGCCATTATGGAAGAAGGGAGGGGTGAAATAAGAAAAATAATCCGTAAAAAACGCTTAAGATTGGTTCCATCAGGGAAGGATTCCATTAGGAGTCAATTATTCGCATGAATTTTTCTTAGGATTTAAACTAAATTCAATTTTATGGTAATCAATGTGAAATGATATTGATTATTGAAGGTGGCATACTTATTTTAGTTTGAAATGTCATTTTTCAGGAAAGATAAGACTGAATACTTTAAGGAGGTTTTTATTTTGGCAGAGAACAAAGATGTGAATTCCTCAAATGAACAAGACGTAAAACGCGATACCTTGACAACACGCCAGGGACATCCTGTCTTGGATAACCAGAATATCCGTACAATAGGCGATCGCGGTCCGGCAACACTGGAGAATTACCATTTCATCGAGAAGATTTCCCACTTTGACCGGGAAGAAGTACCAGAGCGTGTCGTACATGCACGGGGAACGGGAGCATTCGGCTATTTTGAAACATACGGAAAAGTAGGGGATGAACCGGTAGAGAAGTATACGCGCGCAAAAGTATTTTCCGGTGCCGGTAAAAAAACGCCTTTGATGGTCCGCTTCTCCACAGTGGCAGGGGCGAAGGATTCACCTGAAACGGATCGGGATCCGCGCGGCTTTGCCGTGAAAATGTATACAGAGGATGGAAACTGGGATCTGGTCGGGAACAACCTTAAGATCTTCTTTATCCGTGACGCAATGAAATTCCCTGATATGATTCATGCGTTCAAAGCAGATCCAGCTTCAAACGTTCCGAATCCAGCCCGCATGTTCGACTTTGTATCCCGCAGTCCCGAAGCAACCCATATGATTACATTCCTATTCTCTCCATGGGGTATCCCGGCTACCTATCGCCATATGCAAGGTTCCGGCGTAAACACCTATAAATGGGTAAATGATAAAGGTGAAGCTGTATTGGTCAAGTACCACTGGGAGCCGAAGCAAGGTATTCGCAATCTGACAACAGAAGAAGCAAGGAAAATCCAAGCGAAAACCGTCGGCCATGCTACCCAGGATTTGTACGAGGCAATTGAACGGGGAGAGTACCCTGAATGGGAACTATATGTGCAGATCATGGAAGACGGTTATCATCCGGAATTGGATTTTGATCCGCTTGACGATACTAAACTATGGCCGGAGGATAAGTTCCCATGGCTGCCGGTCGGGAAAATGGTCCTTAATCGCAATCCAGTCGATTACCATGCGGAAATTGAGCAAGCAGCCTTTGGTACTGGTGTTCTTGTTGATGGGATGGACTTCTCGGATGATAAAATGCTCCAGGGACGTACCTTCTCTTATTCGGATACACAGCGCTACCGTGTAGGGGCGAACTATCTGCAGTTGCCTGTCAATGCACCTAAAGCGCCTGTCCGCACTAACCAGCACCGCGGTCAAATGGATACACGTGATCCGAAAGAGTCTGGGGAAAATCCATCGATCAACTATGAGCCATCCATGGTCGGGGGATATCAGGAGGAAGGTAAAGGGAATCGCAAGCCGCATCAGCCGACGTATAATGCTGCGGCGATGTCTGCACCGATCGACCGCCCCAACAATTATGGACAAGCTGGTCACACATACCGGAGCTTCGAAGATTGGGAGCGCGATGAATTGATCAAGAACCTTTCCGAAGCGCTTGCGATATGCGATAAACGAATCCAGGATGCGATGATCCATCACTTCACACAAGCCGATGAAGAATATGGCCGCCGTGTGAAGGAAGGTATCGAAAAAGTAATGAAAGAAGCCCAGGAAGCAAAAATGGACAACCAAGTTCCAGGCCGTGAAGCAGGTCAGTCAAAATTCGGTCAAGGTATGGGTCAAGGTACAATAGCAGCCAACGAAGCAACAGATGAGGCTGTGAAGAAAAGCCGCGAAACGGATCCTTACTGAGTCATATAGGAAAAAAGAGGAGTGCCGGAAGGCCAGTGACCCTGACTTTCCGGCGCTCTTCTTTTTAGTATCTCACAGAATGGAGAGTGCTGAATATACAAGCAGTAAACACATTGCGACATTGATTGGTTTTGTATAGCTGTTGAAGAACTTCTTGAATGCAGATCCGAAAGCTGATCATAGAAGCAGGCCTGAACAGCTGACTTTCGAACGCGCCAAGGATAAAGCGAAAGTATGATGTGCCAAGCTCAAATCGTTTATGATTTGGGCTTTTTTGTCTGCTGCCGGACATCCGGGCCATAGAGAAATACTATAAGGAAGACGCTGGAAAATATTATATAATTTTAATGGTAGTTCACTAAACTTTCAGTGAGCCATTTTTAGCGGGGCAGGGTTCTTATTATCCATCTTGATTGGGGACTAGATTAGAGAGGACAGCGTCATGAAAAAGTTACTGACTACATGTTTGAAAACGATCATCTTTTTTATCGGATGGGCGATTATCATTTCTTTTACGCCCGATATACAAACGAATAATCCAGCATTCTTGAGATTATGGTGGGAGTTTTCCCCCTTTGCGGTAGTTGCTTTATTTTCTGTTTTCTTTGTTCTTATCATAGAAAAGGGGAAAATACGGATTCCGATAACTTACGGATTCTTTAAAAATTCACTGATCGGCATGGCAGCAGGTATCCTATGGCTGGGGAGTGTGGCAGCGATCCTATTCCTTACAAAAACATTGCATATAACAGGTCACAGCCATATTGATTTTATCTGGGTTTGGATTTTGGCCTCCCTATTGAATGCTGCTATGCAGGAATTGCTGATGAGAGGTTATCTATATCAGTTATGGAAGCAAAAATATAATGCAGCTGCGGCAGCTGTTTTTACTACCATCTTATTTACAGTGATGCACGGCGGAGCTTTTGAAGCAGGTATGATCGCAGTATTCAATGTCGTTTCGATGAGTATATTTGCTACATTGCTTTTAGAATATACAGGTACGATTACAGCCCCCATAATAGCCCACTTTACTTGGAATACGATTGGAGCGATTGTACTTGGCGGTGTATCATTGGCGAGTGATTATCCAAATCTCTTGAACAGTTCCTTTCAAGGAAATCAATTATTATCAGGCGGCATATATAAAATGGAAGGCAGTATCATTGTTTCAATCGTCCATGTCATCTTCATTGGCTATTTATTGATCGTGAATAAAAGTAAATCCAATGCAACATCATATGAATCAAGATTCATTGCAAATAAAAAGGAGCTTGGATGATCCAAGCTCCTTTTTCGGCTGCGTCTTCCCATCATCCAGCACTTACTTCAAGAATTGCTCTTTGAAGAAGTCCAGCTGGTAATCCAAGGTCAATGCATCATTGAACAGGAAGGCATTTGCATCCGCAGTCAAAACATGACCTTCCTTGACAGCAGGTATTTCTTTGAAGAGTTCTGTATCCTGGTAGGAATTATCCTGGTCGCTGTATTCACTGATGACAAGATAATCACCGACATAATCAGACAGCACTTCCGGGGAAATCATCATATATCCCTCTTTTTCAGTCATTTCCTTTACTTTATCAGGCATTGCAAGGCCCATCGCTTGATAAAGGACTTCCGTACCGCGCCCCCAGCTGTCGCCAAGCACGCCCATCCCTTTGTCATAGCTCTCCATTACAGTGACAGTGGCATCTTCCCCGATTTTGGCTTTGATTTCATCGCCTGCAGCCTTGGCACGTTCCTTGAAGTCATCCACCCATTGCTGTGCTTCCTCTTCCTTATTCAGCAGTTTCCCGATTTCGACGTGCTGTGTCAGGTAATCGACCTTGTTATATGTATATGTGACAGTAGGTGCAATTTCTTTAAACTTGTCCAGATTCTTTGTTGTATCAGCTGCGATGATCAGATCAGGCTTAAGCTCAAGGATCTTTTCCACATCGTCTTCCGATACAGTTTCAGCATCTTTTAATCCATCGGCAAGCACAGGGCTGCTCTTGGCCCATTCATCGACACCGACGATATTGACACCAAGGGAAAGTACATCACCAGCATAAGATGCCAAGACCACGACTCTTTGCGGATCGGTAGGAACTTCAACCGGACCTGTTTCGGATTCGTAAGTAAAAGTCTCTTTTGTCTCTTTCTCACTTCCGTCCGCTGTGGATTCCTCTGAAGTTCCACATGCACTCAGCAAAAGTAAAAAGAGCCCAATACATGCAATCATTGCTTTTTTCATTTTATTTACCCGCCTTCTTTATGGTTTGAATCACCGAAATTTTGATAATGATAATCAATATCAATTAGGTAAATAGTAGAATGAAATCAGCATAATGTCAATGTATTTTGAAGCATAAAGAGTAATTGATGGATGCTATGTGAAGAAGTGAGCTGCATATCGTCAGGCATCATGCAGCAGAGGTTCAGAATGGACTGCTTGCATCTATTTTCCTTATGTTAAGATAAGGAGGTTGATAAAATCTTTTAAAGAAAGGGCAGGAATGACTTCATGCAATTGGAATTGGACACAATCTTAATTATCGCTCTTTTCGGATTTCTTGCCGCATTCATTGATTCTGTAGTGGGAGGGGGAGGGCTGATCACCATCCCGGCGCTGCTGTTTGCAGGCTTGAATCCTGCTGCTGCAGTGGCGACAAATAAATTGGCCGGGACGATGGGGTCATTTACAAGCACGCTTATGTTCTATCGGTCAGGCAATCTTGAACTGAAATCGGTCATGAAGTATTTTCCTTTATCGTTCATTGGCTCGCTGCTCGGCGCCTGGACCGTCCATATCATCGATCCGTCACTGTTCAAGCCGCTTATGCTGGTCATGCTGATTGCCGTGGCGATTTATACCATCATAAAAAAGGATTGGGGCAGTGTCTCGACCTTTAAGCGCTTGACGGCAAAAAGGCTGCTCATCTTCGCGGCTGTCCTTGCGCTTATTGGTTTTTATGACGGGTTTCTCGGACCGGGCACAGGCTCATTCCTCATGTTTGCGTTCCTATTCATAGGCTATGACTTCTTGCACGCAGCCGGTAACGCTAAGCTGCTGAACTTCGGCAGCAACATCGCAGCACTCATCCTCTTTATCATTTTAGGGCAAGTACACTATGCAGTCGGGCTGATCATGGGAATATCCGGAATTTTCGGCTCCATCGCTGGTTCGCGTTTTGCCATCAAGCGGGGGAGCGGCTATGTGCGGATCCTGTTCATCGTCGTAACGACAGTGCTGATTGTGAAGAATGTATATGATTACATAAAGGAGCTCATGTAAAAGTAAAAAGGCCGGTACGGCCTTTTTTGATCGAGGAAAAGTACCGGTACCAGATCACGCTCCGCCAGAACGGATCACGCTCCGATGCCCGGTACCCATATTCATAGGTTACGTGCTGAAAACGATATCAGGTCAAGTTTTTTTTGAAATAAGTAAGCGTTATACTGTTATCAAGGATAAAGCTGTGGAATAAAGGAGAGCGTATGGCGACGATTAAGGATTTAGCCAAATTGGCTGGTGTTTCGGTGACGACTGTATCCCGCGTGCTCAATGATCATCCTTATGTGAGTGAGGGGAAACGGAAGGCAGTGCTGGAAGCGATCAAGCAGACCAAGTATGAGAAAAACGTGAATGCGGTACATCTGAAAACAGGCAAGACGCAGCTGATCGGTGTCGTACTGCCTTTTTCGGATCACCCTTATTTTGGGCAGCTATTGAAGGGAATAGCAAAGCAAGCATTCAAGCATAATTATAAACTTGTATTGATTCAGACGGATTACCAGGAAAAGAGGGAAAAGGAAGCCCTGCACATGCTGCGGCAAAAACAAATAGATGCACTGATCATCTGCTCCCGGAGTTGTGATTTGGACTTGATTACATCTTACACGCAATATGGGCCGATTGTTGTAGGAGAAAAAGCGAATGGAGATACACTTTCTTCTGCTTACATCGATCATTATCAGGCTTTTCAAGATGCACTCGCCTATTTGTATGAGTCGGGACATCGGAAAATAGGTTACTCTGTCAGCAGGCTCGGCGGGACGAGCAGTAAGGAGCGAGCAGCGGCTTATCGGGATTTCCTTGCAGCGAAGGGGCTGCCATACCGATTGGATTATGTGTTTGATAAGATGTTATATTTCGAGGATGGAAAAAGACTGGTAAATCAGATCCGGCGCTTGGAGGATCCGCCATCCGCACTCATCATAACGAATGATCAAGTCGCCGCAGGCGTGATGACCTGCGCCGGCAGAGTTGGCATGCATATACCGGAAAAGCTGGCCATCATCGGTTTTGATGACCATCCGATGGCACAAATGATGGGAATCACAAGCATGCATATACCGCTTGAGGAGATGGGTGAGCATTTGTTCAAGCAGGCAGTGGAAAAGGAATCAAAAGATAAAGTATTCCGCGCCACACTGAGAAAACGTGAGACAGTGCAGTAAAGAGTCAACTGCAGTTTTGGAGGATAAGTTTATGTTTGGGACATTATTCAATGTAGCAATGATCATCATAGGAAGTACACTTGGGACCGTATTCAAGAAGGGAATGAAGGATAGATATCAAACAATCCTGCTCCAAGCCATGGGATTGGCGGCTCTGGCATTAGGGGCCAACGCAATCGTGGAGCATTTGCCGGCCAGTAAGTATTCCGTTCTTTTCATCGTCAGCTTGGCAATTGGAGCAATTCTCGGGGAAAGTCTGGATTTGGACGCAAGATTCAACCATCTCGTAAAGAAATTTTCCAAGTCAAATTTGGCAGAAGGACTATCCACAGCCATCCTCCTGTTCTGTATTGGATCTCTTTCCATATTGGGACCGGTTGAAGCGGCGCTGCATAAGGATTATTCCTATTTGATGGCCAATGGCATGCTGGATTTCGTAACCTCACTCGTCCTTGCTTCCACCTTCGGATTCGGGATAGCGATATCCGCTGGTGTTCTCTTTGTATGGCAAGGATCGATTTATATGGTGGCAAAGGCATTGGAAAGCACCGTGAATATCGATTTGCTGAATGAAGTGAGCATCGTGGGCGGCGTGCTGATCATGGCTTCTGGATTGAGCATCCTAGGGATCAAGAAATTCAAGACCATGAACTTCCTGCCTGCGCTGCTTGTCCCGCCCGTGTTCTTTTTGATTTTGAAGTTATTCTGAATCGTATGGATGAAGCAGATAAGGAGGAAGCACATGGATGACCGAATTAAAGAAGCATTTCTTAGATCCAGGTCCAAGGACAAGCAGGAAAGCTATGAAGCATATCTGTATATCCTGCAAACCACAGGGAAACAGGTAGACTGGGCATATGAGGTCTGGGATGATTTGCTGGAAGGTTTAAGGGACAAAGATAATCATCAGCGATCCAGATCAGCTCAATATCTAGCCAATCTAGCGAAAAGCGATCCAGAAAAAAGAATGCTCACTGACCTGCCAAAGCTCTGGGAAGTGACGAAGGATGAGAAGTTTGTCACCGCCAGGCATAGTCTGCAAGCCATCTGGAAAGTCGGGCTTGCCGATGATGTCCTAAAAGGGAAAGTCATGTCCTGCATGGCAGACCGCTTTGTAAATGGTAGAAATGAAAAGAATCATACGTTGATCCGATTCGATATCATCCAGAATATGAAGCATTTGTACGATCAGCTTGGTGATGAAGGAATCAGACAGACGGCGCTGGAATTGATCCAGACGGTAGAAGATGAGAAGTATAGGAAAAAATACAGTCGGATTTGGAAATGACAAAAAGCCTGTCAGCAGCTGCTGACAGGCTTTTTAACTATTCTTTTCCTCCACGAACCCCAATTCATTCCCGTCTAAATCAGCGATCGTAAATTTTTTGCTTCCCCAGGGAGTGGAGATAATTCTTCTATTACATGTACTTCCTCTTTCAATTCGTCCATAAGGATTCTATATCTGAAACGTTGAAATTGAACCTGCCATGGGAAGGATGATTTTCATCCTCCTGTTGGAATTGGGTCAGTTCACAGTCTGAAAGGCAGATTCCGCGATATTTCGAAGGACGCCGGCACTATGCTTGAACTGTTCTTTCTCCTTCTCGTCCAAAGGCAGCTCAAGGACCTGCTGTGCCCCTTTGCGGCCAACAATGCTCGGAACTCCGATGTAGACATCTTTCTCCCCATATTCTCCATCGAGATGTGCGGTTACTGGCAATATTGCTTTTTCATCCCCGAGGATCGCCTGTGTGATGCGGGCGAGGCTCATGGCGATGCCATAGTAAGTTGCGCCTTTTTTCTCGATCACTTGATAGGCTGCATCCCGGACATTTACATAGATCTCATCTAAATCTTCTTGCTTATAGCTGCTGTCTGTCTGCATCATCGCTGCAAGCGGCACACCCCCGATAGTCGCTTGGCTCCAAACAGGCAGTTCGGTATCGCCGTGTTCACCAATCATATATGCCTGTACGTCATGCGGAGCAACTCCGAAGTATTCGCCAAGCATGAAGCGAAGGCGGCTGGAGTCGAGTGTCGTACCGCTTCCGATGACACGTTCCTTTGGCAGACCGCTGAATTTCCAGACAGCATGTGTCAGCACATCGACTGGGTTGGTTGCAATCAGGAAGATACCGTCAAAGCCGCTAGCCATGACTTCGTCGACAATACCTTTGAAAATCTTGACATTTTTGCTGACCAGATCAAGTCTTGTTTCCCCGGGCTTTTGATTGGCACCGGCTGTGATGCAGACGATATCGGCATCTTGGCAGTCAGCATATGTGCCATAGCTGATTTTTGTCGGGCGAGGGGCAAATGCTTGACCGTGATTCAGATCCATTGCATCGCCCATCGCCTTATTCTCATTCAAATCAATAATCACCAGTTCATCCACGATATTCTGATTGAGCAGTGCGAACGCATAACTGCTTCCTACGAATCCCGCACCGACTAAAGCTACTTTATTGATTCTTTTCATGTAGATCATCACCTTTGATAAGATTTATAATATGTGAATAACTTCACATTCTTTATATTTATATTGTGCGATACTTCACAAACTTTATCAAGACCTTTGCTTTGAATAATTTGTGAACGTTTGGAATATTCTTCGTTGAGGAGGGTTTCGCATGTTTACGATACTGTTTGCTTTCGGGATCTTCATTTTGATCGTCTTCTTTGCGGCAGCGCGCACAATGATAGAGAAAGGGAAGGGAGAATGATGTTTTAGTATCTGCAGGGGAACAACAGGTCATCCAATCGGGGTAACAAAATGCCGGAGGTGAAATGCATGGCTGTGAGAACTGGAGAGGACTATCTTGCTGGAATCGATGCAATGGGCAATAAAGTCCTTAGCGGCAAAACGATCATCAATAAGCCTCTTTCCAAGCATGCTGCATTCCGAGGAGTAATGTGCACACAAGCGGGGTTGTATGATTTACAGCATGATGCTGCATATGCTGATAAGCTGACATATACCGATCGTGATTCCGGAGAGATTTATGGGCTTTCTTTTCTAAAGCCTGAAACAAGCAGCGATTTGGCACGGCGAAGCGGCATGATCAGGTGCTGGGCGGAGAAGACACACGGGATGATCGGACGGAGCCCGGATTATATGAATACAGTCCTGATGGCGCTGGCTTCTTCCGCTTCGTTATTGGAAGGGAAGGAAAATTGCTTCCCTGCTCATTTGCGAAGCTATTATGAATATGTACGAGAGCATGATCTGACCATGACACATACATTCATCGATCCCCAGGTGAACAGAGGGGGATTTTATTTTGAACAGAAAGACGATCCGATTGCCGCAAAAGTCGTCGGGCGCAATGCGGAAGGGATCATTATCCATGGGGCGAAGCTGTTGGCCACTCAAGGCGGAATTACGGATGAGCTTGTCGTGATGTCTTCCGCAGGCTTCGAGCAGGATAGGTGTTATGCATTTGCCATTCCGAGTAATACAGAGGGCCTGACCTTCGTAGCGCGGGAGTCCTTCACTGGCGGGAAAAGCAAAGCTGATCATCCGCTCAGTGCCCGATATGAAGAGATGGATACAATTGTGCTGTTTGACAAAGTCCTGATACCTTGGGAGCGGATTTTCTACTATGATAATGTCGCAGTGGCAAACAGCTTCAAGAATGAGAGCAGTTTCGCACCCTTTGGTTTACACCAGGTGCTGATCCGGCGGATTGCAAAGCTGGATTTCATCATCGGCCTCATCCAATCCTTGATAGAGGAAATCAATATCGCGGAATATGATCATGTGCGGGAGAAGGCAGCAAAGCTGTTCATCCTATCGGAGGTCCTTCAATCACTGCTGCAGCAGGCGGAGGCAGGAGCTGCCCCTGATCGTTGGGGTGCATGTTGTCCGGATTTGAAGCCGCTCCAGGTGGCTTCCAATATATTTGCCCGAAAATATATGGAGATTGCGCCGATGATCCAACAGCTGGGGGCGAGCGGACTGATGAGCATCCCGCCGGTGCAGGTGTTCAAATCGGATAAAGGAATGGAATTGAATCATTATCTGCAGGGTGCGACGAAACCGGGGAAGGATCGCGTGAAGCTGTTCCGGGTGGCTTGGGATTTTGCCATGTCCTCCTTCGGCACAAGGGAGACCTTATATGAATATTTCTTTTTTGGAGATCCTGTTCGGCTGATCAGCCAATTTTACGGTTCAATCGACTTCCGGCCATATAAAGAGAAGGTAGATGATTTGCTGTCATGAAAGAGGCTTCATCCTCAGGATGAGGCCTCTTTTGTTTCTATGTCAAAGGATTCTTCCATCATGCCGAAGATTCTTTGATAAAATGAGGGATGAGATGCAAGGATAGCGCCAGTCTTGAACTAGCAGGTGCAGCAAAACCAGAAGCATAAGGGGGGAATCGCTATGATAATGGTAAGTGCATGTTTGGCAGGGAAGCCTGTCCGCTATGATGGATCACCTGCGACGGATACAATGGTGGGACAGCTGATTGCCCAGAAGAAAGCAATCAGCGTATGCCCTGAATTGCTAGGCGGCTTTATGACGCCAAGGGAACCAGCTGAAATCATCGGCGGGAATGGGTATGATGTCTTGGATGGAAAAGCAAAAGTCATCGAGCTGTCGGGTGCAGATGTCACCGATATGTACATAGAAGGTGCAGCGCGCTCTTTAGCCATCGCCAAAGAGCAAAAGGTGGAGCTGGTCGTATTAAAGGAAAACAGTCCGTCATGCGGCAGCTCCGTCATTTACGATGGTACTTTCCAGGGGCAAAAGCAAGCGGGAGCAGGGGTGACAACCTCCATGTTCAGAAGAGCAGGCATCCGTGTCATTTCCGAAGCGGAGCTTGAGCAGGAAATGGGAGGATGAACAAAATTGCCATAGTCGGTTCACCTGGATCGGGGAAGTCTACTTTGGCTAGGATGCTCGGCCGGATAATGCATCTGGATGTATGGCATTTGGACGCGATACTTTGGAAACCGAATTGGATCCTCGCTTCCAAGGAAGAACAGGGGGAGATTCAATCCCAGCTCGTTAAAAAGGATGGTTGGATCATCGATGGCAATTATGACAGCACCTTGGATATCCGGCTGAAACCAGCTGATATGATCATTTTCCTGGATATGCCGCGATGCCTATGTTTGTACCGTGTCCTGAAAAGACGGCTGATGTATCATAATCGTTCGCGGCCTGATATGCAGGAAGGATGCAAGGAAAAAATTGATATCCAATTCCTGAAATGGGTATGGGAATTTCCCGCGAACAAACGCCAGGGTCTGCTGGATAAGCTTTCGCAACTGGAACAGGACAAGCAGATCGTCCAATTGAGAAGCAGTCGGGAAGTAAAGGCATTTTTAGATAAAATGAAAGACCAGATGTAAAGCATCCTTTACATCTGGTCTTTTTTGGTATATCTTGTGTGTAAAGGTACCTTTACACATGGATGGGCAGGTTGCAGATGAAAGTAAATAACCGAGTAAAAGAGCTACGGCAGGAACGATCGATTACACAAGTGAAAATGGCAGAGGATTTGGCTATTACCCGTCAAACGATCAATGCGATCGAAAAAGGGAAGTATAATCCCAGTTTGGAGCTTGCTCTTCGCATGCTTGCATACTTTGATGTGCCTATGGAACAGCTTTTTTATCTGGAGGAGGAGTAGGATGCGAAAGATGAAGAAACGCTACGAATTGCTGATCTATGTTTTTATCACGCTTTGCTGTTTCGCGGGCTTATGGCTTGGATGGGAGCTCGCGGAGGAACAGCTTCCATCGGGAAATGGCTTGCTCTTCATCATCCTGGCAGGAGTCATCGGGGGAATTGGCCTGCCAATGATGCTCAGCTGGTTCAAGCGTAAGCGGCGAGAGCCTGATATGGATGAACGCACCTTCCGGATGATGAAAGATTATCTGCTGGCTGCCTTCTTCGTTATATCATTTCTGTCAGGGAGTCTGTTGCTCGTACTTATTGGGGTAGGCTGCAATACGATCGAGCTCGGGTGGCTTGCCGTATACGGAGGAGTGATTGCCTTTCTCATGACAGCAGGATTATTTGTCGTGAAAAGGTTCTGATCATCCAAGAAGAAAGGAATGCAATCCATGGATCATAAAACCAATGTCATGCGCTTGCTTGATCAACGGAAAATACCATACGAATCGCACAGCTATGCCGATACAGGAGCCATTAGCGGAACAGAAGTGGCGGAGGTGCTGGGGCAGGATCCGGCTCAGGTGTTCAAAACACTTGTGACGGTCGGTAAATCGGGTCGGCACTATGTATTTGTCATCCCTGTCCCCAAGGAGCTGGATTTGAAGCAAGCTGCAGCCAGTGTAGGGGAGAAATCGATCCGGATGCTCCCGGCAAAGGAGCTGCTGCCGCTTACGGGCTATGTACACGGAGGCTGTTCACCGATTGGTATGAAGAAGGTTTTCCATACCGTGGTGGATGAAAGTGCTTCGGATTTCCATACCATCATTTTCAGTGCCGGGAAAATAGGCTATCAGGTAGAAATCACCCTGATGGACCTGGGGAGGATCTTGCCTTATAAATTGACTTCACTCAGCCAATAGAGTAAGGCTCCAGCTTCATCAAGAAGCGGAGCCTTTTTATTTTCCGTTTTCCTCAGACGGTGTATAGTTAGGACTAGAGAGTCTGGTATCTTTTTTATACTGAATAAGCAATATGTGCCTACTTCCAAGACGCTGTTTGCCATACTATGATGGAAGAAGTTGTTTTTGACCAGAGGATGATGGGCGGAACTGGGCCCTACATAAATTCAGTTATTTAACACACACTGATAAAAAAGGAGAAAGATGGATGACAGATATGAAATTAGAATCGAAAGCCGTTTCGATCTTAAAAGATAAAATTGAACTTATACCCACAGCTGAAGGAGCGATTTATCTTGTCGGACCAATCAAACTGCCTGTGAACCTTTACGGGGAAACAGTCATTTTCCAATGGTACTGCTGGCTGAATTGCGATGAAGTGGCCGAGGACTATGAAAAAATCAT
Source organism: Terribacillus sp. 7520-G (assembly GCF_002271665.1). Classification (NCBI taxonomy): domain Bacteria; kingdom Bacillati; phylum Bacillota; class Bacilli; order Caryophanales; family Bacillaceae; genus Terribacillus; species Terribacillus sp. 7520-G. The sequence goes on along the minus strand of NZ_NQFP01000043.1, from coordinate 31,190 downwards.
CGAAAAGCTATCTGACATGAACCTGGCGGAAATGCAGCAGTCCAGTGTTTTGGTGTATGGAGATTTTGCCGAGGCCGAGGATGCTTTGATCCGGATGCATTCCATTTGCCATACCGGCGATATTTTTGGCAGCAAGCGCTGTGACTGCGGCTTCCAGCTGAAGCAATCCATGCAGAGGATCGTGGAGCATGGCACAGGTGCATTGTTCTACCTGGCAAATCATGAAGGACGCGGAATAGGCTTATTCAGCAAAGCTATGGCTTACATCCTTCAGGAAAATGGATATGATACAGTGGAAGCGAATGAAAGCCTTGGCTTTGTGGATGATTCCCGGGATTATACCGATGCGATTCAAGTGCTGAAGACACTCCGTACGAAGCCTGTTACACTCATGACGAATAACCCGCGTAAGCTGGCTGCCATGGAGCAGGCAGGAATGGAGCTTTCCGGACGGTCGGCATTATGGGGGGATGTATCGGAATTCAACGAGAAATATCTGAAGACGAAAATCGCCCGATCCGGTCACCTTGGTGATGAGGAGATCTGCAGCAATGACTGATCACACTTTCTATATGGACTTGGCCTTGCAAAACGCCAAGGCGATGAAAGGGCAAACGGATCCGAATCCGCTGGTAGGATCGGTGATTGTGAATGACAACCGCATTGTCGGTATCGGTACCCATCTGAAAGCCGGGGAACCGCATGCCGAGATTCATGCCATTCGGATGGCGGGAGAGAAAGCGAGGGGCGGGACGATTTATGTCACGCTCGAGCCTTGTTCCCACCATGGTCGGACGGGGCCTTGTGCAGTGGCTATCAAAGAGGCCGGATTAAAGAGAGTAGTCATTGCCGCGCTGGATCCGAATCCATTGGTGGCTGGCAACGGTGTGAAAATTCTTGAGGAAGCCGGTATTGAGGTGATCATCGGCGTCCGCGAGGAAGAATCCCGCAGGATGAATGAGGTTTTCAATAAGTTCATCGTCGAGAAGAAACCTTTTATCACGCTGAAAGCAGGCACGACCTTGGACGGTAAAATTGCTAGCCATACGCTTGATAGCAAGTGGATCACATCGGCAGCTTCCAGACAGGATGTCCATCAGCTGCGCAGTCAGAATAAGGCAATCCTTGTCGGGGTGAATACGGTTATAGAAGATGATCCGGAACTGACAGCCAGAATTCCGAATGGACGGAATCCAATCCGGATCATCCTGGATTCCACTTTGCGGATCCCGATGGATGCCAAGGTGATCACTGATAACTTGGCTGACACTTGGATTTTCGCAAGTCAGCAAGCGGATGAAGAAAAAGAGAAGGAGCTGCTGGCGCAAGGCATAAAAGTCTTTCGGACAAGCGGATCAAACCGGGTGGACGTAAACGAAGTGGCTGGGATATTGGGTGAACAGCTGGTTTCTTCCGTTTTGATTGAAGGAGGCGGGAGCATCCATGCCTCCTTCCTGGAAAACCACTTGATTGATAAAGTCGTCCTTTACTTCGCCCCGAAATTAATCGGCGGACAGGATGCACCAACTTTCCTGGAAGGTACGGGCTTTGCCAAGATGGCCGATGCAGTGGAGCTGACCGATACGGAGGTCATCAAAATCGGACAAGACTTCAAATTCATCGGCTATCCGCTCTATGACAAAGGGGAAAAGAATCAATGAAATTCGGCTTTGACATCGATGATACACTGATTAATTTGCGGGAGCATGCTTTCCATATTTATAACAGGAAATTGAATCAAAAGATTCCAATCGAAGCATTTCATGAACTGGAACGAGTCGAAATCCATGAACCATTCGGGCTGACAGATGAACAAGGCTCCCAGATGTGGAATGCCACTTTGGAAGAAATCTATTATACTGCGTGCCCGCCGTTTCCGGATGCAGTCGAGCTATTGCAGGAACTGGAGCAGGGCGGTCATGAAATCTACTATATTACCTCCAGACCGAAGGAGCATAGAGAAAGAACGATGGACTGGCTTCGTGATACAGGCTTTCCAGTCAAGGAGAATCAGTTCTTCTGCGGTATGAAAGATCAAGAAAAGGTGCATATCATCAAAGAATTGGGACTTGATTATTATTTCGACGATAAGCCAGACGTATTGCATACGCTGCTTGAAGAATCCGCAACAAAGGTGTTCGTAAAAGATCAATCGTATAATCGACTTGTAACGCTGCCTAGAATAGTCGATTTATCGGAAATCAAGAAAATTATACGCAGTAAATAAAAGGATTGACGGTGATATTCCGTCAATCTTTTTTTGCTTTCTGCAAAACAGGAGGAAATTCCCAACCGATGGAGAAATAGATATAAAGAAAATTTTGATAAAAAAGGATCAGGAAAATATGATGAAATAAGGATGCATCTGTAATGGGGGGAGAAGTGACCATGGGCCTGGTTTTGTCGGTTGATGATAAGGTTTTTGGGGAGTTGCTTCATGACTTCTATAATGTGATGAAACTGGAAAGAGAAAATGAAGCGGCGATTCTGGCAGAGACAATCGATGCGATGAAAAATGCCAGTGAATCGGAGGAAGAACGAATTACCGCAGATTTGCTGCATATACGCTATCAGGTAATGCGGAATGAAGTGAGGACTGCAGAGGAGCTTTTAGAGCAGTTCGAAGCACGGAGGCATTCATTGTCTCGGCAGAATGCATACTTTTATCATTATTTTAAAGGACAGATTCTTTTTAAAAAGAAAAAATGGAAAGAAGCGATCCGCTATTACGAGTATGCAGAGAATTATATGACGGAGGAAGAAGAGAAAGCGGATTTCTACTATAAGCTGGCCAATGCGTATTATCAGACTTATATTCCAGCTCTTTCAGCACTGCATACAACAAAAGCGCTGAGCTTTGCAGCAGTTCATAAACAACAGCTGCATCTGGCTAAATGCAAGCTGCTGCTCGGATTGAATCACATGGAGATACGGAATTTCGAACAAGCGGAACGTAATCTGCGTGAGGTGCTCGATTGTCAGCCTGCACCCCATGAAACATCGCTGGATTTAACCTCGATGGTGCATCATAACTTAGGATTGCTGTGTTTTGTTCAGCATTTATTTGATGAAGCAGTCAACCACTTCGAAAAAGCTGTCCATTCCGATCCGTGCACGCACTATATGAAGAGTCTTTACTATCTGACAGAATCGTGCTTCCGCGCTAACCGCATCCAGGATGCCATGCACTATTATCATCTGGGGTTTGCCAAGAGTAAGGAAGAGGGGGATGTGCATTATCAGTGGGCGTTCGCTATGCTTCATAAGCAGTTTGTCGATCGTGACAGCTTTGAAGCAGTATGGACTCAGGGGATAGACTATTTTGAAGCAACTGGCGAGAAAGACAGTGTGCAATATTACAGCCTTCGCATGGCAGAATATTACATGCTGAAAGGAGAAGAAGAGAAGGCAAATCATTATTATCGGCTTGCCATACAGTAAAGCTGTTTCATTTGATAGGCCTTTCCTACTATTTCTAAAGGATCGCAAAAGCGGAATCTGTATATACAGTGCCAATCTAGGTGAACCGGAAAAATCTTTCAAAATTATTACTATTCTATTAAAATTCTCGTATAAATATTCCATCTTCTAATTTTCCCCCTATACTGAAGCTGTGGAGTGCCGATCCACATCGGTTCACAAACTTGGCAGCGAGGGGAGAGGAAGGAATAATGATCAGCAAATCACGGCAAAGCAAGGGAGCAGCAGTCGTCTTCTTCGTGATCAGATTGTATCTTGGGTACACATTCCTGTCAGCGGGCTTGGGTAAGCTGATGAGCGGAAACTTTGATGCCAGCGGATTCGTCCGGGGAGCCTTGGCACGTTTGGAGGCGGGTGTCATCCAGAGCTGGTGGGGAGATTTCCTCGAAACTGTCGTCCTGCCCAATGCTGGGATATTCAGCTTCCTTGTCATGTGGGGGGAAACACTTGTCGGATTGGCGCTTTTGCTTGGTGCTTTCACGGGATTTGCAGCTCTGATGGGGATATTGATGAATATTTCCTTCCTATTAAGCGGGGCTTTTACACAAAATCTGATCATGATCGTCCTGGCAATCGTGCTGCTGATCGGCGGATCGAATGCTGGCCGGTTCGGCATTGATAACTGGATCATGCCTTCCCTGCGCAGCAAAGATCACAACAAAAGAGCCAGAAACAGCAAGAGACAGCTTATATGATAAAGAAGGACATGCGCTTTTAGTGCGTGTCTCTTCATGAAGAAAAAATTTCTTGTTGAAATAAGCCGAAGTGTGTAGTACAGTTAAATGAGTTTTTCAATTGCATACAAATCCTCATCATTTGATGAGGTAGAGGTTGCGGCTGTTAAAAGTACAGACTGGGAGATCTGGGGAGATCATCGATCAGGCTGGAAAGGAACAGCTGCCGAAGCCGGATGGGCTCTCCAATCCTTCGGCTGGGCCTGCACTCGAATAGGGGCAGGACTGTCACGTCAGTAGCAAAGCTGGCGTGTTGCGCTATCTTTGTGAGAATGATGCTGTTTATAAGTAAAGGCCGTTCGGATAGAGCAAGCTATCCGGGACGGCCTTTTTTCGTATCTATAGCGCAACTGTGCAAGAACAGAGAGGGGAAAAGAAAGTGGGCAATCGAAACAACACGAAACAAAAGGGCTTACGCAGGGAACTGAAAGCCCGTCATCTAGGGATGATTTCCCTTGGCGGTACCATTGGTACAGGATTATTCCTGGCCAGCGGGGGAGCCATCAGTGAGGCAGGTCCAGGGGGCGCTTTACTTGCATATGCGCTGATTGGCTGCATGGTATTCTTCTTGATGACAAGCTTGGCGGAAATGGCGGCATTCATGCCCGTATCCGGAAGCTTCAGCACATATGGATCTCGTTTTGTCGATGAATCGTTCGGGTTTGCACTCGGCTGGAACTATTGGTTCAACTGGGCCATCACAATCGCAGCCGAGCTCGTTGCCGTAACATTGATCATGGGATTCTGGTTCCCTGATACACCATCTTGGATCTGGAGTGCCATCAGTCTTATCATCATGTTCTTATTGAATTATATTTCCGTCAAAGGCTTCGGGGAATCAGAGTATTGGTTCGCTTTGATCAAAGTCGTGACCGTAATTATCTTCATCATCGTCGGTGTATTGATGATTTTTGGCATCCTCGGCGGGGATTCACCTGGTTTCTCTAACTTCAAGGTGGAAGATGCTCCATTCAATGGCGGCTTCCTAGCCTTGCTTGGTGTGTTCATGGCAGCAGGTTTTTCCTTCCAGGGAACGGAATTGCTCGGTGCAGCTGCGGGAGAGGCTGATAATCCTAGAAAATCCATTCCAAAGGCGATTCGCTCCGTCTTCTGGCGGATCCTATTGTTCTACATCTTGGCTATCTTCGTCATCGGGATGCTGATTCCTTATACAACAGAAAGCCTGGCAAGTGATGATGTCCGTCTGAGTCCGTTCACGCTGGTGTTCGAGAAAGCGGGAATCGCATTTGCAGCATCAGTCATGAACGCGGTCATCCTGACTGCTGTCCTGTCTGCCGGTAACTCTGGCATGTACGCGAGCACACGGATGCTGTGGAACTTGGCGAAAGAAGGGAAAGCACCTGCATTCCTTGGTAAGCTGAATAAAAATGGCGTACCAGTAAACGCGCTTATCGCCACAACGGCGGTAGGCTGTGTAGCCTTCCTGACATCCTTCTTCGGGAATGGTGTCGTGTATACATGGCTTTTGAACGTATCCGGTATGGCAGGCTTCATCGTCTGGGTCGGTATTGCTGTCAGTCATTACCGATTCCGTAAAGCATACCTTGCCCAAGGAAACGATATCAAGGATCTGCCATATACAGCTAAATTCTATCCAGCCGCACCGATACTAGCCTTTGTGCTATGTGTCATCGTCATAATCGGCCAAAGTTTCTCTGCTTTCACAGCAGACGGCATCGATTGGGGCAGCTTGATCGCATCCTACATCGGTATTCCGGTCTTCCTGCTTTGCTGGATCATCTATAAAGTCAAAAAGAAAACGAAGGTGTACAAATTGGAGGAAGTTGATTTGACTACTCCATCACATGAAACAGCACCTGAATGAGCAAAAGCTGCCGATCACTCGGCAGCTTTTTTGCTTGGAAACGGGAAGCTGCATCCGGCAGCTGGAATGCATGAATAATTTCCTGCATTTTTTTGTATCTTTATCCTATATACCCGTTATACTGAAACTAGAGGTGAACAAATGAAAATTGCAATTGTGACAGACAGTCTCACGAACCTGAGAGAAGAGGATTTACAGCGATATCCTTTTATATATTACGCCCATTTACATGTCATTATTGATGACAAGTCCTATGCTGACTTAAAAGAGATCACCAATGATCAGCTATTTCGGTTCATTGATCAGGGGGCTGCATATTCTTCTTCCCTGCCGTCACCAGAGGTATTTGTAAAGCTTTATGAAGAACTGCTGGCAGAATATGATGCTATCATCAGCTTGCACTGCACAGAGAATGTAAGCGGTACCGTCAATTCCGCCCGTATTGCCAGGGATACAATCGAAGGCGCTGACGGGAGGATCACTGTCATTGATACGAATACTGCCTCCATCGGTACAGAAAATATCGTCATCAAAGTGTGCCAGCTCATGGAGCAAGGGGAAGCTTTCGATGAAATATTGAGGGCGGTTGAATTTTACCGTTCCCACAGCCAGCTCTACCTTACGATAAATGACCTGACTACACTGGTGCGTACCGGCCGAATTTCGAAAACAGCCTCCAGGATCGGAAACCTCCTGCATATAAAACCGATTGTCGGTTTTGAGGAAGCGAAGCTGGAAGTCATGGGTAAGGTCCGCACGAAGAAACGCCTGCTGAAGTGGATGCTGGAAAAATTACGACATAATATCGAGCAATCCGGGAAACAGGTTGTCCGGATAACACATGTGAATTCCACCGAGCTTGCCGCTGAGTTAAAGGAAGCAATGGAAGCATTCGGTGATAAAGCAGAAGTCTTCATCAGCAACGAAATAAGCTCCGTCATGGCAATTCATTTTGGACGGGGCGGTATCGGTGCCAGCTGGATGCCGGCTGACTATCCATATGAATCGGCTACATGATACAGGGACCTCGGACAGCGTGATTGCCCGAGGTTTTATTGTAATGATCAATCCAATGCTGCTAAATGGATAAGTGTAAAGTCCTATGGGGTTTGTAACGCCATAATCGTCAGCTTCCATTATCCAAAATTATGTAATATAATAAAATATTACAAAGGGGTTGAAGGCAGCTATGAAAATCTGGGATTTTATATCTAAGTATTGGTTCGGTATATTTCTGGTGTTGTATCTCTTACTTCGGGATTATCCATTTGGAAGTACATCACAGACAATTAGCGATATTCTCATGTTAGTAACTGTAATCCTGACTATCATTAGTTGGGTTGTATCTAAGAAAGCCAATCAAGTAAAGAAAGAAATAGAAGAATTGGAGAATAACTGAGTCACCTATTGGTGGCTTTTTTGATGCATAAGAGTATTTGAATATCCATTATTTGTTTCATTTTTTATATTGCAAGCCGAAGAGAATTTTTTATTAATTACAATTTCAGCTGTTTTTTATTACTTTGGTTTATAGGTTTTCCCTGCATCCAGTTATCCTGAGTATACCGATAAGATATATTGACAATCATTGAATGGAATGATACACTTTCTGAAAACTGTATATGTTTCTTATCCAGAGAGGTGGAGGGATATGGCCCTGCGAAGCCTCAGCAGCAGGTCTGACGACAGACACTGTGCTAATTCCATCGGTTCATAACCGGCAGATAAGATGAATAGAGGAAGCCTCTCGACGCATCTTGTCCGAGAGGCTTTTGTATTTGTCCCGCTGCCTATACGAAAGGGGAAGGCAACATGTTTGAATTGATCCGGGAATTATCCAAGTACAAAGGGTATAATCAATCGTTTGTTTCACAAATCGTCGATAAGATCACGCCGTTTGCGGATGAGATGCACTTCGACAGACGGGGGAATCTTATTGTCCGTAAATATGGAGAAAAGTATACGCCAAAAATCACCTTGCTGGCAGAGGTGAAGGAAGAAATCTATGTGGTGACATCGATCACCGAGTCAGGGGCGCTTGTAGCAGACGCGAATTATTTTTCGTTGACGTATGCGCAAGGGCAATCGGTCCAGGTAGAGACAAAGAATGGATTGCTGTGCGGAGTGGTCATGGCAGGTGAAGCAGGTCAGCATGCCGCTGTCATCGATATCGGGGCCAATACCGAGCATGATGCACGTGAAATGGGGGTGGAACCAGGCAATCATGTGACATTATTCGATGACTTCCTGTATCTTGGTGACGAAGTGAGCGGCCGCGTCGTCGGGAAAGGGCTGGATAATAAGATTGCACCGGCAATTGCAATCAATCTTCTGCAGCAATGGGATACAGCGGAAGGGGACATCACCATCATCTTCTTTCCTTTCCATAATAAGAAGCATCTTGCCAATCAGCTAGAAGGGGAAGCTGCCTTTTATATCGGGTCCGTCCCCCAGCAAAGAATCGCTCATAAAAGCCGGGGAGCAATCGAACTGGGAAGCGGTGTCGCAATCAAAGTGGCAGATAAGACGATACCAATCAATCAGACCCTGAAAAATCAGCTGGTCGATTTGGCCATTGCACATGACATCCCATTCCAACTGGAATTCCTGTTCCGTCATCGGTATAAGAAACTGTCCACTAAAACGCCGGTAAGCATCCTGAATATCCCGATCGAGCATCTCGACCAGACGACACAGGTCGTTTCAGTGAAGGATTTGGAGGATACCAATCAGCTGATCCAGACCTATCTCTGGCGGAGCAAGGAGCTGCAATTCTAAGGAATGCTCTCCCATTCCCGTCCATGTTACCGTATACTGTAGCCATCCAAGGCGATTCATCATGGAGAGGAAAAGACAAGCATACAGTCAGGGGAGATGCTCTTGAAGCAGGCACTGCTGATCATTGATGTGCAACAGGCACTGATTGAAGGCGGTGCAGGGGAGAGACCTGTCTATCGCAAAGAGAATCTGATTGAGCAAATCAACATCGTCATAAGTAAAGCACACAAAGCAGGAGCCGCCAGCCTATTTGTATTCGATAAGCAGGCGACTAATGCTTTTCATGGACATTTCAATGCTGATAATTTCTCTGTCGTACGGTCGGCAGCAGAGGATATATTTGATCCGGTACATGATACGTTTCGATAAGCTGTACAAAGGAAAGCCAGGATACGGATGACCCAAGCCCAACACTGGGGAGCTTGGGTCATTTTATTGCAAAGAAAGAAAAGGAGCTGTCAGAGATCCATTTTCTTCGTCAGGCATGACGATATTTTTCTGAATAATCAAAATTATAGTCATATAACCTTACAACTTCCATGCATCTTACCGAGCCTTTGGACATAATGAACATATATTCCATCTCAAATACATTTTTTCAGGAGGTATCCTATTGGGATTTGAAGCTTTTTTGACGTCGATAAGCGGTTATTTATGGAGTGTGCCGATGCTGATTTTCATAGCGGTGGTTGCGGGCGTTTATACGATAGCTTCTGGTTTGCTGCAGGTCAGATATCTGAAGGACATGGTTGTGCACACATTTACCGGAAAAAGTTCCGAATCAGGCGTTTCGCCCTTTCAATCGCTGGTCATCGCACTATCCGGAAGAGTCGGTACAGGGAATATAGCTGGTGTTGCGACTGCCATCGCGGCAGGAGGACCGGGAGCCGTATTCTGGATGTGGTTCATTGCTTTCTTCGGGTCGGCGGCTGCTTTTGCGGAGTCGACGCTTGCCCAGATTTATAAAAAGAAAGTAGATGGCGAGTATCGCGGCGGACCAGCTTATTATGCGGAGAAAGGGCTTGGATGGAAATGGTACGGCTATATTTTTGCGGTGGTCGCGGCTGTATCCACCTGTCTTTTGACTCCGGGAGTGCAGGCTAATGCAATAGCTGACAGTATGAATAATGCATTCGGCATCGGACCGGTGATTACTGGAATTGCCTTGGTTGCCATCACAGGTTATGTCATCTTTGGCGGTGTCCGCAGAATCGCCTTCTTGGCATCCTATGCTGTCCCGATCATGGCATTATTCTATCTAATCGTAGCTGCTATCGTCATTATTGCGAATATCGAGCAGATTCCAAGTACATTTGCACTTATTTTCAGCAGTGCTTTCGGTGTCGACTCCGCGTTTGGCGGTATGATTGGAGCTGCCATAAGCTGGGGAGTGAAACGAGGCTTATATTCCAATGAAGCAGGGCAGGGAACCGGAGCCCAAGCAGCGGCAGCGGCTGAAGTATCCCATCCGGTAAAGCAGGGGTTGGTGCAGACCTTTTCCGTCTATATCGATACGCTGCTCATCTGTACAGCGACCGCATTGATGATACTGATGACAGGCAATTACAGTGTAACCGATCCAGAGGGAGGCTATATCGTCGATTATACGGATGGAATGGAAGCAGGTGCAGGATATACGCAGGCAGCCGTGGATGAAGTACTTGGAGGATTCGGATCGCCGTTTGTAGCCATTTCCCTATTTTTCTTTGCCTTTACCACATTGGTTGCTTATTTCTATATTGCGGAGACGAATCTATTTTATATTGTCAGAGGGAGATCGAGGAAGATTTTCTCCAATATTTTGAAAGTGTTATTCCTGGCAGCGATATTCTTCGGTACGGTCCGTACGGCTACATTGGCTTGGACATTGGCGGATATAGGACTTGGTTTGATGGTCTGGGTAAACTTAATCGCTGTCATCCTGCTGTATAAACCGACGGTGGCAGCGCTCAAGGACTATAAGGCGCAAAGGAAGCAAGGGCTTGATCCCGTGTTCCGTCCTTCGCAGGTCAATATCGAGAATGCGGACTATTGGGTGGAACGTGAACAGGAAGATGAAAGGCAAAGAAAGACCGTGTAAAAAGAGTAACCTGATTCCTAGTCTGGAACAGGCTGAAAAGAGGGACGACGCATTTTTCATTTCTCATCAGCACCGGAAGGATTACCGGGCATGTAACCAAAAAAGTGGGGAGAATCAATATCTCTCCACTTTTTTTGCTGATGGGTAATGTCGTCAAGGAGGACATCATGGTTCTCCAGCCATCCAAATCGTCATGTGCAAAGGCTATTTATGTGTACTTCTATTTTCCGCAAATCGCTCATACAAATCCTTGTCTTCATTGCCCTCTATATATTGTGTATACATGGCTATTTTTTTGTTCATCAGATCCAGATTGCGCTGATACGCTGCAATCTTCGCTTCGACATTTTCTTTATGCCGGATCAAAAGAGCGACTAATTCCTCGTAGTCATCACTTTCTGCTTCCCGAAGCTCTTTGTATTTTTTCAAATCCTCCAGTGACATACCGGTCCCTTTCATATGCACGATTGCACGATGAATTCGGTCCAGAGCCGGTCATCTTCTGAGTAGACACGGATATTGCCACTATTCCGTTTTGGCACAAGCAAGCCTTCTTTTTCATAGAAACGCAAGGTATGCTCGCTTAGCCCCGTAAGTTTCGCCAATTCCCCTATACGATATGCCATCGTCCATTCTCCTTGTCCGCCGATGCCATTCACAGCTTGCTGTACCGCTCTTCGTCAACAGGTTCCAGCCAATCGGTCTTACTTACATTCGTTGTTGTCATATGTTATCCTTCTTTCTCATTTTCATCATAAACTTGCTTGGCTATATGAAATGCTGACCAAGCTTTCGGCCATCCGGCATAAAAGGCCAGATGTGTGATGACTTCAGCAATTTCTTCTTTCATTAAGCCATTTGCTTTTGCTTTCTGGAGATGAGGGGTGAGCTGTTCCATATTTCCACCCGCAAGCAGTGCAGAAACAGTGATCAAACTGCGGTCGCGTGGTGATAACTCCTGCTCCCTTGACCAGACCTCACCAAAAAGGACATCATCATTCAGTTCAGCGAATTTCGGAGCGAAAGCCCCCAACAAATCCCGTCCTGCTGTTTGTTTTTCTGCCATTTAAAATTCCCCTTCCTGCAATTCATTCAGTATCTTCATTATTTACGCTACACCTTAGAGTCGACTCAAAGTCAAGGGGATATAACAGCACCGTATTTACAATGTTGAAACCGCTTTTTATCCAAAGTCACAAAACTGTAAGAGAGTTATTGCTGATTTGTGAAAATGATCATAATAATAAGCGCAATCCATTCTTCTCGTTTATACTACAAATGTAGAAGGAAAAGCGCTGATCCCTCTCAATCTAATATGTGAAATGTTTAACAAACTATTCTCGTGGATGGAGTGTGGAAGGAAATGATCATAAAGTGGATTCGAAGCAGCAAAACGGCTGCAGGGCTTTGGGCGATTATCCGGATTTATCTAGGATATACGTGGCTTACGGGCGGACTCGGCAAACTGACGGGCGGTGGGTTCGATGCTGGCGGCTTCCTGCAAGGAGCGATTGCACAGGCAGGCGGTGAGCATCCGGCGGTACAAGGCTGGTGGGCAGTCTTCCTGGAACAGGTGGCCTTGCCGAATGCCGGGCTGTTCAGCTTCCTCGTCATGTGGGGAGAGATCCTTGTCGGAATGGCACTCATTCTCGGAGTCTTTACCAATTTCGCCGCCCTCATGGGTATTACGATGAACTTCGCCTTCCTTTTCAGCGGCACTGTGAGCACAAATGCACAGATGGTCTTGCTTACGATCTTCTTACTAGTCGCTGGAGCCAATGCCGGACGCTATGGACTCGACCGCTGGGTGCTGCCATATTTAAGAAATCACTATCCAAAACATACACCGAGAACACCGACGAAGCCGGTTGCTTCTTAAAGATTTTATGACCTACTGCCATCAAGCAGTAGGTTTTTTGCTGAATAATGCAACTTCATGCGTTGTTTTTCGTACAATTAGTATACTTTCCTTTATGAGGAAAAGAATGGAGGATATATGATGGTCTTACTTTTAGATGTATTCAATCTTATGCTGCTGTCTTCTTTGACAGGTACTTATGAAGAAGACGATATCCAGCACAATATCGAACAACTGCGAAAAACAGAATGGTTCCAGCAATATCTGAAACAGCAGCCATACCGTGATTTGCTCATCTATGATAAAGATGTCCGAAAGGTGATAGGGAAGCTGAATGGTAAAAAGCTTGCCAAGAATCCTCAACGACAAGCTTATCAGCGTATCGTCACAAGAGCATTGCAACGGAAAATCATCGTTTCTTAAGAAAGCAGGTACTTATGACAAATCTACAGGTGACAGGCATAGCATCATGTGGCAACTCTCCTAAAAGCGAGCTTATCCGTCAGCTGACGATTGCCGCATTCCAACAACAGTACCAACAGTTAGAGAAACTACTTGCTCCTGATTGCAAATTGGAAATAGCCGGGGCGGAAGCATATATTGGAAGTGCCACCATCGTGCCAATGCTTTCTTCTCTAGAGGGTGTCACAGCAGTACATATTGCCAATGCTTTCACCCACGGTAAGCAAGGAGCCGTGAATGGCTTTTTCAAGATGGATACACAGTCGTATGCATTTGCACTTATTTTTACTTTTGCAAGTGCAGGAAAGAATGCGAAGGTGCAGTCCATTTCTTGCTATGTGACAAAAACGAGGAACCAATCGTAGAGGCTGGTTCCTCGCTTTATTTGGTACCTAAGTGCATTGGTTCTCATACAAAGGAGTTTTATATGTTTGGCTTACTTGACTTGATTCTTACTTACATCGAAATTATTTTGTACCTTGTCGCTCTCCCCGCCATTTACTACGTGATAAAATTATTGCGCCAAATCGAGGAGAATACGAGGAATAAATAGTACATACCAACCTATTGCGCATCAGCAATAGGTTTTTTTTATAACGTCAACTGTTGCAGTCATGCTCTTTCTTGGATATTCTGGGAGCGGAGGTGATACCTGATGGCAATTGAGAGGAATGCTCATGCGTCAGAATTTGTAACAGCTCATGCAAAGCCTATTGGGAAAGGCGATACTTTGTGTGAGGGGACTGTTTACTAATCGCCAATGCACCCTTTTCTGTCCGGGCTTTGCACTTATCTGAAATAGATTAAAAAGATAAGGGAGCTAACAGGAAATGGATAAACGGAAAAACACAGAACAAGCATTTATTCGGAATGATCAATATAACTTCATCGCAAAGCAGGTGTCCCATATCATCAGCGCCCATGCTACGGTGAACCACGCGGATACACTCGATGGAGTGAAAATGAATGCCTTTTCGAAAGTGGAGGAGCTGCTCGGGGAAATGACCGATGCACAGGAAATGCTTCTTAACCGCCTTTTGGAAATAGAGGATGAAATGGAAGCAGAAGTCTTCCTGGCAGAGCTGAAGCAGTTCGTCATCCCATTTCGGAAAGTGTCGAAGAAAACCGTGGAGAAGCTATTCCCGAAAGCGAAGAAGCTGCAGATGCCGGATTTGGATGACCTGGATTTCCAGAGGCTGTCGTATATCGGCTGGTTCGACACAAGGGCACACAAGCAGCACTTGATTGTGGAATATCAAGGCAAGCTGAAAGGCATTTCCGGCGTTTTCGATAACAGCAGTACACAAGGGATTTGTTCATTGTGTAACAGCCTCGGAGACGTGGGCTTGTTCGTCACAAGGGTCAAGAGCGGGAAAGAGACCTATGTGAATAGAGGGAATTATATATGCAAGGACAGCTTAAGCTGTAATGAAAAACTGACAGACCTAGGAAGGGTGGAGACTTTCCTGAACCATCTGTTTCGGTAACGGACAAAGAGCAGACGCCTCAGTCTGCTCTTTGTTTATGTGGATTGATTTCCACCTGCGAAAAAATGAAATGTGTCACGGTCGTTGCAAAGGACGCGATCGAATCGATGAACTCCTCCACTTGCGCAAAGCTTTCGAAACGCATCTTCAGCATAAAGCAGGCATTGCCCGCAATCCGATAACAGAAATCGACATTATCCAAAGAAGCGATATGGGCTTTGAACCCTTTGTAATTGCCATTTTTCATCGTGGCTTCGATGATGCATTGCACTGGCTGACCCAGCTTTTCATAATCGATTTCCAGTGTATACTTTTTGATCACCCCGAAGGTCTCCATCTGCCGGACCCGTTCTGTGACGGACGGCGAAGACAGATTCACCCGCCTGCCCAGTTCACTCATGGACAGGCGGCTATTCGTCATCAACTCCGCCAAAATTCTCCTGTCGGTATCATCTATTTTCATAATTAAAACATCCTTCCTAAAGACGTTAAGAAAATTAAGTGAAAATCGCTAAAATCCTTTGATTCCATATGTGATGAAGCGAAATGATTTTATATATTAAATATAACCAAGGAGGAGAGAGCATGACAAGAATAAGGAAATCAAAATATGGAAAAACAAGCTTTCAAAAATTATTAGGACATAATCTCAATATCATGACGGCTTGGTCGGAGCTAGCCGACATTTTAGAAAATGACGCCAAACTATCAGCAGCCTTGAAGGAACAAGTAAGACGCACGCTTGCCCAGTCCAATGAATGTGCCTATTGCAAAGCAAAAGGGAAGCCGGATGAAGCTGCCTTTGATGAGAAGACTTCTGTTGCTGTCGGATTTGCCACTGTCTTCCTGAATCACCCCAAAGGTGATCTTCCGGATTCAGCATTTGCCATATTGGAAGAATATTTCTCGCAAGCTGAAATCAGTGAATTATGCGCTTTTATTTGCTTCACCACAGCCCAGCAGTATTTTGGGGCAATGATGAAGCTTGAGCCTGACGAGTGAAAAGGCGTGGACGGCCGAGATTGATTGCCGAAAGATTGCTATAATCATATTGTTAAAACCTGTAATTTCAAAAAGGGGAGGCAATCATGATCCGTATAGCATTAGCAAAACCAGAACATGTTGCAGGAATATCCAAAGTTTGCAGTGACGGCTATTGGGCCACTTATCGTGAAATACTTTCCGGGAAATACATCGAGGGAATCATCGACGAATATTATAATCACGATAGAATCCTGAAGGAAGTGACAGAGACAAGCAGGGATTGGGGCGGATACTTTGTTGCGCTGGAAGATGGAAAAGTGATCGGGGCGATCGGCGGCGGGATGATCGGAGAAGGTGTCGGCGAGGTATTCGTGCTTTATCTCGATCCTGATCGGCGCAATGAAGGGATCGGCACAAAGCTATTGGCTGCCCTTACCGCTCAGCAGAAGGAGCGGTGAGGCGCCGGTGAACAATGGGTATCGGTAGCGAAGGGCAATCAGAAGGGCATTCCTTTTTATGAGGCCAGGGAATTCGTATTCCAGCATGAGCGCGAAGGATATCATGATGTGGCAGGGGAACGACCTGCGGCACTGCGATACTGCCGTAATATATGATGCCAGCCAAGGATGATCAACGAATAAAGCAAAAATAGCTGCGATCCATCAGGACCGCAGCTATTTAAGGATTCCCCAGGTTGCAAGACAGCCATTTCATACGTTCAGAGAGCTTATCTCAGCAAGGGTAGGGAGTAACACTCGTATATTCACTTATGAAGACAGTTCAGATTGATCTTATCTTCTCTTGAATAGGCCTTTCTGTTGGTCTACTATTGCTTGTTTCCGCATCATATAGTGCATTTTCTTACCAGTGGCCGTGTATGGTAATTCGTCGATGAAGCGATAGAAACGCGGCTTTTTGTAATTTGCCAGATTAGGGTTATTTGTACAATAATCTTGTAATTCTTTTACGGTAAGGGATTCGTCCTCTTTTACGATATATGCTACCACGGATTCTCCTCTTAACTCGTCCGGGACACCAACAACGACGGATTCTTTTACTCCAGGATGCAAATTCAATAACTCTTCGATTTGAACAGGATGGATATTCTCACCGGAAGATACAATCATGTCATCTTTCCGTCCGACTACTGTGACGAATTCGTTTTCATCCCAGGTCCCCATGTCACCGATATAGATCCACCCTTTATAAAATACCTTTTTGCTTGCTTCTTCCTTGTTCACATAGGCATACGTCGTTTTACCTGGTGCCCTGACGATGATCTCTCCGATTTCACTGCCGTCTTTTGCGACAAAGTCATCCGGCTCAGCTTTCCGGTCCGGATATACTTTCACGACCGCAACATCATCGTCAGTGCAGGAACGTCCGGCCGAGCCGGACATTTCCGGTAAATCGAATGGGCGAAGGAATGTATTCCAGAACGCTTCGGAGGTGCCATATCCATTAAAAATATTCGTTGTGAGCGTTTTTTGGAATTTGATGCAATCTTCTTTTTCAAGAGGGGACCCCATTGTTACGATTCCTTTTAGATTAGACAGATCGTATGACTTCCTTAGCTGTGCATTATAAAGCATTTTTAGCATCGAAGGTACGCCTGTCAGGAAGCTGATACCGTATTCTTCAACATACTCCAAGCAAATCTTCGGATTGAAATACCGCAAAATGACGATTTCGCCACCGATATAAAGAGTAGGAGTGGGACCGCCGGAATGAATACCGCCACGGTGGAACCATGGGCTCATATTCATCGTTTTATCCAATGGATTGAGCGGGAAATGCATGATAACATCATGCGCTGAGAGTACTTCATTGATATTGTTCAATGGTACACCCTTAGGGCTTCCAGTGGTTCCGGAGGTGTATAATCTGGTAGTTTCATCATAAATATGAACCGGGCGATTGACATCCGGTTCTTCATCGGCGTGATTTGCCACATAATCCGTATATATCACATGACCTTCTGGTGCGTCGGTTTCTCCCGTCATATCCACCATCACGACACGGCGCGGCTTATGGTTCGCCATTTCCAAAGCTTGTACAGCAGTATCTTTGATTTCTGCATCATAAAGGAAAACAGCGGGCTCGCTGTCATCGATAATAGCCGCTGTTTCCCCGGGGGAAAGGCGGAAATTGATGGTGCAGTTTACAGCGCCGATTTTTTGCGGTGCCAAATAGCTATAAATGAACTCCGCCGAATTGAGCAGCTGGTACATGACAACTTCATTTTTATCGACATCGTCCTCCAAAAGTGCATGTGCAAGCTTATTTACGTCTTTATTTAACTCTGCATACGTCCATGTCTTGCCGCGAATCGGATCTGTCAACGCCGGACGGTTTGCGAACCGCCGGACATTTCGCAAAAAGCCATTCATGAATGTAAACTCGCTTTCAAAGGTTTCTTTAAACATATCTATATTGTAGGTGAATTGTCGTTCCATTTTATTTGTTCCTTCCTAAATTGTACTTATTGATATTTGCTGACAATCAGTGATGTATTTTGGCCGCCGAATCCAAAGGAGTTGGACATGGCGATTGTCACTTGCTTTTTCCTGGACTCATTCGGTACATAATCAAGATCACAGTTGGGATCTTGATGCTGATAATGCAAGGTTGGCGGTATGGTGCCTTCGCGGATTGCCTGGATACAAGCAATGAATTCTGTCACACCGCCAGCTCCCATTAAATGGCCGGTGGCCCCTTTGGTGGAGCTAACCGGAACCTGTTTTGCCATTTCTTCACCAAACACGGCTTTTAATGCTTTGGTCTCGATTTCATCCCCGACCTTGGTAGAAGTACCATGGGCGTTTATATAATCGATTTGCGAAGGTGTAAGTCCTGCCTGATCCAATGCTTGCTGGATAGCCAGTATTTCACCGCGACCACTTGGTTCAGGTGACGTTACATGGTAAGCATCCGAGCAATTGGCATAGCCCAGGAGCTCTGCCTTGATAGGAGCGTCACGCTTTTGTGCAGACGCCAGCGTTTCGAGTACGACAGCTCCTCCGCCTTCGCCCATAACAAACCCATCCCTGTTTAAATCAAAGGGACGACTTGCTTTTTGTGGATCTTCCTGAGTAGAGAGCGCGCGTGCAGCAGATAATCCGGCAGCCATCAGACCAGTCAGGATTGATTCCGCTCCAACTGCAACGACAGCATCTGCCTGTCCGGCTTTTAATAGCATCGCAGCCATTCCGATGGCGTCTGCTCCAGCAGAACATGCGGTGCTGACTGTTAAGCTGGGTCCCTGCAATTGATGGGCGATGGCAATCTGTGCAGCTCCGATATTTGATAGCATCTTCGGGACACTATGCGGACTTAAGCGATAGCGACCGCTCCCGGACAGCTGTTCCTGGTTGGCAGCCATAGTGGAAATACCGCCAAGTGCAGTACCCAGCACAATTCCGATTCGCTCTGGTTTTGCAGTCAAATTGCTTTGCTCCAGCGCTTCTTCAGCAGCAATAAGGGCAAACTGCATAAAAATATCTGTGTTATTCACCAGTTTCCTTGGCAGGAAGTCCAAAGGGGAAAAGTCCCTTACTTCAGCGGCTACCTTTACCTGCAGTTCTTTTGAATCAAAACGGCTTAAAGCGGCAATCCCATTTTTACCTTGATATAGGTTTTTCCAATAGGAGGAAACACCGATCCCGAGCGGAGTGATGGCTCCCATTCCAGTTACCACAATACGATTGTTATCCATTCATTTGCCCACCTTTATCCTTCGATTGCGCATGCAGCTCGGGACAGATTTTGGTCAATTTATCCCAAAGCTCTGGGAATCGCTTTTTTAAATTAAATGGAAGACCGTCATCATCAACATAGGTATGAGTGGTCATACCATCTGCGGCAAGACTGCCATCATCTTTAATGATCTGATATCCTAATACCATTCTGGTTCTGGTCAACATGGTGATATAGGTGCGGATTGTTACTTTTTCCAATGGATGGAGCATCCTTTTATAATCGCACTCAGCCTTTAAACAAACGAGTGAAATGCCCGTATGATGAAAAGTTTCCATGTAAGGTAATCCATAATGGTCAAGCAGCTGCATCCGCGCATCCGTGAACCATTCAAAATTCTTGGCATAATAAGAAATGCCAGCCGCGTCACAATCGCCCCAGTTAATGACTTTTTCCATATCATATCGAGCAATAGCATCCATTTATAAAACCTTCCTTTACGATTGATCCTGTGATGAATAGCTAGTAATTTTAATCCTTATTCTCCTGGTCATACTGAATAAAATAAAAAGCCATATAGTAGACATAGTGTTTCAATTTCTTTGTCTACTATATGGATATGGGAATTTCTATGAGTGCATATGATGTTATCGGAGGATACAAGGGAGCTCTGTACAACAGCATTTGTATAGACTTCTTCCAGGTGATTGCATACGGATTGTGTCCAATCTTTGCTTACATATGCTTTGACAAGAGCAAAATTACCGTTCATGATGCCATCTCCCTTTATTATCACTATGCTATTTTAGAGCGTCCTTTTTTTCTGTGTCAATTAGTTTGACTTCGAGAATTTATATCAAGTGAATAAAAAGGCTCAAAATGAGAAAGAGAGATAAAAAAACCAGCCTCAAGCGGCTGGTTTTCCTCATTTTTGGTTCATTTTCTTGATCTTGAAATGAAGCTTGATATAGCGGATGGCTGTATAAATATCGAATGTAGCGAAGATAGCGCAAAAAATGCTTAGCAGTGTCCATTCTCCTGCATTTCTTACATCTGTTACAGCCCAGAATATGAACAGGCATCCGATAAATAGATAAAAAATCGCAACGGGCAATGGCGAGCGTATCATGAATAGTTATCCTCCAAAGATGATTGTTTGCATGTTTTCCAATTGTTTTTGCAGTCTCTCGATTTCTTCCAGTCTCTCCGGCGTGAAGTAAAGCTGCAGGATGACGACCAAGAGATTCATTAAACCATGCGTGATGATCGGAACAATGATCCGCTTCGTCTTCACATAGAGAGCCGCGAAGATGACGCCCATGACGAAGTACTGCAGAAGATGAAGGAAATCCCCATGCACTGCACCGAATACAAGGGCAGAAATAAGTACAGCCACAAAGAAGTTCGTCCGCTTATAAATCTCCCCGAAAAGGATCTTGCGGAAGATGATTTCTTCCAATACCGGAGCAAAGACGACTACGATCAATGCGAATGCCGGAACTTCCCGGACTGCATCCATGATGGAGGAGGTATTTTCTGAAGCTTGCTTGATATTCAATACATATGTCTCGATCAAACCAGCGATGATTTGCCCGAAGTATGCAGCAAAGAATCCGATGATGATCCAGACAACCGTCATCCCGGGATTCGTGGCATTGCGCATTGCTGGTGCGCGCATATCCTGACGCAGCAGGAAGAATGTAAGGATTACAGCAAGCAGGAAGCTGAC
This sequence comes from Terribacillus sp. 7520-G, assembly GCF_002271665.1. Lineage (NCBI taxonomy): Bacteria > Bacillati > Bacillota > Bacilli > Caryophanales > Bacillaceae > Terribacillus > Terribacillus sp. 7520-G. The sequence continues at coordinate 10,056 of NZ_NQFP01000043.1, read as the reverse complement.
CACACTCCACCAATAGGAAACGACAGCCAAGTCCAGTCCTTGATCCTGCATCCAAGGAACGAATGGGACAAGCACGAATGAGGACAGCTGCATCACGATATATGTCAATATGACGTACCAATAGCGTGCTGGCAATGTAACGACTCCTTCCGCCTTACTTATGTAGTTGGCATCTTAGGTATTTTAACATAACAGCGGGGGAAGTATGTAGCGGTGCGCATTGTAATCATCCTGTTAATTCATCCAAGGCTTGGCAGGAAAAAGGAGGAATTCGTCGAACAACTTTCTGAGTGTCATGCTTGCATTCCGTTTTCGTTTTGATTATTATAATAACTGTGTTAGCACTCCGAACACTCGAGTGCTAAAAATCAAATTATCGATTATATAAGGAGGGTTTCTCACATGTTGAAGCCACTAGGCGATCGTGTCGTAATTGAACTTGTAGAGCAGGAGGAGAAAACAGCAAGCGGTATCGTGCTTCCTGAATCTGCAAAGGAAAAACCGCAAGAAGGTAAAGTTATTGCCGTCGGTAGCGGTCGTGTAACCGATAATGGAGAAAGAGTTGCACCGGAAGTAGCAGAAGGCAATCTTATCATCTTCTCTAAATACTCTGGTACAGAAGTGAAATACGAAGGAAAAGATTACTTAATTCTTCGCGAGAGCGACATCCTTGCAGTAGTAGGATAATCCGAAGAACAGATTTATATAACATAGAAGATATATTAGGAGGTTTTATCAATGGCTAAAGACATTAAGTTCTCTGAAGACGCTCGCCGTGCCATGCTTCGCGGTGTGGACACACTTGCAGATGCAGTCAAAGTAACGCTTGGACCAAAAGGACGCAACGTTGTATTGGATAAAAAATTCGGTTCCCCGCTGATCACGAATGACGGTGTGACAATCGCCAAAGAAATCGAATTGGAAGATGCATTCGAAAACATGGGTGCGCAGCTTGTATCCGAAGTTGCTTCCAAAACAAACGAAATCGCTGGTGACGGTACGACTACAGCGACTGTCCTTGCGCAGGCAATGATCCGCGAAGGTCTTAAAAACGTCGCTTCCGGTGCGAACCCAGTAGGCGTACGCCGCGGTATCGAACAAGCGGTTGAAGTAGCTGTCAAGCAGCTTAAAGAAATCTCCAAACCAATCGAAGGCAAAGAGTCCATCGCACAAGTTGCGGCTATCTCTGCAGCTGACGAAGAAGTCGGTAAACTGATCGCAGAAGCAATGGAGCGCGTTGGCAACGACGGCGTCATCACAATCGAAGAATCCCGCGGCTTCAACACAGAGCTTGAAGTTGTCGAAGGTATGCAATTCGATCGCGGCTATGCTTCCCCGTACATGGTTTCCGACCAGGATAAAATGGAAGCTGTCCTTGAAGATCCATACATCTTGATCACAGACAAAAAAATCTCCAGCATCCAGGAAGTGCTTCCTGTGCTTGAGCAAGTCGTCCAACAAGGCAAGCCGCTATTGATGATCGCAGAAGACGTAGAAGGCGAAGCACTTGCCACACTTGTCGTGAACAAACTACGCGGCACATTCAACGCTGTTGCCGTCAAAGCTCCTGGCTTCGGTGACCGCCGTAAAGCAATGCTTGAGGATATCGCTGTCTTGACTGGCGGTGAAGTGATCACAGAAGACCTGGGCCTTGATCTGAAAAACACGCAGCTTGCACAGCTTGGCCGTGCTTCCAAAGTTGTCGTGACAAAAGAAAACACAACAATTGTCGAAGGTAACGGCAACCCAGAAAACATTTCTTCCCGTGTGGCACAAATCCGTGCGCAGGCAGAAGAAACCACTTCTGAGTTCGATAAAGAAAAACTGCAAGAGCGCCTGGCGAAACTAGCTGGCGGTGTAGCAGTCATCAAAGTCGGTGCTGCAACCGAAACGGAATTGAAAGAGCGCAAACTGCGCATCGAAGACGCCCTTAACTCCACTCGCGCAGCAGTGGAAGAAGGTATCGTAGCCGGTGGTGGTACAGCACTGGTCAACATCTACAACCACGTTGCAGGCCTTGAACTATCCGGCGACGAAGCAACTGGTGCGAAAATCGTCCTTCGTGCAATCGAAGAACCAGTACGCCAAATCGCGCACAACGCAGGCCTTGAAGGCTCCGTCATCATCGAACGTCTTAAAAAAGAAGACGTCGGCGTAGGCTTCAACGCAGCAACAGGCGAATGGGTAAACATGCTTGACACAGGTATCGTAGACCCAACCAAAGTAACACGCTCCGCACTCCAAAACGCAGCATCCGTAGCAGCTATGTTCCTGACTACTGAAGCAGTAGTAGCTGACAAGCCAGAAGAAAACGCTGGCGGCGCCGGCATGCCTGATATGGGTGGTATGGGCGGAATGGGCGGTATGATGTAATTAGGTTTTAAAAACCTTGTTATATCAACGTTCTGTGAAACATTAGTAATTTTCTGTGTGCAGGTTTGTGTGCATCACGGGAAATTTCATAAGCACCAAGATAAAAGAAGAGTACATTATTGGAGAAGGTTTTTCATCAGTTTACTGAACTGTTGGGAAGCCTTCTCTTCCATATTTGCTGTCATATGAGCGTATATATTCATGGTTGTATTTATATCTGTATGTCCCAAACGCTGTTGTATCTCTTTAATACCTACCCCTGCTTCACTCAATAAAGATATGTGAGTGTGTCGGAAAGAATGGGGAGTAATATTTTTTTCTATTTTAGCTTTTTTCAATAAGCGTTTAAGCCTAGTTTCCACTACTTTTCTTAATTGTGGATGCCCATCTTCACGAGCAAAAATAAATTCGTTATCTTGATAAACAAGTCTGTTTTTTAATTTTATCTCATTTTGTTTAAGCCGATGCTTCTTTAACAAACTAACTATCATTTCATCAATCTTAATTGTACGGATTGAGCCTTTTGTCTTTGGAGTCAATAGCTGATATTTCATAAAATGATTAGTACGGTTATAAATAGTTTTAGTAACTCGGATTGTAGCTTGCTTTTCGTTGAAATCCCCCCATTTTAAAGCCAATAATTCACCTATTCGCAATCCTGTATAGGATAGTAACGTAAAAATTAGATAGTCCATTTCTAACCCATTTGAATGGGCTAAGTTTAAAAAATGAGCAAGTTCTTCTTTTTCAAGAAAGATAACCTCCTCTTCCTCTTTTTCTAATTCTTCAACAGTTAGCTGTTTTTTGGGTAGTTTAAAGAAATACAACTGAAAAAAGGTAAGAAAACCGCTGTTACTTGGAATAGAAAAGAAGAGGAAGAAGTACTTTTAAGGGACATCGCAGAATGTTTAAAGCAATTTGAAAATAAAACAGATGTTGAGTTAATATTAAATACTTTTCCAGAAGACTTAAAGAACTTGTTTAAAAATTGTTTCTTAAATGAAAGTATGGTTATATAAAATATATAAGCCCCTCTCTATGAGAAGGGCTTTTTAAGTAATTCTAAAATATATCTAGCCAATACTGTTGCGTTAGAATATTATTTCAAGTAAAAATTCAATCATTATAAGTGAGGCTATAGGACTAGTGATATAATTTATTTGAAAAGCTTGTAAAAGGAGAGTTTATATGAGTATGGAAAAAATCCAACCTAAAGTGTTTGATAAAATAACTGAAATCGTAGCAACATTTGGAGATAAGTACATTACTGAAGGTGGGTTAAAGCGAACAGCATTAGTAAATGATTTAAGAAATTATGATGAAACGCTTATTACTGCTTTGGTTAATGATGAATACATAAATAAGCATTATTTTAAGAAAATAGCAGGAAAAGATATCTTCTTAATTGACCAATTTGAAGACATGCTACAATACCGAGACTATTGGGAAACTAGTTATACAAAATATGAAAATCAAATTGGTTTAAATGCAGGTGGTAAGTATTTATCAGAACAGCAAGATGTTGTTTTAGATTTCCCTTTCAAGGATGGGTTACTTAGTGCTGCAATGAGTAAAGAGGATATGGGATATGACGAATCTTTTTTCAATGAGGTAATTGAAAAGGATGAGATAGATGTAATGTTAGATAAGAAAATATTAATTAATGCTACTAAGTTTGATGGACAGGGAGAACAATCTGTGTCTAATTTCAATGATGAGAATTTAGTAATTAAGGGGAACAATCTTTTAGCATTACATACATTAAAACAAAAATATCTAGGTAGAGTAAAACTCATATACATAGATCCTCCATATTATTTTGAAGCAAAGAAAAAGGAAGATACCTTTAGATACAATTCAAATTTTAAACTTTCAACATGGCTTGTTTTTATGAAAAATAGACTGGAAGTAGCTAAGGAATTATTAAGTGAAGATGGTGCTATTTTTGTCCAAATTAGTGATGACGGTGTGGCTGAATTGCATCGATTAATGAAAGACATTTTTAATGAACCAGGGAAGAATAATTTTATAAATAAAATAACAGTAAAAACAAAATCTCCTTCTGGTTTTGCTAGTGTTAATGTGGGTGTATTCGAAACTGCAGAATATATTATTGGATTTGCAAAAGATAAGACTAAATGGACATATAATCCTCAATATGTTGAAACATCCTATGATTCTAACTATAAATACTATGTTAAAAATAAACAGGACGATATATCACAGTGGGAAATAGTAAGTTTAAATGACTATCTACCGACACAGTTCGGTTATGAAAATAAACAAGCATTTGTTAATGAGCTTGGAAAAGATGTCTTTGAAAAGAAAATGGGTGATTTCGCTTTAGAAAATGCTGATTCGGTATTTAGATATACTGCGATTGGAAATGATGCAGGTCAAGAAATTGTTTCTATACGAAATATTTCAAAAGGAGATAAAGATAAGATTTATAAAATTGAAAGAGAAAATCATTATGATGTAATAGTTCATAATGGGCAGGAAATTGCTTTCTATGCTAAAAAGGTTAGAGAAATTGATGGTAAAAAAGTGCCGAGTATACAGCTAAGCAATATTTGGATGGACACTCCATACGAAGGAATTGCAAAAGAAGGTGGAGTGACCCTAAAAGGTGGTAAAAAGCCTGAAAAGCTTATTAGGAGAATTATTGAGATGGCTAGTAACAAAGGTGATATTGTACTCGATTTCTTTGGTGGTTCGGGAACAACGGCTGCTGTTGCACATAAGCTTGAACGGAAATATATTACTATTGAACAGCTTGACTACGAAGAAAATAGTCCTTGGAACAGATTAAAAGATGTTGTAAACGGTGAAGATCAATCCGGCATTTCTAAGATTGTTAAATGGAATGGTGGAGGAAGTTTTGTTTATACTGAATTGTTCCCCAAAAATATAGGCTATTTGATTGATATAATAAACGCAAATTCAATTAGTGAATTAAAGGTTGTTTATGAACGTATGATACAAGGGTCTGACACACAGGAGAAAGCTGATATAGATTTTCGTGCTGATTTAACCAAAATTGATTGGAGTCGTGGCACTGAAGAAAACCGTAAATTACTTATTAAGATTATTGAGAAAAATCAACTATATTATAATTTGAGTGAAATAGATGATTCAAATGTTAGGGAACTCATTAGTAATTCTGACTACGAATTTAATAAGAGTTTCTATGGGGAGGAGGATTAAAAATGTCTTCAAAACCTAAGAAAAAGAAGCAAATATCTTTACCATTACTTGACGAGCTTAAAAGACATGATACATCCTTATTTAATGAAAATATAGCTTTTCAGGTTCCCGAATATGTTAATAACAATCTAATACATGATCTACGTGATTATCAGGAAAATGCAATAAGATTTTTCCATTACACTCAAACGTTTAATGATGCACGTAATATCAATCATGTATTGTTTAACATGGCAACTGGTTCTGGTAAAACGGATTTAATGGCAGCTTTAATCTTGTTTATGTTTAAAGAATATGGATATCAAAATTTTGTTTTTACAGTAAATACAAATAGTGTACTAAATAAGACTATCGATAATCTTACAAATAAAGCGTCTAATAAATATTTATTCCAGCAAACAATGGAGATTAACGGTGAACGCATAAATATCATACCTGTAACAAGGTTTCCAGTAGAACAGTCTAAGAATGTGATTTATTTGAAGCTTTCAACGGTACAATCTTTATCAAACGATTTATTTATTCCTGCTGAAAATTCAATGTCTGAATTAGAATATGGTAGAAACAAGGTTGTAATACTTGGAGACGAAGCACACCATTATTCTGCTTCAACAAAGAAAGAAAAAGATGAAGAAAAGACATGGGAAGCTGCTATAAATAGAATACTTAATGCAAGAGATGACAATAGGTTACTGGAGTTTACTGCTACTATTGACTTGGAAAATAAGAATATCTATGAGAAGTATAAAGATAAAGTTATATACCGTTACACATTAGATAAATTTATGTTTCAGGGATTCTCAAAAAACGTAAAGCGTATTGAAGGTTCTGCAGATGATAGAGATAAAATGTTAAATGTAGTACTGCTGAGTGAATATAGAAGGTATACAGCCTTAGCTAAAGGGATACCAATTTTTAAACCTGTTATAATGTTTAAGTCTCAAAATATTAATGCCTCCAACAATGCCAACCAGTTATTTAATGAAATGATTGAGGGTTTGACTGTTGAGGAACTTAACCAGTTTATTTTACGTCAACAAAAGCTAGATGATAATGAAAGTTCGACTTTAAACTTTGCTTATCAGTATTACTTGGAACATAGTGAAGAACTTCCAACTATTTTACGTACCATAAAACGAGAGTTTGAGCCTAGACGTGTGTTAAATGCAAACGATTCTGACCGTGGTGCAGGTATGTTGGAAAAAGGGCAATATCAGGCACTCAATTCTTTAGAAGATGAAGATAACTTGTATCGTGTTATATTTGCTGTTGCAAAGCTAACTGAAGGTTGGGATGTGTTAAACCTTTATGATATTGTACGGGTAAGTGAAAATGCTAAAGGTGATAAAAAGTCTACGATGGCTGAAGCTCAGTTAATTGGACGTGGTGCTAGATATAATCCATTCATCTTAGAAGGGCAATCTTCCTATAAAAGAAGGTTTGAAGACGATTCGCATGACAGTTTATTGCTTGAAACTCTTCACTATCATACAATCAATGAGCCACAGTATTTAAAAAATCTAGTTAATTCCCTAGAAGCATTGGATTTACCTAGTGGAACAGATGAGAAAAACCCTCCACTAGATGTGAAGATAAAATCAAATTTTAAAAAAACTGACGTTTGGAAACATGGAAAAATCTATTATAATCAGACCATTGTTGTACCTGACTCTTACTACACTGACTTGTCAAAATATGGAGTCCAAAATACAAATGATGTGACACTTCCTTGGTCGTATTCCTCTAGAGAAGTAGACTATAAAGAAGAGGCGACAAGCTTAAGAACACATCCGATCGTTGTTAAATTAGATGACAGGTACTTTAAAAAAGCTATGCAAAAACTTACATTCTTTCGTTTTGATACAATGAAGAGGTACTTACCAGAATTGAAATCGAAAGAGGAATTTTTGTATAGTGAGAATTGGTTAAATATAAAAAATTTAACACTACGAGTAGAAGCACCACTTGAGTTTACAGAAAGTGACTTGACTAGTAGAGATAAGCTGAACATAGTTGTATCTTATCTAAGCGATATTGAATCTAAAATTATCAAAGGATATTCAAGTGAACGTGGTAGTAATAAATTTATTGGTTATCCAATAAAAGAATATCTTACTGATTATAGAAAACGGGTTCCAAAATACGACTCTTTGAAGGGAAATCGTAGTCAGATTGTTGAGCCACGTAAAATGTTAGGTGATGAGAACGATTGGTTTGTTTATAACTTAGCGATTGTAAATGAACTTGAATTTGACCTGATTCGTAAGATTGGCGAGCGAGTACAAGAATTACGAGAAACATATCCAGAAACTTATTTATTTCGGATGGATGAGCAAATGAATAGAGAAACACGTAAAGGTGAATATCTTAAATTGCATCAGTTCCAACAATCTGACCAAGTAAGGTTTGAAGGTTTCCAACCAGACTTCATACTGTACCTTAGAAATGCTGAATATTATATACAAGTCTTTATTGAACCGAAAGGTGGAGACTCTAGACGTATGGAGAGGGAGCAATGGAAAGAAGAACTGTTAACTTATATTACGGAACATGCAGCTGAACTAGCATTTGAAGATGAAGTTTCGAATGTGAAAATAAAAGGTCTAAAATTCTATACTGATAAAGATGGTCGTAACATGTTTAGTCAATTAGCCCAAGTTGTATTAGATAAAGACCATTTTACAGGACTGTCTATTGAACAAGAAAGCAAAGTTGCTGAGTTACCTTTATTTTATGATGTCTAAAGGTTTGACTGGGCTTAACTCGGCTCAGCTCCGTCTTTTTTCTTATGGACGTTAGATTTGCAGTAGTAGTTCATTATACGAAATAATACCAAATGTTAATGGCTAAAGTTTGGGGATGAGTTAATGGTAATGCCTAAGCAATCTGAAATAGAGGTGCCTTTATTAGAAGTATTGATTTCTTTAGGAGGGCAAGGGAAACCGAAAGAAATCTACCCCTTGGTTACTCAAAAATTTCACAATATTACCCAAGAGGATTTAGATGAACGTATGGAATCTGGTGGAAACAAATGGACTAATCGTATCCAATGGGTAAGGCAAAAACTCATTGATAGTGGTGAAATGTATAATCCACAAAGAGGGGTATGGGCAATCACTGATAAAGGTAGGAACCGTGTACATTTACCAGTTCAGATGCAAACCACACCAGTTAATCTTGTTGAAATATATGAAGACTATGAAGAGGATTTTAAATCTCAGTTACTTGATAAGTTACACGAACTAACCCCTAGACAATTTGAAGAGTTTGCAAAGAAATTACTGCAAGTTTATGGATTTGTAGATTTAATTGTTACAGGAGTTGGTCCCGATGGGGGGATCGATGGTTATGGAAGGTTAAAGATTGGACTAGCTTCAATGAATGTTGCCTTCCAGTGTAAAAGGTGGCAAGGAAATGTTGGGAGAAAAGAAATTCAACAATTTCGTGGTGCTATTCAAGGTAATTATGAGCAGGGCATCTTTTTTACTACTTCTGATTTTACAACACAAGCTACAGGTATATCGTTCCAACAAGGAGCAGTTCCAATTATTTTGATGAATGGTAATGGGATTGTAGATATTATGATTGAGAAGGGGTTAGGGGTAGTAAAAAAGCCTTTGTATTTATTTTATGAGAAAGTCCAAGATTTTCTTGATGAATAAATGTAAGAGATACCTTTGTTCTCTTTTAGATTTCTAAAGTGCAGGTCTACGTTCATTTTTCGTTTGCTCTAATAACCGATTCCGAGAGAAACTAAAATAAGAATGATATTAAAGATAATTTTCGTGCCGAAATGATTTTATTTTGCATTTTAACCTATTTTTAAAAAGTGGTTTAACCCTTGATATAAAGGCATATCTTTATGAACCATTTCAAGCTGTTTTAAGCAAAATTAATCAAGTTCGAAATGGAAGGTTTTATTGGATATGAACAAAATTGATTAAGACGAAATGTATATAAAAAGGCTCAGAACATTAATGTTCCGAGCTTTTTTATAACAATAGTGTTAATGTAGTTAGTGCTTGTTTTTAGGCTGCTAATTCAATTTTTATTTTTGTGTTAAGTGCTACTTTTGTACTACATAACCGTACTCAAATTGCATCTATTGAGGGTGTTTTTTTGTGTGCGAATTTGTGTGCAAGCTTTTTTGCGTATATTAAAAATGCATTTGATCAAAGTGTATTAAAATGTTGATATAATGCCTTTTTTTAAACCTATTTTCTTCTGTTATATCTAAAAATGAATGGGCGGCATGATGTAAGACCGTCCGTACCCCGAACGGATAAGATCTTTAACGGAGGCTTCTCATAAGTTCACTGAACTTATGAGAAGCCTCTTTTTATTATTGCTAGAATCCCACAGGATTTTTATGGATAGTATTTAATGCTGATTTGAGACAACTGTTAGATGTCATGATATTAACAAATGGTAAAAGTTGTGTGAGATTTTCTTACAAGTATTAACAAAACTTTTGGG
>NZ_NQFP01000042.1:0-61754 GCF_002271665.1 Terribacillus sp. 7520-G | reverse complement strand
CTTACCGTATTGCCAAACGGTAAACAGAAAGACCCTGACGTAAAGTCAGGGTCTTTCTTTATTATATAATCTTTTGAGGGAAAAAAAGTTCGCATATACATGTTCCAATGTATCTTTACTAGGAGTTAGGCTAAGGCAGTTACGCTTACCTAACTCCACTGAATTAGTTTATTTGTTCACTTTTATGAAGAGCAGGTACTTCCATATCGACAGCCAAATTCCCTCTGGAATTCATTCTTGCTTTCCAGAAGAACAGAGCAGTGATGACCAATGTCAGGATTATTCCACCTGTATGCGCTGCCTGATAGGATAAGCCAAACCCAAGGTTTCCATCATATAATATATAAGTTAAGACCATATCGGTAATGAATACCGCTGGAACTAGTGCAATGATATAATTTTTCTTTTTAACAAAAAGATACATAGTGCCTATCCAAAGCGCAAGTGCCGCAGTTCCTTGATTGGCAAACGAGAAGTAGCGCCATAAAAGATTAAAATCAATGGTCGTTAACCAGTAGGAAACTGCAAACATCGGTATCGCGATTGCTAACCGTTTGGCTGTTTTGGTCTGGCTCAAACTAATATAATCTGCAATTATATTACGTGCGGCCCGGAACGCTGTATCACCTGAGGTAATCGGTAACACCACTGCACCAAGGACGGCTATGGTACCGCCGACAGCTCCAAGTAAGGTCATGCTGACTTCACTGACTACCAGGGAAGCTGTCCCCTCATTTATTAATCCTTGAAGACTTTGTCCGTCGAATATAGCCATTGCGGCTGCTGCCCATATCATGGCAATAACACCTTCGGCAATCATCATGCCATAAAAAATGTAACGGCCTTGTTTTTCGTTTTGAGTTGTTCTTGATATAAGCGGTGATTGTGTTGCATGAAACCCTGATAAGGCACCACAAGTAATCGTTAAGAATAATATTGGGAAAATAGGTGAGTCGGCCGGATGCATGTTCGTTAATGATAATTCAGGAATTTTATAGCTGCTTAATAATAATGCGGCACCTACTGCAATTGTTCCAATGATCAATAGTGCTCCAAAGTACGGGTAGATGCGGCCGATAATCTTATCGATTGGGAGAATGGTAGACAAAAAATAATAAGCAAAGATAATGATGACAATGGCTATCAAAGCAACCCGGCCATCTATTAAATTATGCAATAATGACGCAGGTGTCGTAACAAATACTGTACCAACCAGCAATAATAACAGTAAAGCAAAAACGTTCACTAAATGACGGGAAACGCGACCTAAAAATCTTCCGGCAAGTTCCGGGATATGAGCACCTCGATTACGAATCGAGATCATACCAGTCAAGTAATCATGTACCGCTCCAGCGAATATAGAACCCAGAACGATCCATAAGAATGCTGCGGGACCATACAAGGCGCCCATGATCGGACCAAATATGGGACCGGTACCGGCAATGTTCAGTAATTGAATCAATGCGTTTTTCTGTTTGTTCATCGGGACATAATCTACACCGTCTTGATTAGCATATGCAGGTGTCTGCCGTTCTTCATTCGGTCCAAATACTTTTTCGACGTATTTTCCATACGTAAAATACGCTGCAACCAATGTTAATATTGCAACAAAAAAAGTAATCATCTTAGATCCCCTCCATGTTAGTGTATGTAAGCGTTATCATAATTGTATTATAAAAATCTTTATGAAGGAAGGAAAAATAACATGTCACGCTGCAGGGAATTCCCAGGGGCGAGAAATCGAAACATATATCAAATAGGATAAGCTAAATGCCATAAGTTTGATACTCTTTGATTTAATGTTACCTAAAGCATGACCAGTTAAAGATGAATTGTGGTAAAGAAGGATCGAAGGCGGCCAGAGGTTTTAAAGCAAGCTATGACTATGATTCACATCCTATGACATAAATAAAAATACCGAAAACAGAACTAAAGATCTGTTTTCGGTATTTTAAATGCCATCATTTAATCATCCAAGCCCATCGACTGTTTATACCCCTGCAAATACGCCATCTCTGCTGGACTTCCCATTTCAAAGCTGCTCATGGTCCGGTGCCAGAGTGGATAGATTGGTGCTGGACGAGCGGCTGATTCGATTAGGTCATGTTCTTCCTGTGTCAGCTTGATATCAAAGGAAGCTATGTCCTCTTTCAATTGCTGCTCGTTGCGGGCTGCAATGACGATCGGGCCTACGTTCGGACGGTCCTTGACCCAGGTGTAGGCGATTTGCGGCACAGATGCATCATGGCTGGCTGCTACTTCCTCCAGCGCATCGATCACTCGGTAGAGCCGTTCTTGGTCTTGCACCCAAGGCTCTGGCCATCCGCCGCCTTGACGGGTGTTTTCAGGTGCTGTTTTATTCCGTCCGATTTTCCCGTTTAGAAGGCCTTCCCCAAGAGGGCTCCAGATCATGTTGCCGATGCCGAGTTCCTTACCCGCCGGCAGCAGCTCATATTCGGCTTCACGAGCTTCAGGTGTGTAGTAGATTTGCTGTGTGATCGGGGGGATGTATCCAGGCTGCTGTGCCACGGTGAAGGTTCTCGCAAGTGCCCATCCGCTGTAGTTGGAGACTCCCCAATAACGGATTTTTCCTTTTCTGACGAGATTGGTCATCGTATCGATCGTTTCTTCAACCGGGGTGCGCCCATCCCATAAATGAACGAAAAACAAATCCAGATAATCCGTCCCAAGGCGTTGCAGTGATTGATCGATGGAGGCTTCGATATTGCTGCGGGAAGCTCCTCCGGTATTTGGTCCATCGCCTAGCTTGAAGCCTGTTTTGGAAGTGATCAATACTTCGTCTCTCCGGCCCTTGATGGCAGCGCCGAGTACACGTTCAGCATCACCTTTGGAATAGAGATTCGCCGTATCGAACATGTTGATTCCAGCTTCCAATGACATATCCACCATTCTGCGTGCCTCATCTTCTTTGACCTTTCCGGTTGCTTCAAAACCATTCGTACCGCTGAAGGGAATGGTCCCTAATATATATTTCGGAACACGCAGACCGGAATTTCCTAAATTGATATATTCCATGATATCCTCCTTCTGATAATCCATTTTAGATAGTTTTCCCAGCTAGAAAAGTAGTAAACTTTCAGGCTTAGTGTTTTTCATTGGTCATTTTTCATATAAAATTGACTGAAAACTACAAATATATTATTATTTTTATATGTCGGACATATTTGAATATTTATTATTTTTTATATTTACGACAACTTTATAATAGAAGTTAGGAGATCCTTATGTCGCAATTATTAGCTTTGGTAATACTTACCCTTATTTTATTCATCGGGGATCTGGTCGCAGTCCGTACGAAGGCTTGGGTACCGTCAGTCTTCGTTTGTGCGATTCTATTTCTCTTGGGATATTGGACGTTCTTCCCAAAGGATATCGTGTCAGTGGCTGGTGTTCCGCCAGTTGTCGCAACGATGATGATGTACTTATTGATCACCAATATGGGAACCTTGCTGTCTCTTAAAGAATTGAAAGCACAGTGGAAAACAATCGTGATTGCTTTATCAGGTATTTTAGGTATCGTGGCTTTATTGATGACTGTCGGAACGCTGATATTTGGCTTTGAGACGATGGTCGTGGCAATTCCGCCTTTGGTCGGCGGGGTGGTGTCGTCCTTGATCATGTCTGATGCAGCCAGTGCGGCAGGACTTTCATCATTGGCCGTATTTGCCATCGTCATTTATGTCATTCAAGGATTTGCTGGCTATCCGATCACATCGGTAGTGCTCAAAAAGGAAGGGAAGCGTCTGCTGCAGCTTTATCGAAATGGCGACCTGAAAACAGATGTGCCTGATAAGGCGAAAGAAGAAATAGCTGTCACTGCGGAAGCTGGACCATCAAGATGGAAAGTGCCCGAAAAGTATAACACTGATTTCTTCAAGTTTTTCAAGCTGGCACTTGTTTCTTATGCAGCGTACCTTGTATCCACTGCCTTGGCACCCGTCGTGGAAATCAGTCCATTCGTACTTTGTCTGCTGTTTGGAGTGATTGCCACCAGTGCCGGTTTCCTTGAAAAGCAGGCATTGCAAAAAGCGAATGGTTTTGGGATTGCTATCCTGGTACTGATGCTGTTCATCTTCGACGGGTTGAATCAAGCTACTCCAAGTATGATGCTTGAAATCCTGTATCCATTAATCGGGACCATTGTGATCGGAGTTATCGGTATGTATATCTTCTCCTTCATTGCCGGCAAGATGTTAGGAGTTAGCAAGGATATGGCATTTGCTGTTTCTCTGACGGCACTTTACGGGTTCCCGGCAGATTATATCATTACTAATGAAGTAATCAAGTCCTTGACCGAAGATGAGAAGGAAAGAGAAGTATTGACAAGCCGTATGCTGCCGCCGATGCTAGTCGGAGGGTTCATCACGGTGACCATCGTATCAGTCGTATTGGCGGGAATATTCGTCAGCTTCTTGTAATGGAGGAATGGAAGAATGAGTGAAATGAAGGAACGGATCGAAAAACATATCGAAGCATTGGAACAGTTTACGGCAACACCTGGCAATGGCACCACAAGGCTCACATACAGTAAGGAGGATCTGCAAGCCCGCACTTATATTAAAGAACAAATGGAAGCATCAGGATTGACCGTAGCCGAAGATGGCTTTGGCAATATATTCGGGAAGCTGGAGGGTACTGCCCCCGATGCCCCAAGCGTGATGATAGGTTCTCATTTTGACTCAGTGCCGAATGGAGGGGCCTATGATGGCCCGGCGGGAGTAGTTGCAGCCCTTGAGGTGGCGGAGCTTTTCAGAAAGAACGGATTGAAGCCGAAATATCCGCTTGAAATCGTAGCTCTGGTGGAGGAAGAAGGCTCCCGTTTTGGCGGCGGATTGATGGGTTCCCGAGGCATCACTGGTTTGCTGAGTGAAGCTGATTTTAACAGCTTAAGGGATAGGGATGGCATTTCCGCAGCAGAAGCAATGCAGCGGATAGGCTTAAATCCATCGCTGCCAAAAGGAAGAGATCCAAAAACAATGAAGGCCTTTCTGGAGTTACATATCGAGCAAGGGCCGATTTTGGAAGAAAAGAACATGCAGATCGGCGTAGTAGAGACGATCGTCGGTTTGACTCAATATGAAGTGACAGTGAAAGGACAGGCTGGACATGCAGGAACAACTCCCATGGACCGTCGCGCAGATGCCTTGGTGACTGCAGCGAAAATCATCAGTCAGCTGTCTGGACTGGCCGTTGAAGAGGGGAATGGCACCGTACTTACGACAGGGCGTCTGCATGTATTTCCGAATGGAGCGAACGTCATTCCCGATAAAGTTGTATTTACGGTCGATATCCGAGCAGGGAAAGAAGAAAGTGTTCAAAATGTGATTGCAAAAATGAAGGAATGCTTGGATCTCCATCAAGGGAATGGAATAGAAGTGCAGTCCGAGGAGCAGCTATATATGCAGCCTAAGCTGCTGAATGAAAAAATCCGTACGCTATTAAAGGATAGGAGCAGTGCATGCAATGCTTCCTATTGTTCCATCAATAGCGGAGCTGGACATGATGCAATGGTCTTTTCCGATTTTACGGATGTCGGCATGTTATTCATTCCTAGCAAAGCCGGGCTGAGTCACTGTCCGGAAGAATGGTCGGACTCAAGGGATATAGCTAAGGCGACGGAGATATTTTATGAGGCAGCGAAGGAATTGACGGAGGCCGAATGAAGCGTCAGCATTTGGGCTTCGGGTAAGGCAAGCTCTTTAATGGGAATAGGGATAAGCCGCACCTAAAAAAGAGTTAGGCATCATCTAAGTGATGCCTAACTCTTTTTTAGGTGACTATTGGTGATTAATTCTATGTTCTTACTTCGTACTCATCCATACAAATGCGCTGCGATTCAGCTTTCCAGCTCCAGCTCCATCGGATGAAGTGAGCTGATTCATCAAGTTCGCAGGGTCGTCTGTGCTATAACTGTATGGAAGTTTGCTGAATCCATTCCAGGAGAATGGGATCGCCGGCGCCGGCTCCGGAGCCAGCGGACTGCCGCTGGTTGTACTGTCGCCGCGGAATGTATCACCGTCATTACTGTAGATCGTATCCAGCGCTAGTATTTTTCCGGTATAAGAACTATCGGCGGCATCCTTCTGATTGTTTTTCACCGGCTGTGTGACATCCTTGATTACTGATTTCTCCAAAAGCAAAGCACCGCCTTCTGTGGAGATGGCACCATTACTTGTAACGGTAAAGTGATACCCTTTCGATTTGATGGCTTTACTCATGCTGGAGGTGATTTTGTTTTTGGCCTCCACAAGTCCTGTATTATGCATGACGATATTGTAGGCATGGGCATTGCCGCCCCGTAGGCGTGGTATCCTATCCTGTATATTTTCGTAATAATTATGATGAAGCGTGATTTCCAGATCGGCATTATCAGATGCGAAGGATGATGCTCCAATCAGATGGGATTTCTTTTGCCCGGAAGCAATATCGATGATATCGTCCTTGCTTAGGCCGACTGCACTGCTGCGAAGATAGGCATACATTGGGTAGGATGCTTTATTCTTCTCCATAGCATTGATCTGTTGTGTCACCCAGCTATCGGACCCCTTGTCATCCCCTTTGAATGCGGACCAAGAAATGGTGACACCATTGCTGCCTTTTTTAACATCGACGATGCCATCATAGGCTTTATGGAAGGTACTATGGTCGATCCAGACGCCTTTGCTTGCACCTTCAATCGTGATGTAATCCCAATCGTTCCTATCATAGTCTCCTTTTGTGGATTCATCCCATTCCCAGAGCTCATCAAATTCCAAATTGCGGATGATGATGTTTTTGCTTCGCTTGATAATGATGCCTGCGTGTTTTATCTTGGAGCCATTCTTTGAGAAAATCGTCAAGCCGTCGAAGCCGTCGATTGTAAGCTTGCTTACACCGCTCTCTTTCAACACAGGATGCGTCAGTGGTGCATTATGCTGAGAGAATGGCGATGTCTTGGCAGAAGAAGGAAGTTCATTCCACCCCAGATCAAGATCATTCATGATTTCGATGACTTTTACATCGGAACCTTTCTTAAGTGCTTTGGCAAGATCGGCCGCATTATACACTTTTCTGTATGATGGATCTGTCTCTTCCAGTACACCGCCCCCTGTCGTACCCTGGGCAAAGCCTGTCAGGCTATAGTTGTTTTCTGCATGGGCAGTTGTATTAAATGGCAGCAACCCTAAGATTGCGGCTAGACACGCCCAGGTCATCCACTTGACAACTCTTTTCAATCGAGCCACCTCCCTGTTTATGTAAAAAAATGTAAAATACAAATATTAAGTTATCATAATATCCATCAGCCTCATACTACTTTTTCTAAATTGCATAATGATAAGTAATATAAAATACTTATTTTATTGGTTATTAATTCCAATTATTTAGGATTTTAGAAGTTAACATCTGAATTTTTAAATATTTTCAGATATTCACAATCTCTTCATGATAAATTAATAGTAATTCTCTACACTGATAGGGAAGAGTCGACAAATGCAGCGAGGCGGATTTTGGTATCATCTGTCGGCTTTATTATTTATTTGGGGGTATCTGAAATATGGTGCATAAGAAGCGTTTAAGATTTTCACTTAGTGCTGCTGCAATCATTGCTTTTCTATCATCGATCGTTTTGCCAACTGGTACATATGCAGCCGAGGAGGAAGAAAACTTCTCGTTGACCATCATGCATATGAACGATACGCATGCGCATGTGGAGCCGCTGCCGAATATGATCACTGCGATCAAGGAAGTGCGTGCGGAGCATCCGGATGCATTGCTGTTTAACGCTGGAGATGTTTTTTCCGGCACCCTGTATTTCAATCAGTTCAAGGGACAAGCGGATTTGGCACTTTTAAATATGATGGACATTGATGCGATGACTTTCGGGAACCATGAATTCGATTTGGGTTCCAGTGAAAACGGGCATAAGTCGCTATCCGAATTCATTGCCGGAGCGGACTTCCCTTTCATCTCAGCCAATGTCGATTTTTCTGGGGATGCTTATGTAGGAAGCGAAGTGAGCGACACCTTCACGGAAGATGCACAGGACAGCATGATATATGACGGCATGGTGAAAGAAGTGAATGGGGAGAAGATAGGGATTTTTGGATTGACGACAGAGGAAACGCTGCAAACGTCCAGTCCTGTTAATGCGACAATCTCTAATTATGCTGCGGAAGCAGAGCGGGCAGTGGCTGCTTTTGAGGAAATGGGTGTCGATAAGATTGTGGCACTTACCCATATCGGCTATGACAGCAACCCTGCAGTGGGTAATGATCTGATGCTGGCAGAGCAAGTCGATGGCATCGATGTCATTGTCGGGGGTCATTCCCATACAAAATTGGAGCAGCCAACTGTAGTCGATACGGATGAAAACGGCGAGGCAAAAGATCCCACTGTCATTGTCCAGGCCTATCAATATGCTGAAAACCTCGGGGAATTGGATGTCGAGTTCAATGATCAAGGGCAAGTGGTAGGCTATGAAGGGCGTTTGATCGACGTCACGGAAAAGCAAGCAGATCCGGACGCAGTAAGTGTGCTTGCTTCGTATAAGAATGAAGTCGACCAGGTTTCCAACGAGGAAATAGGCGCTGTTGCCCTGAAACCTCTTACAAATCCAAGACTTTCCGATAGTGACGTGAGTGTCCGGGCCGATGAGACAGAACTAGGCAACTTGATCACGGATGCCATGCTTGCCAAAGCACAGGAGAAAATGCCGGAAGTTGCGATTGCCATGCAAAATGGCGGGGGCATCCGAGCACCGATTGATCAGGGTCCGATCACCGTCGGGGAAGTGATTGCTGTATTACCTTTTGGCAATGATCCTGCTGTGGTGCATTTGAGCGGTGACGAAATCAAGCAGATCCTGGAATATAGCGTTCGTTTGGCCCCGGAAGAAAGCGGCGGCTTCCTGCAGGTTTCAGGCATGAAGTTCACTTATGACAGTACCAAGGAAGCGGGTTCCCGTGTCGTAAGCATGCAAGTGAAACAAGGCGACGTGTATGCAGATATCCAGCCAGATCAGATGTACGCTGTGACAACAAATAACTTCACCGCAAAAGGCGGGGATGGTTATGATGTATTCGCCCAAGCATATGCAGAAGGTCGTGTGCAAGACCTTGGGGAAATAGACTGGGAGCAATTCCGTGATTATATGGTGGAGGATTTGAACGGGGAAGTGAACCCAGTGATTGAAGGACGTATTACGGATCTGGAGGGCAAAGAGCCAGAGGCGTCTGAACCGCCAGAGGAGCCGAAAGACGAAGCTCCGGAATCTCCAGAAACACCAGATCCGAATGAAGAAACACCAGACTCGAATGAAAAGACACCAGATCCGAAGGACAACGGTGATAAAGAGGAGGATCCAGGGGACGATAAGCCGCAGGAAGATCCGGAAGATGACAATGAACCGGCAGACCAAGACAAAAATGATCAAAATGATAAAAGCAATGCACCTTCGCCAAGCGGCCATGATAACGGAGGGAATAATAGCGGCCAGGGCGGCGGCAAAGCCTTTGACGGCGGTGCGGAGCAGGTCAGCGGAAATAAACTGCCTGACACGGCAACGAATATGTATACGTACATGCTGGCCGGGGCGGCATTGCTTGCTGCCGGAGCAGTTCTCTTTATCTTCAAAAGAAGGAAAGCAAAAGCCTGATCAATACAAATAAGGATGCTGCATCACGCAGCATCCTTATTGCTTTATAACTGTTCGGCTTCTTCTTTATTCATTTTATTCACCAAAGCTTCTTCCGCCATTTTAAATCCTTCAATGACAGTATCCTCTTCCACTTCGATCATGATGCAGCGTTTGTTGTTGAACACAACTTGCCGTACGTAACGCAGATCTTCCGGGCTGATGGCGATATTGGCTACCTTTGTTTTGATTTTGATGGATTTGGAGTTGTACTTTGGCAGTACGCTGGTTGCTTTCATTTCATATTTCTCATCGTCGATGACTTTTTGATAGGCGGTCTCCACTTTTTCGGGGGTCACGTCTTCCACACCGCTCATCGTCAGAACGCGTTGAATATCCTGCCGGTCGAGTTTCGGTGGTTCATCTTCTTCATTTTCCTCGACCACACGGTTGATTTCTTCATAGACATTGGCGAGTGTCGAGGTGTTCAGCTGGTCTCCTGTGATATCCTTGACGATTTCCTCGAAAACGCTCTTGTCATCTTTTGCTGTCATGATTTCTTCGGCATTCAATACATTTTCGATGAACGCTGTATCCGGTTCAAAGGCCTTTGCCGTTGAATAAAGGACGTGGTTGACATCAGCCGCGCTGTCATTAAAGCATGGGAAGAGGAAGCCGGATAACGGGGACTGCAGATTGATGACTGGATCGACTGTCACATTATACTTGAACTCCCGCTCCACATAATCGAATTGCAATTCCTTCTTCGGCTCCTGTGTCTTGTTGATGCTGCAAAGCAGGAATTGATGGGAATACATCGTGTCATTGGCGCTTTCCTCTGATTCCTCGCTTTGGCGTTTTTGGGCTTTCAGGTATTCCGCCTTGATGAAACTGATGACAACATCATGCTCATACTGCCTGTCCTGCAGCATTTTGGCAACAAGGCGGAGCATGTCATTGGCCCATTCCTCGACATCATTCGTGAGCAGGCCGCGATGCAGGATGAACTGACTGCTGTCCTCGGCATCCCGTTTGAATTTCAATTCGAATAATTTCTCATCGAGCTGTCCGGCCAGTACCTTCTTGAAATTGCCAAGAAAAAGTTCCTGCTGGTCTTCATCCAGCATATCGAATGGCATACGCTCATGATGATAAATGTCGCTTGATTCTTTCATGATATATACATTGAATATATCCGAGATTTTGAGCTTATCATTGCCTTTTTTGAATTGTCTTCGGATAGTTGCGATATCTTTTTTATTCATATTGATTCCCGTTCCTTATCGATAGAGTGAATTGCGCGTTCACTTATTTTAACATAGACATAGGCTGCGAAACGGCACTTTTATTGTAGAGTTTTGAATTATATTCTTATTGATATGAAGAAATCGATTAGCGATTTAGATGGACAGGGAGCTGTTCATCCCTTGTCTTTATATCATATGTATAGCCTGAAAGCCGACTTGATAAAGACTCCAATGCTGCTGGCTCTTTTGCAACCACCTCGCATCCGCGATCATCATAGATGAAAAAGATGATATCCTTGCTTTTGTTGATAAAAAAGATGTCGGGGTAGCCGGCATGCGCTTTGAATCTCGGTTTAAGGGGAGGGAAATCCTTATTGCATGCAGCTTTCAGCAGCGCTGGAATCCGGATATCAGCTGGTCTGCACTTGAGGGAAAACTGCTGGTATTCGAACAGACTTTCATCTTCAAACGGGTAAGGCAATGTGTGAGCCCGAATCTGATAGAGCAACTTTTTCCTTCTTATAAATGGTCTAAATAGATTTGTCTTCTTTATTCGTCCACGTTTCCCCTTATATAGATTGGCAGCTAGATAAAGCTCATCGTCTGAATCAAATAAATGCCTGAAAATGGTCAATGCTTGATGATAGACGAGATGGAACAGATCCATATTGAGCTGGTCATTGTCCAGTAATTGATGGCTATCTCCGCCGAGCGCTATATGCATGCCAGTATGCCATCGATGATAAATGCTTGGTACCAGTTCAAGATCGGCAAAGCAGACTGCGAGATAGTCTTTTGCATGCATGTCAATCACTCCTTCCTTGGAGAGCTAGTGTAGTATAATGATTATATAATGATATTGTTTGAAAATGGCAGGGGATGAATAATATGGACATTCACTTTACTGTACCACATCGAGAGGATTTAGAAGAACTGATGGATATTGAATATGCTGGCTTCACACCTGATGAAGCGGCGACGAAAGAAGCCATGCTGGAGAGGATTGAGATTATAGCAGATTCATTCATCGTGGCAAGAGATAGCCGCGATAAGATCCTCGGCTATGTCGTCGGTCCAGTCATACCTCAGCATTATATCAATGATGAATTGTTTGAACATACAATCCCTAATCCGCCAAGCGGGGGATTTCAAAGCATACTCAGTTTGGCGGTGCATCCTCACCATAGAGGGAAAGGGATTGCGGTAAAGCTGTTAAATGAATTGGAAAAAATGTGTGTGAGATATCAAAGGCAGGGAATCACCCTGACATGCTTGGATCATTTGGTGCCTTTCTATGAGGCAAGTGGGTACTGTAATGAGGGGGAATCAGCTTCTGAGCATGCGGGTAAAGTTTGGTTCAACTTGGTGAAAAGCTTAAAGTGATTGCTCCTGTGCATAAGTGAACAGCCCACATCAAGTGGGCTGTTTTGCATGTGTCAAAGCTGCTTCCCTTTCACGGACGAGCGGGATGACTTGACGACCGAAGCGCTCCAAATCCTCTTCATAATGGAAGTGGCCGGTCAGGACAAGGTCGACACCGATTTGTTTCAAGCGGATGATTTGGTCGGCTACTTGTTCGGCTGTACCGATCAGACCGGTTTTGAAGCCGTCATTATATTGGACAAGGTCCTCAAAAGAGGAGTCTGCCCACATGCCTTGCTTGCTGCGTGTTGCCTGGCCTGCGTCCTTGACGGATTCCCGGAATCCTTCCACGGCTTCATCATCGGCGTGCGCTACGATGTCACGCAGAAGGGATACGGCTTCTTCTTCTGTGTCCCGGACGATGGCAAAGCCGTTTACGGCGAATTTGACATCCCGTCCTTGTTTGGCTGCTCGGGCTTTTACATCCTGGATTTGCTGCTGGAACCCCTCCAGTGTATTGCCATTCATGAAATAATAATCGGAAACACGGGCAGCCATGTCCCTGGCAACCTCTGAATTACCGCCCTGGAAGATTGGAATCCGATTTTTGGGCTTTGGCTTCAATGGGGCATCCGTCAATCGATAAAAGTCTCCCCGATAGGTAGCTTGTTCTTCTTCCCACAATGCCCGAAGCACGCGGATGAATTCCTCGGAACGACGGTAGCGTTCATCATGATCGAGCCAATGCTCGCCGTAGCTGATGAATTCCTGCTTGAACCAGCCGCTGACGATATTCACAGCAGCACGGCCGCCGCTGATATGATCCAAAGTGGCAAGCATCTTGGCATAGACGCCTGGATGCCAAAGCCCAGGGTGGACAGCCGAAATAAGGTTCAGTTTCTCGGTGACACTGGCAAGGGCCGAGGCGAGTGTTATCGCCTCGAGCTGTTTGTCTGCACCATAGCTTGCGATGAAGCGTGTTTGCAGCAGGGCATATTCAAAGCCATTCTGTTCGGCGATTTGCGCATAGCGTTTATTTGCTTCGAAACTCCAATCCGTCTTTTGCGGCAGCTTGGAAATGACCAATCCGCCGCTCACATTTGGTACCCAATAAGCAAATTTCACATTCTTGGTCATGTTTACACTCCAATCAAGCTTGCTTATCAAGGCGTATACGAAAGCAGCCCTTCTCCATATAAAAGAGAAGGGCTGCCGGGTCTGTAACTATCCGTACACGCTTCTCATCTTCAGGATGCATCATCCTTCTGAAATTGGCACCGTGCTGCTGACAGTCGGTTGCCGAGGCTTCACAGGGTCAGTCCCTCCGCCTCTCTTGATAAGAAAACTATTTTTTTAGTGATTGTATCCAAACTTTTCAGACTTGTCAACCTAGTCTGTGCAATTCTTGATTCGTTCTGTTAAGCTGAAGGAAGATAGACACTTTTGCTTGGATAAGAGGAGGATGACCAATGAAGAAAATCATCAATCGCCCAGAGGATGTTGTCCTGGAAATGTGCCACGGGCTGGTATTGGCGCACCCGGAGCTCGAGTTATTGAAAAAGTATAAAGTGATCAAAAAGAAACGACCGCAAACGGATAAGGTGACGCTGATCAGCGGGGGCGGGAGCGGGCATGAGCCTTCGCATGCCGGTTTTGTCGGGGAAGGCATGCTGGATGCCGCGGTATGCGGTGATATGTTTGCTTCCCCTTCCCAAATCCAGGTGTATCAAGCGATCAAGGAGACAGCTGGTGAGAAGGGTACATTGCTCATCATCAAAAATTACAGCGGGGATATCATGAACTTCAAGAATGCAGCTCACCTGGCCAAGGAAGATGGACTGGAAGTGGATTATGTGAAGGTCGATGATGATATCGCGGTTGAGGATAGTTTATATACGGTCGGGAGGCGAGGTGTTGCCGGTGTCGTCCTTGTACATAAGATTGCCGGTGCAGCAGCAGCCGAGGGGCGCGACCTGCAGCAAGTGAAAGCCGCTGCCGAGAAGGCTGTTTCGCGGACACGCAGTATCGGCGTAGCCTTGACATCCTGCACCCTGCCTGGAGGCGAACCGACTTTCGAACTGGCAGAGGATGAGATGGAATACGGTGTGGGTATTCATGGGGAACCAGGGATAAGACGTGAAAAAGTACTGACAGCGGATGAATTGGCGAAACGTATGGTAGATGACTTACTGAAAGAAGGAGAGCCGGAAGAAGACGCGGCATTGCTGATCAATGGATTCGGCGGGACGCCATTGCAGGAGCTGTATCTGTTCAATCAGTCAGTCAATCGGGAACTGGCAGAGCGTCATATAAAAATAAACCGCATATTCGTCGGCAATTATATGACGAGCATCGATATGTCCGGTGTTTCGGTGACGATCATGTCACTTGATGAGGAGCTGCGCACGCTGCTTTCCAGCCATTCGGATACACCTGCTTTCAAGATCGACGGACCGGTCGAGCAGCCGCCATTTGAAGAGCGGGAAGAATCAGCGGAGGATGCGGTTGCTTCTTTCCGGGTGGAAACGGACAGTTCGTATGCACAAGTAAAAGAAGATTCCATCACGCTGGAAAATATCATCTACTTAGTCGATAAAATGAGTGAAATCATCATTGAGAATGAAGCGGCTTTCAATAAGCTGGATACACACGCGGGAGATGGCGATTTCGGAAATAGTGTGGCAAAAGGCTTCCGTCAATTGAAACGGGAGTGGAAGCAGATTCTCAGTCAAGATGATCTGACAATTGCACGCTTCCTCGACGACGCTTCCATGGTGATCATGGAGCATTGCGGGGGTGCTTCAGGTCCGATTTGGGGCGGAGCGTTCCGAGCTGCGGGTAAAGCGGCAGAAGGGAAAAACGAGCTTTCTGTACCAGCATTCGCTGATACGCTGCAGCGTATCGTCACGGCAATTCAGGATATCGGGGAACGTTCCTTCGGCCGCGGTGCGGAAGTTGGCGATAAGACATTGATCGATGCCCTCGCTCCATGTGCAGACAGCTGGCAGCAGAGTGCCGCAGCAGGTGAAGACGTGAAGGCTGCTTTCCGGAAGGGGGCGGATGCTGCGGTGAACGGAGCTGAAAAGACAAAGGAAATCGTTGCCCGGATGGGACGCGCCGGTACGGTAGGGGAGCGCAGCCTTGGCTATCCGGATGCCGGGGCGCATGCTCTGGGAGTCATCTTTACCAAGTTGGCGGAAAGTCTGGAATGATGGATAAACAGTCAAATTGGAAGAACCGAGATAAATGGAGATTAGAATAGGGCCGTGGAGAAAGTTCCACAGCCTTTTACATACGTCAGAATCAGTCATTCCCGGCAACATCTTTGCAGCATTTTAATTCAGAAGGAACTCTGGTCATTCGAGTTGCTGAAGCCCCTCATGGAAGGGCTTTTGGATTGACCTTATATCATTTGAGGAAGTTCTTTTAAAAATAGATGTCTATTATCATCAGTTGTCAAGTTCACCCTAGAAAAATTAATCCATTTAGTATGTTCGTTTTTAATTCCGAGATCAGCAAGAGTTCGATTTATGAAAACACCTTGAATAGCATTCCCTGCTTCATTTTCAAGATACTCTTTTTCCGATGTAGAAGTGGTGATGACGGTTGTTTTTCTTATGTTGGTCAATAATCCAGTCAAAGCACCTGTTTCTTTATTTTCTAAGATAGCAAAACCCGATAGCATTACTTTATCGATGAAACCTTTTAATATGGCTGGTAAATCCCACCACCAAACAGGAAAAATAAAAATCAACTCAGTTGCTTGGTTTAGTAGTTTTTGATATTGCTTAACTAATTCGTATGGCGTTTCACCCTTATTAAAAAACTTTAATTCTTCTGCGGTAAATGCTGGATTAAATTCATCTTTATACAGATCTATCACTTGGAATGTTTCTTTCTTTGATTCTAAATCTTTTGTGATCGAAGTTAAAATTGCATGGTTAAAGCTACCTTCCCAGGGGTGTGCATAAATAATTGTTTTCATTTCCTATTCCTCCTATATTGTGTTCTTTATATCTGCATTCATTTTATTTCGGGTTTTGACTCTAAACAAGTATGGTAATGAAAGTGCGATACTAACCAAAAGGAGAGTGTGAAATGGATATACGATCATTCGGATATAATGGGGATTTGAAAAATACTGGATTTGGATACACTTTGTCATTGATAGGTGGAAAATATAAAATGATAATTTTATATACCCTATATACAAGTAATGGACCGATTCGTTACAACGAGTTAAAACGTGTGATTGATAAAATCTCATATAAATCCTTGACCAATACGTTAAAGGAATTAGAAAAGGATCAATTGATAGTTAGAAAAGAATATGCGCAAGTTCCTCCAAAAGTAGAATATAGTTTATCAGAACAAGGAAAATCATTGATTCCTGTATTAGATGCGATTTGTTATTGGGGTGAAAAGCAATTGGAAGATAGAAAAATTAACTGAATAAATAATATATCGATACTAAATCATGGTGGGGTATGAATTATATCAGCATTTCTATTTTTAGTTGTTATATTCTGATTATACAATCAAGGAAGGAGTGTTTTATTTGATAGAAGGATTATATGAAGCACATCTGCCAGTAAGTGATTTAAAGGAATCCATTGCATTCTATGAGGGACTGGGACTCGAACTCTCCCATATCCATGAGGATAGATTGGCATTCTTTTGGATAAAAAAGGGCCACAGCTGGCTTGGTCTCTGGGAATCGGACAAGGCAGAGCTTGATTATCATCCATCGATCAGGCATGTCGCATTTCAAGTAAGCTTGGAGAATCTGAAACGTGCCTCGGAGTGGTTGAGGGAAAGAGGATATCGGCCAAGGGAGGCGTTTGGCTTCGGCCCTCATGAGCCTTTTGTGATGGCACATGATGGAATGGCACATGCGAAGATTCATTTCAATGATTTGGATGGGAATAGTCTGGAGCTTATCTCGAAGATGGAAAATCCCAACAATGTAACAGCAAGGATGTATTTGAGTGAATGGGAGAAAGACAATGCCTAGGGCAGGTACCGGGGAAAAGGCGGGATGGCCATTATTTGACGAATCAGCTGGCAGAAGCTCTA
Source organism: Terribacillus sp. 7520-G (assembly GCF_002271665.1). Classification (NCBI taxonomy): domain Bacteria; kingdom Bacillati; phylum Bacillota; class Bacilli; order Caryophanales; family Bacillaceae; genus Terribacillus; species Terribacillus sp. 7520-G. Next base: position 44,435 of record NZ_NQFP01000042.1, on the reverse strand, counting down.
TGCCAATTCTCCAAGCACCTATGGCATATGGCAGGAGGCAGGACGAAAACGTATCCGAAGCAGGCGGCTCAAGTGTTATCTGGAAGCTGACAGAACCTGCCATCAATCCCCCTTTAGTATCAGCTTATTATTCCGGCACGTTGAAAATCTGCAGCAGCGCAAGACAATGCTGGAGAAACAATGTATTTATGATGCGGGCAGCACCCAAATTCCGAAAGAGCCATCACTATTCAGGAACAGAAGCATAAACTAGTGGACGAAGCATAAATAAGATTACGGATGATAGGTGATAGTCTTGGAAAAATGGTTGGAATGGGCCAGGAGGATACAGGCAATTTCCCAGGCAGGGCTGCATTTTTCAAAGGATGTATTCAATCGGGAGAGATACGAGGAGCTGCAGCAGCTCAGCGCGGAAATCATTGCTGATTATAGTGTGCAGTCAAAAGAACAAGTCAGGGGGATGCTCGCAGCCGAAAAAGGTTATCCCACACCTAAGCTGGATATACGAGGAGTCGTGTTCCGGGATGGAAAACTGCTGTTGGTGAAGGAGAAGATGGACGATCGCTGGTCGCTGCCTGGCGGATTTTGTGAGGTGGGATTATCGGCTGGTGAAAATGCGGTAAAGGAAATCAAAGAGGAGTCTGGATACGACGTGATGCCAAAGAAACTTTTAGCAGTGCTGGATTCAGATAAACATACCGACAAACCGCAAATGTTCCATTACTACAAAATCTTCCTGCAATGCGAGATTGTCGGCGGGGGAGCGCAGGGAAGCGCGGAGACAAGCGAAGTCGGATTCTTTGACGAAACCAAGCTCCCGCCATTGTCGCTGAAAAGAAATACGGAGGCGCAGGTTCAAATGCTGTTTGGATTTCTGCGTAACCCTGACAAACTGAGCGTGTTTGATTAGACTGGATTTTGTCTGTGAAAATGAGGATCAGGGGTGTAAATATAACTACCATCATTTATGTGATAAGGCATGGCGAATCTCCCAAGGAAGGTAATCAAAGAACGAGAGCTTTGACTGATAAAGGTAGGCGGGATGCTTTAAAGGTTGCCAAATCCTTGAAGGGTGATGGGATGGAACTTTTTGTTTCCAGTCCATACACACGTGCAGTTGAAACAATCCGTTGCTTGGCGGAATATGCGGAAAAAGAAGTGGATGAAATCGAGGATCTGCGGGAACGCGTCTTTGCTCCGAGTGATACGCGGATCTTCGATAAGGAATTATCTCCTTCGTTAAAGGAATCTTTTGCCGACCCAAACTCCTCCTTTCCAGGAGGCGAGTCGAATGCAGACTGTCAAAAAAGGGCTTATGGCAGTATGGAGGATTTACTGAGAATCTATCAGGGATCTAAAAATAGGTACACATGGCGCTGTCACGACACTGATGATGGGCTATTATGATAGTCGGTATGGTTTGGATTTTTTATTACAATCAACTAAGCCAGATATATAATGAAATTCGAAGGTCGGGAATTGATGGGGATAGAAAGAGTGTGGAGCTGATCCGGGAAAAATGGTAAGGGTACATAAAAAGCAACCTGCACGTGCAGGTTGCTTTTCTTATAATGTAATCCTGGCATTCTCCTCCGCACCGACTGGAAAGAAGCAAGCTACTTCCTGTCCAGGAACACCGCGTTCTTCCGGGGCGGGTATGTTGGTTTTGCAGAATTCCGTCGCTTTCGGGCAGCGGGTATGGAACACGCAGCCGGATGGCGGGTTGGCAGGGGAAGGCAGTTCGCCTTTCAACACAATGCGTTCCCGTGCCCGTTCTTTATCGGGATCCGGCAAAGGCACAGCAGATAGCAGCGCATTTGTATAGGGATGCTGTGCATGCGTCTGGAATGTTTCGCGATTGGATTTTTCCATCACTTTGCCTAGATACATGACAGCGACGCGGTCAGCGATATGATTGATCACGGAAAGATCGTGTGCAATGAAGACATAGGTCAAATCCAATTTCTTCTGAAGATCCTGGAATAAATTGATGACCTGGGCCTGGACGGATACATCCAGTGCACTGACAGGCTCGTCGCAGACAATCAGCTTTGGCTCCAGGGCGATGGCGCGGGCGATTCCGATCCGCTGGCGCTGCCCGCCGGAGAATTCATGCGGCAGCCGGTGATAATGATCATCGGGATTCAATCCGACGAGCTCCATCAGCTCTTTTACCCGGGATTCCAGATTTTTTGTCTTTTTGTACGCCTTCAGCGGAGCGGCAATGCTTTCGCTCACTTTCATGCGCGGATTCAGGCTGGTATATGGATCCTGGAAAACCATTTGCATATTGCGGCGCAGCTCGTAAAGCTCCTTGGAAGACGCATCTGTATACGTTTTTCCGTTAAAGAGGATATCGCCGGAAGTGGGCTTTTGCAATCCGACGATGCTTCTGGCAAGTGTGCTTTTCCCGCAGCCTGATTCCCCTACAATCCCCAAGGTTTCTCCTTTATTGACAGTCAAATCGATACCATTCAAAGCCTTCACATGACCTGTCGTTTTCTGCAGGACTCCATTCTTGATCGGGAAATGGACGTGTAAATCCTTGATTTCCAATAATGCGGTCAAGATAGCAGCACTCCTTTCTGCTCTGCTACAGCTTGTTTTTCTTCATCGAATTGCGGCTTGCTGAGAACACAAGCGGCCCAGTGGTCTGTTCCGCGTTCTATGAGCGCAGGATCGGTTTGCAGACAAGCATCCCGTGCGAATGGGCATCGGGGATGGAAATTGCATCCTTTTGGCGGATGAATCAGATTAGGCGGATTCCCCTCGATATGCAGCAGCCGTTCGGAACCTGCCGCATCCAGTCTTGGAATCGAGCGCAGCAGCGACCATGTATATGGCATGGCCGTATCATAAAAAATATTTGCTGTACTGCCGGACTCGACGATTTTGCCGGCATACATGACAAGGATCCGATCTGCCAGATTTGCCACGACTCCAAGATCATGGGTAATCATGATGATGGCTGTTCCATATTTCTTTTGGATGTTTTTCAATAGTTCAATGATCTGGGCTTGGATCGTCACATCCAATGCTGTTGTCGGTTCATCCGCGATGAGCAGCTTCGGTCTGGCGGCGAGTGCAATGGCAATCAGGACGCGCTGGCGCATCCCTCCGGAAAATTGATGCGGATAATTATGCATCCGGCGTTCCGGGTCTGGGATACCGACATCTGCCAGCAGTTCGAGCGCTTTTTGGCGCGCTTCTTTTTTGGGAAGCTTTTGATGGGTCTGGATGGCTTCCATCAGCTGTCTGCCGATTTTGAAAACGGGATTCAGGCTCGACATCGGATCTTGGAAAATCATCGCGATTTCTTTCCCGCGCAGGTTGCGCAGGCGCTTTTTATCCATTGTCAGGATGTTTTCTCCTTCGAAGAGGATTTCTCCTTCAGGGTAGGTGGCTGGTGGTTCAGGGTTCAGCTTTGTCAGTGAATGAGCAAGGACGCTTTTTCCGCTGCCCGATTCCCCGACGATGCCGATGGTCTGCCCAGCTTCCAGCCGGAATGATACACCATCAACCGCTTTGACGAGGCCGGCTGGTGTATCCAGGTGGACATGCAGATTCTTTACTTCTAGCATAATGTAACCTCCTCTAGGCAGCTGGTGCTGTTTGTTTTGGTTTCCGTTTCCGCTTTCTCTTGATGCTATGCGGATCGAAGGCATCCCGGAGTCCGTCGCCAAGTATGTTCAGCGACAAGACGGTAATCACGATTGCGATGCCAGGGAAAATCGAGAACCAGGGAGCGATCGTAATATAAATCTGTGATTCCTGCAGCATATTTCCCCAAGTCGGCGTGGATGGATTGACACCGACACCGAGAAAGCTGAGTGCAGCTTCTGCTAGTATGGCTTTGGCAAAAATGAATGTACTTTGCACAATGATGGGGGAGAGTACATTCGGCAGTATATATTTAAATAAAATGACGATATTTCCAGTCCCTGTTGTCCGCGCTGCTTCGATATATTGTGCGTTGTTGATTTGCAGTACGGCAGAGCGGACCACTCGTGACATGACCGGGAAGAAAGCAATCGTCAGGGCGATGACGATATTCGTGATGCTTCCGCCAAGCGCCGCTACGAGCGCCAATGCCAAAAGCAGGGCAGGAAAAGCGAGAAATCCGTCCACAATCCGCATCAGGATAAAATCCGTTTTACGGAAATAGCCGGATACAAGACCGATCAATGTACCGATGACTGTCGCTATGATGGCTACAATGACACCGACAGCTAAAGACACACGGGCGGCGACGACCACGCGGGCAAAAATGTCACGGCCGAAATCATCGGTGCCGAACCAATGAGCGCCAGATGGTGCAAGCAGTCGCTGGTTGGCATCCATTGCCGCAGGGGAGACCGGCAGCCACCAATTGGCGGTGATCGTTGCCAAGGCAATCAATAAGAAAATCGTCAGGGCGATAATGTTTCGTTTCTTGGACATCATCGTTTATGTACCTCCTTTGGCTTCAGTCATAGCGGATCCTTGGATCCAGGAATGCATACAAGAGATCGACGACAAGGTTGACTAACACATAGATAGCAGCAATGAATAGCACGACACCTTGAATCACTGGATAATCCCGTCGGTGAATCGAATCGATCAGCAGCTGTCCGATTCCTGGGATGGTGAACAGCGTTTCGATGATGACCGTTCCGCCGAGCAGTCCCGCAACAGTGGCACCAAGGACAGTCGTTGTCGGGATGAGTGCATTGGCGAAAACATGTTTCATCAATACATCGCGTTCACGGACGCCTTTTGCCCGTGCCGTCTTTGTATAATCCTGGTTCACGGAATCCAGCATGCTGTCCCGGAGCATTCTTGCGATGATGCCGATTTCTACAAGCGCAAGCACAAAAGCAGGCAGAAGCAAATGATAAAGCCAGGCTCCGAAACCTTCAGAAAGTGGGATATAACCGGCGACCGGGAATATCGGGAACGTCACCCCAAACGCCAGCACAAGCAAGATGGCGAGCCAGAATTCCGGAACCGACACACCGAGCAGGGATGCGTTTGTGAATAATGGATCCAGGATCGTCTTGTGTAAAGATACAATCAGGATCGCAATCGGAATGGAGATGACCAAGATAAAGAGCAGGGACAAGGCCATCAAACTGAAAGTGGGGCCAAAATTGGCAAAAATCAGTTCCGTGACCGGCTGGGAGGAATACACACTTGTTCCAAGGTCGCCAGTGATGACTTGTTTGAGCCAGTCGAAAAATTGTATGTACAGTGGCTCATTCAGGCCAAGCTGTTCTTCCAGCTGCGCGACGGCTTCAGGTGAGGCATCTTCACCAAGGATGATGAAAGCCGGATTGCCAGGTGTCAGGTGAACGAGCAGGAATACGATGATACTGACCACGAGCATGACAGGTATGACAGACAGCAGCCTGCGGATTGTATAGTTAAGCACAAGCGTCACTCCTTTATTTGGAAATGGAAGAAAATCGCCAGCGGTAACGCAGGCGATTTTCTCGGGGCATTACTGGGATTTCCATGTATTCCAAAAGCGCGGACCATACCAATCTTCATAATCCTGCAGCTTGGAAGTACGTGCATCCAAAGTGGAAAGGTTGCTTACTTTTTCGAATGGAAGCTCATCATAGATTGTCTTGTTCAATTCAGCAAGGATTTCTTTTTGGGCTGCTTCATCTTCTGCCTCGCCCCATTGTGCGACAAGCTCCTGCCAGCGTTCGCTGTTATACCAGCCGCTGCTGTTGGAATCCTGGCTCACCATTCCGGCTTGGTTTGGCGAGAAGAACGGAGACCAGCCAACCACTACCATATCCCAGTTAGCACCATCGCTCCATTTTTCCAAGTAAGTTGCCCATTCATAGGACTCGAGCTCGACATTGAAACCGACCGCTTCCAGCTGCTGCTCGGCAATCTCCGCGATTTTCTTATACTCTGCATGGTCATTGGAGAAGATGATTTTCACTGGCTGCCCATCATAAGAGCTGTCCTCCAGCAGCTTTTTCGCCTCATCCGGATCATAGGCCTCGAAGTCATCGATGTTTTGATCTGAGTAAAGAGCTGTTTGATCCGGAGTGAACAAGGCACCATCCAGATTGTAGAATTCACTGTTGCTATAAGTTGCCTTGGCGATGGCTTCTTTATCAAGCGCGGCATGAAGTGCTTCGCGGACTTTGATATCATCAAATGGCGCTTCGGATTTATCCGGTGTGATGACGGAATAGCCATTGCTTGAGATGGCAGGTTCGACGTTCGGTGTCGTATCGACTACATCATACAAATCAAGCGGAATGGACTGTACATAATCATATAAATCTGTCTTCAATCCATTGAGCATGACTTGAGGGTCTTTGACGATCTTGAAATGAATCGTATCCAGATAAGCTGTCTTCTTACCTGTCAAACCGCCCCAGTCTTCCTCTTTACGAGATTGATAATCTTTGAATTTGGAAAGGACGATTTCATTTCCGCGCTTCCAGGAATCGAATTTGAAGGGACCTGTACCGATCAGCTGTTCATTTGTCAGCGGCTGTTCACCAGCGGCTTCTGCTATGTCGGCAGGAATGATGACAGCAGATGCTTTCGGAGCAGCCAGATCGGTGAGCAAAGCGGCATACGGGTCTTTCAGCGTGATGACCAATGTCAAGTCATCTGTTGCTTCGACAGCATCCACATGTGTTGCTGTGATCTTACCGACGGAAGAGACCTTGAGCCAGCGTTCGATCGATGCTTTGGCATCCTCAGCAGTCACGTCCTGGCCGTTGTGGAATTTCAGTCCATCACGCAGGGTGATCGTGTATGTTTTCTTGTCATCGCTGACGGTATAGTCGTCGGCTAGTAAAGGACGAGCCTGGTAATCCTTATCGAGGGCGAACAGGCCTTCATAGATATGCCAGCCTATTTTTCTCGCAGCGCTTTCACCGGAATACATCCAGTCCAGTGTGTCGGGATCCGCTGTCATGGCAACGTTCAAGTCGCCGCCTTCCACGGGTTCTCCGCCGCTTGCGCCGGAACTGCTGCTGGAATTGCCGGAGCATCCGAACAGTGCGATGGTAGCCGCCAAGCCTAATGATATAAGTGCAAATCTCTTCTTCAAGACATTTCCTCCTTAGCTTCCCAATAACGAGAATACGATTTTCGTGAACGCTTTTTCGGTGATGAGCAATGCGCGCTCATCGATGTCGAATTTCGGATGATGATGCGGATAGTGTGTGCCTGTATCCTCGTTGCGGGAGCCAACTTTAAAAAAGCTGCCGGGTTTTTCCTGCAGGTAATAAGCGAAATCTTCCGCTCCCATCCCGGTTTCAAGCTCTATTACCTGTTCTTCGCCGAATTGCTCGGAGAACAGCCTCTGCAAAAGAGCAGTCTCCTCAGGATGATTATAAAGCGCAGGATAGCCGTGCAGGTAATCGATGGAATAGGTTGCGCCGAATCCGCTCGTGATCCCCGAAACGATTGCTTCTATCTGCTGTCTGACCTGCTTGCGGATGTCGGCATTGAATGTCCGGACCGTGCCTTCCAATTTGGCTGTATCCGGAATGACATTGAACGCATTGCCGGACTGGAAGACACCCAGTGTCACAACCGCGGATTCCAGCGGGCTGACTCTGCGGCTGACAATCTTCTGCAAGGCGCTTACGATATCACTGCCGATGACGATTGGATCGACAGCTTCCTGAGGAGCGGCGCCATGCCCCCCTTTTCCTTGGATGGTGATCGAAAATTTATCCACTGCGGCCATTTTGAATCCTTCGCCGACACCGATTTTCCCGACAGGGGCAGCAGAGTTAAGATGTGCGCCGTAGACATAATCGACGCCGTCGAGTGCTCCATCTTCAATCATCGCCTTGGCACCGCCGGGCGGTACTTCCTCAGCAGGCTGGAACAGGAAGACGACTTTGCCTTTCAGGCTGTCCTTATGCTTGATCAATGCTTTGGCAGTCCCGAGCAGTGCAGCCGTATGACCGTCATGCCCGCAAGCATGCATCACACCAGGTATCTGGGAGCGATAGGCTGTTTCTTTCTCGTCCTCTATCGGCAGGGCATCGAAATCAGCCCTGAGGGCAATCGTCGGCCCAGTCTCTTTCCCTGACAGCGCTGCGACAATGCCGTAGCCGCCGATATTTGTCTGGATATCCTCATATCCGAAGCTGTGCAGCTTATCAGCGATGAAACGGGCTGTTTCTGTCTCTTGAAAACTCAATTCAGGATGCTGATGCAGATATCGTCTCCATTCGACGACTTCTGCGAAATCCTGTTCCAATTCCTTATGTACCTCCGCAAGGGTCTGCTTTGTGGTCTCCATCCTATAGCCTCCTGTAATAATCTTGATATCTCCAATGAAATTAATCGGATTTTGTCTTAAAAAAAGGCCCCTTCCACAAGAAGAGGGCCATTTTTCAAGCTTCCGCTCTTCTTATCTTCAGTGTCAAACACCTGGAATTAGCACAGTACTGCGGCTTGCAGCCTGTTGCTTTGGTTTCTTAGGGCCATTCCCTCCACCAATCTGGATAAGAAATATCAGTTGTAAGGAAAAGGATAGACCGAAAAGTACTGGGTGTCAATCCTATTTTTTTACTTTGACTGCCATCAAAAACGGCTTTGCCTAAAAAAATCAACAGAAATAATTGTATTTGATGGAAAATTATCAAAAATATCTTGACTGGATTTTCCTGTATGTTAACATGGCTATAATATAAAAAATGAATAGTGATTTTTCTTATCAAGAGAGACGGAGGGAATTGGCCCTATGATGTCTCAGCAACCAGTCTGTCCAGACACGGTGCTAATTCCAAAAGGTATCCGCCTTAAAGATAAGAAGCTGATTCGGTTATGACTGGACCTTCTTCCTTTTTGGGGAGAAGGTTCTTTTTTTTATATAGAAGGGTGAGAATCGATATGGGAAGTAGCTTAGAGACAACATTTGTACAGATAGGAAACCGAAGTGATGAAGTGACAGGTGCTGTCAATCCGCCGGTTTATCTTTCCACTGCTTATGCACATGGCGGAATCGGGGAATCGACTGGTTATGATTATACCCGGACGAAGAACCCGACTCGGGCTGTTCTGGAGGAAGGATTCGCAAAGCTTGAAAAAGGTGACCGGGCTTTTGCCTGCAGCTCGGGCATGGCAGCGATCCAACTCGTATTATCACTTTTCCGATCCGGAGACTCCCTGCTCGTGCCGGAGGATATTTATGGCGGCACCTATCGACTGTTCGATTTCTATTCGGAATCATACGGAGTGACGCCGATTTACGCTCCATTTCGGACAGTGGGAGAAACAGCAGCGATGATTACGGATGAGACAAAAGCGATCTTCCTGGAGACACCTACAAATCCACTGATGCAGGAAATCGATATGGATGCATATGCGCAACTGGCGAAAGCACACGGTCTGTTGCTGATTGTCGACAATACATTCCTGACGCCTTATCTCCAGCAGCCAATTACACATGGGGCAGATATCGTCATCCATAGTGCGACGAAATATATCGGCGGACATAATGATGTACTGGCTGGACTGGTCGTGAGTAAGGGCGTAGAGCTGTCAGAGCGCCTGTCTGTACTCCATAACGGCATCGGTGCCGTGTTATCCCCGCTCGATTCCTGGCTTCTCATCCGTGGCTTGAAGACGCTGCCGCTCCGAATGCGGCAGCATCAAACCAATGCCAAGCGCATCGCGGCATATTTGAAAGAGCAGCCAAAGGTGGAGGATGTCCTATACGCAGGCAAGGGCGGCATGCTTTCTTTCCGGGTCAAGGACAGTAAATGGGTCGATCCGTTCCTGCGCAGCCTGAAGACCATTACATTTGCAGAAAGCCTTGGCGGAGTGGAGAGTTTCATTACATATCCAACGACACAGACCCATGCCGATATCCCTCTTGAAGAAAGGGAAGCCAGGGGAATATGCGATCGGCTGCTCCGTTTCTCGGTCGGGATCGAAGAAGCGGATGATTTGATCGGAGATTTGCAGCAAGCATTCCAAAGAGTGGATCAGGAGGTCATCTTATGAGCGAACAGCATTTGGAAACGGCGTGTATCCAAGGCCGGCATAAGGAACAGCGGACAGGTGCGGTGAACGTGCCGATTTATCTTTCCTCCACTTACCATCAGGAAGGCTTCGATGCTTTCGGTCCGTTCGACTATAGCCGTTCCGGCAATCCGACACGGGAAGCGCTCGAGCAAAAGGCGGCAGAACTTGAGGGAGGGACATGTGCTTTCGCTTTTTCATCGGGCATGGCAGCGATATCTTCTGCATTCATGCTGCTGTCTGCGGGCGATCATGTGGTAGTGACCGAAGATGTGTATGGCGGTACGTACCGTTTTGTGACAGAGATCCTTCCTAAGTTCCAGATCAGCCATTCCTTTGTGGATCTAACCGATCTGGATGCGGTTGAAGCGGCCATCCAGCCAAACACGAAGGTCATTTATCTGGAATCACCCTCCAATCCTCGTTTGAAGGTGACGGATATCCGTGCGGTTGTACGGTTGGCCAAGCAGAATGGGTGCTTGACTTTTTTGGATAATACGTTTTTGACGCCATTGTATCAGCAGCCGCTTTCACTCGGTGTGGATGTAGCCATCCATAGTGCGACCAAGTTCCTTTCCGGGCATAGCGATATCATCGCCGGGCTCCTGATCACCAGGGACAACGATCTGGGAGAGCGGCTTGCCTTCATCCAGAATACATTCGGGGCCATCCTTGGTGCCCAGGATAGCTATTTGCTGCTCCAAGGCATCAAGACGCTGGGAGCAAGGCTGCGTCAGTCGACGGAGACAGCGGGAAGGATAGCATCCTACTTGCTGGAGCATCCGCTTGTGGAAGATGTCTTCTACCCGGGTTTGCCAACCCATAAAGGCCGCGATATACATACCGGGCAAGCCAGCGGGAACGGAGCGGTATTATCTTTCATCCTGCCGAGCAGGGAGCATGCGAAGGTATTCGTTGAACAGCTTCGCATTCCGGTTTTCGCCGTCAGTCTTGGCGCGGTGGAATCCATCCTCTCGTATCCTGCTGCGATGTCGCATGCGGCCATGCCGGAGGATGAGCGGAGAAAACGCGGCATCACAGATGGCCTCTTGCGTTTATCTGTCGGTTTGGAGCATGCAGAAGATCTTATCGGGGATCTGCACCAGGCTTTGGAGGCTGCTGGGCGATCAACAGAGATAGTGAAAAATTAAAATGGGAGAGATGAACATGACAATCAAGACAAAAACGGCACCATTCAGAGCAGATCACGTAGGGAGCTTGCTTCGTCCCGATGTACTGCACAAAGCAAGACAGCAATTCAACAATGGACAAATCACCAAACAAGAGCTGCGGGAAATCGAGACATCGGAAATCAAAAGAATTGTCGACAAACAGATTGAAGTCGGACTGGAACTGGTGACGGACGGGGAATTCCGGAGAAGATTCTGGCACACTGATTTTCTCGAACACCTTAATGGAATCACGGGGTATGTCCCGGAGACAGGTTATCTGTTCAAGGGCGAGGAAACAGAACGCTATAACATAAAAAATACAGGCAAAGTATCGTTCAATCCAGATCATCCATTCCTTGAGGATTATAAAGTATTCCAAGATATCGTCGCTGGCAGGGCAGTAGCCAAACAGACGATTCCAAGTCCGAATCAGCTCTTCCATACAGATATTCGAGATCATTCGATTTATCCGGATATCGAGGACTTCGCAGCTGATGTCATCCAGGCATACAGAGATGCCATCCAGGCATTCTATGACGCAGGTGTACGCTATTTGCAGCTCGATGATGTGTATATTGCCACATTATCTTCTCCTGATACGAAATTCGATGGGGAGCACTCCCGTGAATTCTTGATCGATCTGGCACGCCGTGTCATCAATGGTGTGTTGGAAGGAAAGCCGGAGGATCTTACCGTGACAACGCATCTCTGTCGCGGAAATTACCGCTCCACGTATATGTTCGGAGGCAGCTATGATTTGATTGCCCAGGACTTATTGGCAAAAGAGAAGGTGGATGGTTTCTTCCTGGAATACGATGACGAACGATCCGGAACATTCGAACCACTGAAGTATATTCCAAAAGATGGTCCAAGAGTCGTATTGGGCGTGGTGACTTCCAAGTTCGGGGAATTGGAGGATAAGGAAGCAGTGATCAACCGGATTAAAGAAGCGACGAAATATATCCCGCTTGATCAAATCTGTCTCAGTCCCCAATGCGGTTTTGCTTCCACGCATCACGGCAACAAATTGACAGAAGAAGAGCAATGGGAAAAACTGCGCTTCATCGTTGATGTAGCGAAGACTGTTTGGCCGAACCAATGAGAAAAAGCCGTCATTTTTGACGGCTTTTTTTATTCTATATCCTTTATATGTTTTGCCGGATTGCCAGCCACAATCGTATTCGCCGGCACATCTTTCGTTACGACAGACCCTGCTGCCACGATGGAGTTCTCACCGATTGTGACACAGGCAAGTATCGTACAGCTTCCGCTTATCCAGACATCATTCCCTATCGTGACAGGAATGGAAATTCCTTTTTGCCCTCCCTGTTGGCTGGATGGAATGACCAGCGGTATAAATCCCGACATTAGGTCGAAATGATAACCCATTGGGAAAAAGAGTAATATATCCTAGTATGATAGTCGGTTTTTTAGAAAGCGGTTGCGTACGTCGTAAGAAGAGGTCTAGAATAAAATTGTTAAGATTATTTGAACTTTCAAAAGAGAAGGTGACAGCTTGAGGAATTGGGTTTTCTGGGACGACGGTGATCATACCCCAGCCTTTAATATGGCGGCGGATGAAATGCTGATGCAATGGCACCGTGAGGGACGGATCGCCCCTGTATTACGTTTTTATGGCTGGAATCCTGGCGGCTTTTCCGTCGGCTATTTCCAAAAGACAAAGAAACGTTTCAATCTGGATGAAATCGAAAAGCGAGGCTTCGAGCTGGTGCGCAGGCCAACTGGCGGCCAGGCAGTGCTCCATCATCAGGAACTGACTTACAGCATCATTGTAAAAGAGGATCATCCTGGGATACCGTCAACGATCAAAGAGGCGTATAAGGTATTATCCGAGGGGCTGCTGCTAGGTTTTGAGAATCTGGGCATCCAAGCGGAATTCGCCATACCTGCTGACTCGAAGCCGAAGGGTACTGCCAATTGCTTTGAGGAAGCTTCTTGGTATGAAATCAATGTGGATGGAAAGAAAGCAGCTGGCAGTGCCCAAACCAGGCAAAAAGGTATCATACTCCAGCATGGTTCGATTCCGGTCTGGCTGAATCGCGAGGATCTGCTGGAATTATTCCTCTATCCAAGTGATCGTGTAAAAGAACGTGCTTACCAAAGCTTCGCAAACAAAGCGACCAGTCTGCAGGAATTCATTCCTGCGCAGACAACGATGGAGGATATACGGGCTGCCTTTTATGATGGTTTCCAAAAAGGACTTGATGTGACATTTGAAAGACTTGAACTGGATGAAGAACAGCTGGAAGCAATCGAACAGCTGGCCAAGGAGAAATATCGGGATGATGAATTCTTATATGCTCGTTAGGGAGGAACGAAAATGGTAAAGAAAACGATGGCACAACGACGGGAAGGAATGCTCCGCAAACCGGAGTGGCTGAAGATCGACTTCAATACGAATGAGGATTACATGGATTTGAAGAAAATGATGCGGGAAATGAATCTCCATACCGTATGCGAAGAAGCAAAATGCCCTAATATCTATGAATGCTGGTCAGTACGGAAAACAGCGACTTTCATGATACTTGGCTCCATTTGTACAAGGGGCTGCCGTTTCTGTGCTGTGACTTCAGGCAAACCGACAGAGCTTGATTGGGCAGAGCCGGAACGAGTCGCCGATTCCGTTGCGAAAATGGGACTGCGCCATGCCGTTGTGACAGCGGTGGCCCGGGATGATCTGGAGGATGGCGGATCTGCTGTTTTTGCTGAAACAGTCCGTGCGATTCACCGCCGGATGCCAAATACGACGGTTGAGGTGCTGCCTTCGGATATGAAAGGTACATATGAAAGCATCAAGACACTGATGGATGCCAAGCCGGATATTTTCAATCATAATATCGAAACCGTCAGACGCCTGACTCCAACGGTCCGCCACCGTGCAACCTATGACCGTTCACTCGAATTATTGAAACGTGTCAAAACCATTTCTCCGGACACGCCTACGAAATCCAGCATCATGCTGGGACTAGGGGAAACGAAGGAAGAAATCCTGCAGGCCATGGATGATTTGCTGGAACACCAGGTCGATATCATGACGATCGGACAATACCTGCAGCCGTCCTTCAAGCACTTGAAAGTACAAAAGTATTATCATCCGGACGAATTCGCCGAGCTGAAGGAAATCGCCCTGCAAAAAGGTTTCCGGCACTGCGAATCAGGCCCGATGGTCCGCTCCTCCTATCATGCGGACGAACAAGTGAATCCAGAAGCGAGACAGCGCCAGTTCGGCGGCTGCTCATAAGCGGGAAGGGGTCATGCTGATCAGGCATGACCTCTTTTATCAAAGCTGAAATTTTATCAAGACAACTTCACAGTCAAGGATCTAAAATTAATCGTTATACAATTTCAATAGTACTGAGGAGGAGCCTTGTTGAAACAAAATCAAACTGCCATTCTACTGCTTATATCCATCATTGCCATATCCTTTGCAGCCATCTTCGTCAAATGGTCCGATGCTCCTGCAACGATCCTCAGTATGAACCGGATGTATCTGGCTTGTTTGTTGCTGGCGCCGATTGTATGGATGAAAAGAAAGGAGTTCAAAAAAATCGGCAGGCGGGAAGCCCTTGCCTTTGTATTATCAGGAGCTTGTTTAGCAGCGCATTTCGCGCTATGGTTCAGTTCCCTTAAGCTGACGACTGTAGCGAGCTCGACCATCATCCTTTCGCTCCAGCCGATCGTCGCCATGATCGGCGGATTCCTGCTTTATAAAGAGAGGGCTTCCAGAGCCGTCATCATCACCATCGGCATTTCCATCATCGGAGTTGTCATGGTGGGGTGGGGAGACCTTGGATTGGATGATCCCTCTGCCCTCATCGGGGACCTATTATCCTTCTTATGTGTCATCGCGGTTGTCGGCTATCTGCTGATTGGACAAAACAATGTCAGGAAAGTGTCTCATTGGGTATACAGCTTCTGTGTCTTCCTGTCAGCGGGTGTATGGCTGAACATTTATAATCTCGCAGCCGGGGTGCCAATCAGCGGATACGGATTTGACGAATGGAAGATCTTTCTCCTGCTGGCTGTCTTTCCGACGCTGGCGCACGTCATATTCAATATGCTCCTGAACCATGTCAATACGACCACGATTTCGATGAGTGTATTGGGAGAGCCGGTCGGTGCGACCCTTCTCGCAGTCTGGCTGCTAGGGGAGAAAATAGCTCCTCTGCAGATAGTCGGGGGTGTGATTGCATTGATGGGAGTTCTCCTGTTTTTAATCCGGCAAAGCAGTGAGTATCGTGTATTGGAAGCAGAGAAGAAGGGACAGATTGAATGAGGAAATAACGGAAGGAACATACCTGGGTATGTTCCTTCATAAAGGATAAATTTATTTTTTTACAGCATGAATATAATGGATTGTCTCAAAAGCAGATAAGTAGTCTTTCCGGTCCGCAAAATAGAGCTCATTTATTCTGGATGGTGATAAATGTTCATATATCAACAAGCCTGATCGTTCCAACATACTCTCCATTTCTTCATAGGAAAAGCAGCCCTTCATCGTTTCCCCGCTGGCGGCAGCCATCTTCACCATGTTTTCGACTCTGGTCGAAATTCCTTTTTCTTCGAAGAGTTTTTCATCGGCATAATCGAAGACAATGGAACTACCAGGCGGAACATAGCTAAATAGATGATCGATTAAGTAAAAAAATTCCTCCTTCGCCAAGTAATAAGATACCCCCAGCAGACTGAAGAAAGTTTTTTTACCAGTATTAAATCCGGCCTTTATCAGATGATGGAAGGAAAATTTTTTCGACAAATCCATCGAAACAAAATGGAGGTTGGAAGGAATCTCAAAGTTGGCTTCAGCTAACCTTTTTCTTTTGAACGTTTGTGCTTCAGGAAGGTCGACCTCGAAAATATGCAGGCTTTTTTGTAATTCTGGATGACGGAAGCTGAATGTATCCAGCCCGGCACCTAGTATGACATATTGTATTGCTCCTAAGGCAATTTCATTATGAAGTACTTGTTCACAGTACGCAGCACGCGCTAACGGAGTCGGCGAAAGCTGGATCTGTATTATCCATTTGAGAATTTCTGCTGTATCATTATTGAGTTTAGCTGCGATATGTTCGTTAAAGAAATGAACGCCTTTTAGCATATTTGCCTTGATGGCCTCGATTTCCTCGGGAAGAATTAACTCTTTGGCAATGTAATCATCGAAGATCTTCGGTGTATCGTGCTGACTGTGATATGCCCGACTAAAAGCAGATATTAGCGAAGTTAAACTGGATTCCTTCTTATTCAACAAGACACACTCCTTAAACAAAAATAGGGTTCCCTGGCCAGGGAACCCTATTTTATACAATAAATAAATAATTGTAAATTATAGCATAAATAGATTTTTTTGTCAAATATTTATCGGTTTTTAGTTGTGTTGCCTTAACTGGATCGCAGGGCAGATTGTTATACTGAATCCTTGCGTGTTATACCCTATCCATATGTACAATATCCTCATCGAACTTTTCAGATAATAAAAGCAGGAGGAGTCAATATGGCGAAAACAGGTACCGATTTAGTTAAACGGGGTATGGCGGAAATGCAGAAGGGCGGCGTCATCATGGATGTCGTGAACGCAGAGCAGGCGAAGATCGCGGAGGAAGCCGGTGCAGTAGCGGTTATGGCACTTGAGTGTGTACCTTCTGATATCCGGGCTGCCGGGGGAGTTGCACGGATGGCGGATCCGACAATCGTAGAAGAGGTATTGAATGCTGTTTCCATTCCGGTGATGGCGAAAGCTCGAATCGGACATATTGTCGAAGCACGCGTGCTGGAATCCATGGGTGTCGATTATATCGATGAAAGTGAAGTACTGACACCGGCAGATGAAGAGTATCATTTGAACAAGCGGGAATTCACAGTACCTTTCGTGTGCGGAAGCCGTGATTTAGGTGAAGCTGCCCGCCGCATCGGGGAAGGTGCTTCCATGCTCCGTACAAAAGGAGAGCCTGGAACCGGTAATATCGTCGAAGCGGTTCGTCACATGCGTAAGGTGCAGTCTCAAGTACGAAAGCTTCTTTCCATGGATTTGGATGAAGTGATGACATTTGCCAAAGAGCTGGGCGCACCATATGAAGTCCTGCTTCAGATCCGTGAAGCAGGCAAGCTTCCAGTCGTGAATTTTGCAGCAGGGGGTGTGGCAACGCCAGCAGATGCTGCGCTGATGATGCAGCTTGGAGCGGATGGTGTCTTTGTCGGCTCTGGTATCTTTAAATCTGATAATCCAGCGAAATTTGCCAAAGCCATCGTGGAAGCAACGACGCATTACCAGGATTACAAACTGATTGCAGAGCTTTCCAAAGGACTTGGCACGCCGATGAAGGGAATCGACATCACAAGCCTCTCTCCGGAAAACAGAATGCAGGAGCGCGGCTGGTAAGAAAGGGGATTTGCTCGATGAAAATCGGTGTATTGGCCCTTCAAGGTGCGGTGGCTGAGCATGCACGAACAGTGGAGGCGGTCGGCGCAAAAGCTGTCTTGGTCAAACGTGTGGAACAGCTGGCTGACTTGGATGGATTGATTTTGCCTGGCGGTGAGAGTACTGCAATGAGAAGACTGATTGATCGGTATCATTTCCTGGAGCCATTACGGGCTTTCGGTGCATCCGGAAAACCGATTTTCGGCACTTGTGCCGGAATGATTTTGTTGGCAAAACGTATCAATAATCAGGAAACGAGCCATCTGGGCCTGATGGATGTGACTGTGGAGCGGAACGCGTTCGGGCGCCAGGTTGATAGCTTTGAGACGGGCCTTGAAATAAAGGGAGTGGCAGATGATTTTCCTGCAGTTTTCATTCGGGCGCCTTATATTCTGGAAGCCGGACCTGATGTCGAGGTGCTGAGTGAAGATGCAGGGCGTATCGTCGCGGCAAGAGATGGACATTATCTGGCAACAGCCTTCCACCCGGAACTTACCGATGATACCAGATTGATTGCTTATTTCCGCGATATGGTCGGGGAAGCTGCGAAAGCTAGGCTATGAAAGAAGGAAGCTGTCCCTGGGGCAGCTTCCTTCTTTGTCTGTCCCATTTTATAAAATATCAGCTCAGCTTGATACCGAGCTCTGGATAGATTAAAAATGAAACCTGCAAGATGCTGTCTTCGTATGAATGATAGAAAAAGAAAAAGGGAGCGTCGTTTATGCAACAGAGTGGCTGTATAAAATGCGGAGGTACAGATGTTTCACAAAAAGAAGTGGCAATGACGGGCACTGGCCTGTCGAAGTTATTCGATGTGCAGCATAATCAATTCCTGGTCATTTCTTGTACACAATGCGGGTATTCGGAATTATATAATAAGGAATCATCTAAAGGCAGTAATTTGCTGGATTTATTTTTTGGTTAAAAAGCTATCCCAAGAGGATGGCTTTTTTGCGTTTACTGAGATGATGGAAGTGAAATGAAGTCAGAAGGCTTTAGCAGGATTTCCGCATGCTAAAGCCTCCATTGTTTCCGATCTGATTACAAACTGGATCCCGAGTCAGAAGGTAGGCGAAGAAGAGCTGGATGGCTGCATCGCCTGCATGATATCACAAAGGATCTGAACACCTTCTTGCAATCGTTTTTCATTGGCATAGGAGTAGCTCAGCCGGAATGTGCTATGTTCATTTTCAATGGCAAAACAAGCAGAGCCAGTGAGGAAAGAGACATGACGCTTGTTTGCTTCATATAGCAGGGCGTTGCTGTCCAGCCAAGCAGGCAGCTGTATCCAGACATTCAAGCCACCCTTGGGATTCAGCCATGTCACACCGTCGGGGGCATGCTCTGCCAGGACTTTCAGCACCGTATCACGGCGGCTCTTCAAGGCAGCCCGAAGCCGCTTGGTGTGCTGTTCCATCTTGGTGGAATCGAGGAGCGGCAGAATCACCTTTTGCGGCAGCAATGGGCTGCCGAGATCCATATTCGCTTTTGCTGCATAAAGCCGCTTGAAGATCGAACCGGAAGCTGCTATCAGGCCGATACGGCAGCCAGGCGCAATCGTCTTGCTCAACCCTTTCAAGTAGATGACATGCCCTGTCTTATCCATGCTCTTGATCGGCAGCGGCGGCTTTCGGTCAAAGTAGATATCGCTGAATGGATCATCTTCCATGATCAGGCAATGATGGCTTTCAGCGATATCAAGCAATACTTTTCGACGCTGCAGCGGCATGATGGTTCCCGTTGGATTATGGAAAGTAGGTGTTGTATAAATCAATTTTGGTTTATGTTTCTCGCATAAGCCATGCAGCATATCCACTTGCATGCCATCTTGATCAATCGGAACAGTAAGGATGGTGGCGCCACGGCTGCGGAAAACATCGATAGCACCAGGATATGTCGGTGCTTCCATGATCACGACATCACCAGGACCGATGAATGTACGAGCAACAAGGTCGATACCTTGCTGGGAACCGCTAGTGATCAGCAGGTTTTCCGGTGCAGTGTTGATTTTTGATTTTTGCAGATTTTGTACCATTTTCTCACGTAATGCCAGGTCACCCTGAATGCCGCCGTATTGCGACAGTATGCGCGGATTCTGCATGAATACTTGTGCAATCAGCTGATCCATGTATTGATTCGGGAACAAAGCCGGATCGATCATGGAGGAAGAGAAATGGTAACTCGCATCCGAATCCTGAAAACGCGCATATTGGGAACGGTGCAGGTAATCAGGAATGCTCAGCTGCCAATCCAAATCGGATCCTGCAGGAAGGCTTTCCGGCTGCTGCTGGGCTTTGACATAAGTTCCTTTGCCTTTGCTCATTTCCAAAAAACCATCTTCTTCTAGCTGTTTGTAAGCCTTCATGACCGTGACGAGGCTAACTTCGAGATCTTTGGACAGCTGCCTTACTGTTGGGAGTTTTGTTCCGCCTATCAATAAACCGGAGCGGATTTTATCCACGAATGACATATATATTTGCTTGGAAAGCGGAATTGCTTCGTTTTTATTAATTGTGATCATCAGCTTGCTCCTATTTGTTATACATTGTTATATTATGATGCCAGTATAGCATCTTCTTGTATACTATGTGTAAGATGAACGAAGAAGCAGGTGAACAAATGACACAGAAACATTATCTGGCAGCCGGCAAGAGACTGAAGCAAGGAGAGCATGGAAGCAACTCGATATGGATGCGAGCTGAGGATATAGACGATTATATGCTTGAAAATGCTTACTTTAAACAAATGCATGAAATCAAGGGGGAAAAATACTGGCGTATCTGTCAAACTAAAAAAGATCATTCGAGCATTGTCATTGAGCGCCGGAAGGAATGCTACATACCTCATATTGCCAATGCATTCCTTTATGAGCTGGAATGTGAGGATGATGGGGCAGCCTATGAAGCATTATTTCGATTTGTGGATGAGCAGCTGGATGATGGAGATAAGATAGAGATGTACACATGCTGGGATGGGGAAGAAAATGCTGCCCGCCTGGAAGCATGTGATACGTTGATTCTTCTGGGAGCTGGCAGCTATCAATCTGGAGGAGCTTCTTTTCCGATCAGCCGGGAAAATCCCATCGCAGATCTGGCTCGCAAATTCCGCTGGTGTGATCGCCAGTATGTTGTGATACAGCGCTGATACAAATCATCATCTATATTTCAAGTCAAAAATCCTATTGATTGTCTTTACACCCTCCAAATGATCCGTAATTGCTTCCATGGCCTGTATCTCATCTATCCCATCTGCTCTGATCGTAAAGGAACTGTGTATACTGATGCCAAGATTCATAATCTGCAGGATGCAATCCGGGACATGCTTTACATCTACAGATTTTCCTTGGTGCATCATGATAATGGCAGATGAGAACCTTCCCGCAATATGGACCAATGCGGCCGCATAACGTGCAAACCCTGTTTCAACTGTCATACGGAAGTTTTTTTCAAGCATCCTTATCGGCTCCAATCCAAGGAGATTGATCTGGCAGAATGATGCAGCTGGAAATATGATGCTGTAGCTCCGAATTCATTAGATGACATCCTTTCCAAGATTGGTATGTCTTTCATTATGCGATGATTCGATAGGAGAGCGTTATCTTATTCGTATCATAAATTTGCCTGATCCTGCCACGCGGGAGGAAATGATTTATACTATTTAAGATGACATGGAGAAGGAGGAGGTTTTATAGTGAAAGCAGCTCCAGATAAGCAATCGACACTTGCCGAGGTGATCAAGCGCTTTGCCCCGAAAGAGGGAATCTGTGAAACAAGCATCCCTTCCTTATTTTTCATTCGGCATTCAAGTGCTTACGGACCTGTACACAGTGTCTACAAACCGTCTGTCTGTATCATCGTGCAAGGAGAGAAAGAACTCCTTTTAGGGCAGGAGCGTCTACTCTATGGACCAAATCATTATTTGGTGGCTTCGGTGGATTTACCAGTTTCCGGTCAGATTTTGGAAGCATCTGATTCTGCCCCCTATTTGGCTATGAAAATGGAATTTACACCAGCTGAAATATTAGAGGTGATGGAAGAAGGCACTTTGCAGTTCACTACAGATGAGGACCCGAAGCGAGGGATGTATGTGAGTGAAGTCGAGCATCCGATATTGGATGTTGCAGTTCGGCTGACAGATCTGCTTGCATCACCGGAGGATATCCCAGTGCTCGCCCCTTTGATCAAAAAGGAGATCCTTTATCGTGTACTGCAAGGAAAACATGGCAGTGCCCTGGCACAGATGGCTATCCAGGGGAGCTATGCACAGCGTATCCGGGATGTAATCCATTACATAAGAAGGGAATTTAATCAATCCTTCCGTATCGAGGAGCTTGCTGACATTGCAGGGATGAGTGTTTCGACGCTACATCGGCATTTCAGGGAAGTCACCGCGATGAGCCCGATTCAATTTCAAAAGCAAATAAGGCTGCAGGAGGCTCGCCATCTATTGCTGTATGAGGATGCAGATATAATGGAAGCGGCGCTTCATGTGGGATATGAAAGTGTGTCCCAATTCAGCAGGGAGTATGCCAGGCTGTTCGGTTTGCCTCCGCGCAGGGACATCAATCGTTTAAAAGAGGAATGGAGCGGCGTGACTGAGGACTGATGGATTCGGATGAATGAACGAGAAAGGATGGGGCCTTTCTCGTTTTTTTGTTTGCGAGCTGCGCTTGGTGATCATACTGCAGTCTCTTGCAATTCGTACTATCACCGGTTAGGGCTCATGGTGTATATAGAAGGTGACGTTCTTTCCTTTGTACCAGCATTTATGATGAAAAATTGGTAAACTAAGTACAGGACAGTATGAAGTCACTATCGCCGATCGGAAAGGAAATCAGATGATGCAGCCACTGACACAAGAGAATCTGACGCAGCTTAAACAATTGAGGACGGAACTGACAAGATTCACAGCCGTTTATAAGTTCGCCCTGGATGAAGTGAATACAAAAATCAACATTCTGAAAGATGAATTCTCCTATATTCATGATTATAATCCGATAGAGCATTGCAGCTCCCGGTTAAAATCACCAGAAAGTATCCTGAAGAAAATCTATAAGAAAAATATTGAATTTTCATTGGGTTCCATAAAGGAAAATATCAAAGATATTGCCGGTATCAGGATCATTTGTTCTTTTAAATCGGATATCTATGCATTAAGCGAAATGATCCAGAATCAGAAGGATATCGAGCTGATAGAACGGAAAGATTATATACAGAATCCAAAACCGAACGGCTATCAGAGCCTGCATCTGATCGTTAAGGTACCGGTATTCTTATCCGACAGGGAAGAAAAAGTATGTGTGGAAATCCAAATCAGGACAATAGCGATGGATTTCTGGGCCAGTTTGGAGCATAAGATTTACTACAAATATGACAAGGAAATCCCAAACCGGCTGGCAACTGAACTGAAAGAAGCTGCAGATTCAGCAGCTGCACTGGACGAGAAGATGGAAAAAATCCATAGTGAAGTAAAAGAGCTGAAAAATAAACAATTAAATGAACTGGATGAGGTATTTGATGTAAGCAGCATGACGGCGACCCGGGACAAGTTTATGCAGGGAATCATCCAGCAGTTGGTCAAAGAGCCGAAAAAACTTGAATAGATTCAGCATGATAATGGATAGAACCGTTCAGGCAAGGTGATGGACGGTTCTTGTTTTTTTAGGGGGGATTATAGTTACCTATTGCCATTTAAATAACGGATATACCTAGTAAAGGATAAAATGAATCTTTATATGGATGATGCCTCAATTAATGCACAGCAGCATGCTATACTCCCAAAAGTGTATCGCGATATTTGGGCAAAAATACAAAAACAAAATTGAAAGCGTTTACATAAACTGCTGTAAATCCGTTAAGGGGGTACAGCGATGAGTAAGGTGAACCAGTTCTTGGAAGGGAAAGTTATGCCCATAGCTGCAAAAGTTGCACAGCAGCGCCATTTGAATGCACTTCGTGATGGACTGATATTATCGATGCCGCTTATCATCATCGGCTCGTTCTTTTTGATACTTGCCAATTTCCCCATTCAGTCATATATGGACTTCTTAGCCGATCGTCCCCAGCTAAAGGAGAGCTTGCTTTATCCGTATCGGGGGACGTTTGAATTGATGACCTTGACTGCGGTCTTTGGGATCGGTTATCGGCTGGCGGAGTCATATAAGGTTGATCCGCTTGCGGCAGGAGCTGTATCTTTATCGGCTTATTTTGTCGGGACGCCGTATGTAACATACGTAATAGGGAAGACGCCGGAAGGATTGGATATTACAGAGACGGCTTATCAGACGGCGATGTTCACCAGCAAAGGTTTGTTCGTCGGAATGTTGATTGCCTTGATATGTACAGAAATATATCGTTTCATTGTACAGCGCAATATCGTCATCAAGCTGCCGGATGGGGTCCCGCCAGCGGTTGCCCGCTCCTTTACTGCTCTGATACCAGGTTTTTTTGCCATCATCGTAATCTGGGGCATCAGGCTGTTAGTCGAGAATGTCGGTTCTTTTGGAAGCATTCATAATGTCATCACTGTACTGCTGCAAAAACCGCTCACATCGATCGGCACGAGTCTTGCTGGTACAATGATCATTTTCTTATTGATCACATTGCTTTGGAGTACTGGTTTGCATGGTGCGACCATTGTCGGGGCAGTGACAGGTCCGATTTGGCTGACGTTGACAGCCGAGAATGCCAAATCCTTTGAGCTTGGCGAACCTGTACAGCATATCGTCACGAATGAAATCAATGATATCGTCTTTATCGGAGGTTCCGGTACGACGCTCGGGCTGGTGCTGGCAATGCTATTATTTGCGAAAAGCCAGCAGATGAAGCAGCTTGGTAGATTGAGTATCGGGCCAGGTATTTTCAATATCAATGAACCAGTATTGTTCGGTATGCCAATCGTCATGAACCCGCTTTTGATCGTTCCCTTCATCGTGACACCGCTTATTTCGGTATTGATTACGTATTTGGCCATGGACTGGGGCTTTGTTGCAAAGCCGATCGGGATCGTGCCACCCTGGACTATGCCGCCGATTTTGCAGGGATATATGATTACCGGCAGCATTTCGGGTGCGATATTACAAATCATCATCCTTGTCTTATCGTTTCTGGTTTACTATCCATTTTTCCGGCTATGGGATAAACAAAAAGCAGCTGAAGAATCGGGAGGAGAAGAGCAATGATTGCTCTTCTTCATACATAGAAAAGCACTATGTTAAGAAGGTGTGAAAAGATAAGGATGGTGGAATGATGACTATATAAATCTTTCAATATAGAAAAATTGAAATTCATGCAGGAAATAGTGCGAATAATAGAGAAACAAATAGAAAAAGGCTATGGGAGGGGAATCATGACGACATCTTACGAAGAACTAGTGGTGGAAATGGAACGTATATCGACAGTGATACAGAAGTTCCCGGAGAATCTGCAGGGCAAGGTTTTCGATATCATGGTGAAAAGCTATCTTGGGGAGCATGCCTTTGAAACGGCAGCTGCGGAAGAACCGGAGACAGAAAATGTACAGCATATTTCGGTTGCCGACTCCAATCGGGTTCAATCCATCAAAAAACGTCCGATTCGCCGGAACAAGGACTCCTATAGCATGGTGAAAGATCTGGATCTCCTGGGCAAGAGCGGTGTGGAACCATTCCGCGACTTCCTGGAACGATATGAAGTGAACTCCAATATCAAGTTCAACACAGTGGCAGTCTACTATCTGAAGAACGTCCTGCATATACCAGATGTGACGATTGATCATATCTATACTTGCTACAAGAATGGCGAGCGTAAGGTGCCGGGTAATCTCCGCCAGAGCATCACGGATACATCGAGCTCGAAATATGGCTATATCAATATGAGTGATAATCATATCACGCTCAGTGTCCTAGGGGAGAACCTTGTCGAGTTTGAATTGAAGCAGGAAGCTTGATGGTTTGAAGAAAGCGCAAACAAGGAATATAGGATGAAAACGGCATTGAACACAAATGAGTGGAGGGGAAGTGACAAGATGAAGAAAAATATCGGATGGATCGCAGGAGGGACAGTCGCAATAGCAGCAGCAGGCACCTTTTCTTATTTGAAACGGAAGAAGGATGACGATCAGAAGGTGACAGGATCGAATCTGCAGGATAAAGAGAGGGAGGACAAGCTCCCTAGCCCCGATGCCAAAACAGATGATGCGGAAAAGGGTTTGAGTGCATTGGATCATGCCTATCGGGAAGAATGGGTGGCAAACACAATCACCCCGACGGAAGAAGAGATTAAGCAAGCGGAAGAAAAAGTGAAAGAATGATCGAAACCCGGCGGTGGCCGGGTTTTTCCAATAAGTATATATTTATTCATTTCATTCCCGGAATGAACAAGAGGTTGAAGAAAATTATGAAAGTTGTGCTTGGTCTGCCATGTGGTTTCTATCTATAATGGAAGTAATTACATGAAGAAGGAGAAACAACTTATGACTGCGTTATCCTTTTACACCGTTGCCATCACCGCACTCATTCTGCTGATAGTGATAGGTGTGACGGTCGGTATCTATCTTGTGTTCCGGAGATACAATCGAATACGTGAACAAAAGATCATGGATGAATGGCAGGCGGCGAGGAAGGAGCATGAATGACCGTGTATCAAATCGTACCAATGACGCAAAGCCAGGCTGAAACGATTGCGGAAACTTGGAAATATGATGGGGCATACAGCTTTTATGATATGGATCAGGATGAAGAAGATATGGCTGAATTCCTCAATCCGGCAGCAAGGGAAGGAAAGGTTTTTGCTGTTAAACAGAAGGAAAAGCTTGTGGGTTTCCTGTCAGTGACGTATGAAAAAGCAGAAGCAGAAATAGGATTTGGGATTCGGCCTGATTTGACAGGTCAAGGATTGGGACAGTCCTTTGTTTCTTTTTTGGTGGAAACCGTGCAACAAATGCATCAGCCCGAGACGATTTCCCTTAGAGTAGCAGCTTTCAATCAGCGGGCGATCACTGTCTATGAAAGAGTCGGGTTCCAACAGATGGAGCAATTTGACCAGATTACCAATGGTGATGTTTATCCATTTATCCGAATGGTCTTGAAATGTAACATCTAATGATATTACTTTAGAAACGAATTAAACACGCATAGATATGGGGCATGGATATGGAAAGAAGAATAGTATCGGCAATCGAAGTTGCAAAACTGGCAAATGTATCACAATCGACGGTATCCAGGGTTTTTACACCAGGTGCAAGTGTATCGGAAAAAACAAGGAAAAAAGTAATGAAGGCTGCCGAAGAGTTAAAGTACCAGCCAAATGCTTTGGCTCGCGGCTTGATCACTAAAAAAACGAACATGATCGGTCTGGCGATGAAGGACATCCAAAATCCCTTTTACCATGAAGTATTGGGGTTAT
The DNA here is from genome assembly GCF_002271665.1 of Terribacillus sp. 7520-G. Classification (NCBI taxonomy): domain Bacteria; kingdom Bacillati; phylum Bacillota; class Bacilli; order Caryophanales; family Bacillaceae; genus Terribacillus; species Terribacillus sp. 7520-G. The sequence continues at coordinate 17,442 of NZ_NQFP01000042.1, read as the reverse complement.
TCACTCGAAAACTGAAGGAAAAAGGATATTCGGTATTATTTGTTTATACGGAAAATGAGGAGATTCAACAAGAAGAAATCAATCACTTCCTGGAATACAATGTAGAAGCAATCATTGTGACAGATGCACTCTTATCCTCGAACGTTGTCACCAGGCTTACTGCAAATAACATACCTGTTATTTTGTTTAATCGCCATGATAAGGAACTGATGTGCCATTCAGTTGTTTGCGATAATGTCAATGCAGCAAAAAGGATAGGTTCTTACGTATATGGCCAGGGAGTCCGGGATGCAGTTTTTATCACAGGAAAAGTGAATACATCGACCAGCCGTGACAGGCAAAATGGATTTATTGATTTCTTTCGTGACAAGGACACTGATATCACAATCCAGGAAGGTGATTACACTTACGAAAAGTCTTTCCATCTGACTAGGAACATGATTCAAAAAGGCCATATCCCGGAAGTGATATTTGGTGCAAATGATATTACGGCCTTGGGAGCTTTGGATGCTTTGAAGGAATGTAAGGTAGAAATACCTGAAAAAACGATGGTCATTGGGTTTGACGACATCAAAATGTCCTCTTGGCCCAATTACTCGTTATCTACGTGGGCTCAGCCTATTAATGAAATGGTAGAGAAAGCGATTGATTTGGTTACGCTGAAAGACCGAATACAAGAGCCGGAATTAATTAAACTGGAAGGCAAGTTCATCCACCGGGCTACAACAAGATAAAATTATTTGACAAATGAAAGCGTTTCAATTATTATCTAGACATAATTAAATTTGCATACGTATGCAAATTTAATCGATCTGTTTTTGCATACGTATGCAAAAACTATGGAGGGGATAATGTGGCTGTTTATTTCAAAAAAGGTAAAGTGGATGAAGATATCAAGCGTGACGATGAGAAAGTCGCGAGCATAGTAAGATCCACAATCCAAAAAATCGAAGATGAAGGTGACAAAGCAATCAGGGAATTGTCTCTTCAATTTGACAAGTGGTCGCCAGAAAGTTTCCGGCTTACAGAAGAAAAAATCAATGAAATCTGCGCATCCATTCCAGAACAGACAAAGCAGGATATTGAATTTGCTCAAAATAACATCAGGCGTTTTGCAGAGGAACAAAGAAAATCAATGAAAGATATAGAAGTGGAGACAATGCCGGGAGTCATTCTGGGACACAAGAATATTCCGGTTGGAAGTGTTGGCTGCTATATTCCCGGTGGACGATATCCAATGGTTGCATCCGCTCACATGAGTGTATTGACGGCTAAAGTTGCCGGTGTTAAAAGAGTGATAGCTTGCACACCCCCGATCAATGGTGAGATTCCGGCGGCCACGGTTTATGCCATGCACAAGGCTGGGGCGGATGAGATTTATATTTTAGGCGGTATTCAAGCAATGGCCGGAATGGCGATTGGTACGGAAACTATTGCACCAGTCGATATGATTGTTGGACCAGGTAACGCTTTTGTAGCTGAAGCGAAGAGACAGCTTTATGGTCGCGTGGGGATCGATCTTTTTGCGGGGCCGACTGAAACACTGGTAGTTGCAGATGAAACAAGCGATCCTGAATTTATCGCTACAGATTTGCTTGGTCAAGGCGAGCATGGACCAACATCTCCTGGTGCCTTGATCACCACTTCGAAAGAAATAGCGGAAAGGACAGTCGAAGAGATCGAGAGACAATTAAAGATTCTTCCTACTGCAGATGTAGCTAGTGTATCCTGGAATGATTACGGACAGATCATCATCGCAGAAGATGAGAAAGAAGCGCTGGAAGAAGCAGATAAATTAGCGTTTGAGCATGTTGAAATACTCACTAAGAATCCTGACTTCTTTTTAGAGAACATGACAAATTATGGATGCCTGTTCCTTGGACCAGAAACAAATGTTGCATACGGCGATAAAGTGATAGGAACGAACCACACATTGCCGACAAAAGGCGCGGCGAGATATACCGGGGGACTTTGGGTCGGCAAGTTTTTGAAAACGGTTACCTATCAGAAAGTTACTTCCAAGGAGCAAAGTGCTTATATCGGGGAATATGCTGCTAGACTTTGCCAGCTGGAGAATTTCTCTGGTCATGCAGAGCAAGCGTTGCTTCGTGTAAGGAAGTACAAGGGTGAGTCGGAGAATGAATAGAGTTTAACTTCTTTTATGGAAGTAGGTGCATTATGTTAAGTATGATTGGTCTGATCGGCGGTCTGGTTTTACTGACAGTTCTTGTGATGAGAGGCATGAATCTGTTGGTGGTCGCGCCTATATCAGCATTATTCGTCGCAGTATTGAATGGTATCCCGTTATTCCCGCAGTTTGCTGAAGATGGACAGGTAGATTTCATTACTGGTTATATGGACGGGTTCGCTGGATTCATCACCTCTTGGTACCTTATGTTCTTGGCGGGAGCAATCTTCGGAAAAGTAATGGAAGATAGCGGGGCTGCTGATAGTGTCTCCCATTGGATCGTCACCAAGGTAGGAATCAAGCACGCCGTACTCGCCATCGTACTGGCATCTGCCGTGCTGACTTATGGCGGGGTCAGTTTATTCGTTGTGGCATTTGCCGTATATCCGATGGCCGTCAGCTTGTTTAAGGAAGCTGACTTACCAAGAAGATTCATTCCCGCAGCGTTGGCTTTCGGTTCCACGACATTTACCATGACGTCTGCCGGATCACCTGAAATTCAGAACTGGATTCCGATTCCCTATCTTGGAACAAGTCCTTATGCAGGCTGGGAAGTAAGTTTAGTTACAGCAGTCTTCATGATTATCTTTGGGTACTGGTGGTTAATGAGGATGATTAAAAAGGCGGCTGAAAAAGGCGAACATTTCATCGCCAGGGATACGGATGAAACGAAAATAAGAAAGGACCTGCCGCATCCGCTGAAAAGCTTGATTCCTTTGCTGATTGTATTGATCATTGCCTTTGTCTTCCATGACTCGTTGGCACAATCAGCGTTGATACTTGCTTTGTTGGGCGGGATAATCTCTACATGGCTGCTCAATAGGAAGTATTTCAGGGATTTCTGGGATGCTGTAGGTGAAGGTACCACCGGAGCAATTATTGCAATAGGTAACACTGCGGCGGTAGTCGGTTTTGGCGGAGTTGCCAAAATAACACCTGCTTTCGATGATGCCGTGAATTTTATGACAAGTATTCCTGGATCCCCATTGATAGGAGGCGCACTAGCTGTAATGGTCATAGCAGGTCTCACTGGTTCATCGTCAGGCGGACAATCGATAGCCTTGCCTATCTTGGCGCCGCACTATCTGGATATGGGAGTGGATCCGGAAGCTCTTCACCGGACGGTTTCCATCTCTTCAGGCACATTGGATTCCCTGCCGCATGGAGGTTACGCTGTCACCACTATACGGGCCATTGCTGGGGAGACGCACCGGGATGCATATCCGGCCTTTGGGGCGATGACAGTATGCGTTCCGTTGGCTGCAGTCATTCTGGCAGTATTATTATTCAGTTTTGGATTGGGTATCTAATCTATAGTGATAGCCCCCTTTTAAGGGGGCTATCACTGTTAAATGATCTGTTTTCCCATTTGTCCTAAAGCATAATGGATTCCGTGCTGCAGTGTTTGGAAGCAATCGAAGGAGGCGAGTGAAATCCCGGAGTTGGATATGTGCAGACTGAGCTCGGGGGAAATACCTACAAGCAATGTCTTTGTTCCGATCATGGATGCAGCGGACCCAACCTTGCTGATCAGATTGGCTGTGTACTGGCTGACGTCCTTATCCAGTCCTGTCAAATCAAGCAGCATGTATCTTGCTTTATGTGCTGGCAGGTTTTCCAGTGTTTTAAAGAGCAGCTCCTTAGATCGATCCTCGTCATATTTCCCGATCAGCGGAACGACAACGACATGATCCAGTACCGGAATGATCGGAGATGACAGCTCGCTTACAAGATTCTTCAAATCCCTGGTTTTATCTTCGACAATCGCTTCCAATTCCATGATATGCTGTGATTCTTTTTTACGGGCCAGCTGATGGATATTCTCTGTAACAGTTATCTCCGAAGGAAAGTAGTGGATGATGGTACTTTCATGACCTTCCAATTGATAATGCTCTACCTCGTACCAGATGTTTGTTTCGAACATGCCGCTGAAGATACCGGCATAATGCGCAGGAAGGAAGGAGCCGCCTTCGGTTTTTCCTTGCGCGACATTTATCTTGTGCTCCCAGCTGTCGATCAGCTCAGCTGTCAGCGTATGTTTTTCAAGATCAAGATTCGTGATTTTCGTTCTGCCCCATCCTGCTGATGCATACGTATTCGTAATCAGTTCGGCAGCTTTATGAAGATCGACATCAGGCTTGTCCTGAAAATATTTACCTACGACCAGTCCCTGCCGATATCCAGACGTTTCAAAAACAAGATTGGAGACTTCCATCCCTGATATTTCCTCTATCGTATCAAAAAATTCCCGCATGGCACTGGAAATCCAAAACAGTACCGCATCTTCATTTTCATATGTGAATTTGCCTTTTTCCAGTTCCCAACCAAACTGAAGGCCGCCGATCTCTATCTTGTCCAATGATCTCGTACTCCTTCTTGGTGCATTTTATTATCCAACTCTCATTATAAAATTTCTTGGCATACAATGCCAGTCCTTTGCCAAGGCATGGAACCTCAAAAAAACAAAAAAGCGAACCCAGATTCCCTTGGGTTCGCTTCGATTTATTTGGTGATATCCATGAATCCTTCACCAAATACATCGCGTACATCGTACAAGGTGATGAATGCTTTTGTATCGATGGATCGGACAATTTTCTTCAGTGGGAGCAATTCCTGTTTATTTATGACGACATAGAGTATCTCTTTCTGGTTCTGCGTATAATACCCGCGTCCTTCCAGCAGTGTGACGCCTCTGTCAAGCTGTGTGGAAATCGTTTTGGCAATCGTATCTTTTTGATTGGAAATGATGAAGACTGCTTTCTTCGGATTCAATCCCTCGATGACGAATTCCATAACCTTGGTAGCGATATAAAGCATGATTACCGTGATGAGCAGTTTTTCCGTTCCGATGATGAACCAGGAGGCTGCCACGACAATCAAATCGAAAAACAGCAAAGCGAAGCTTGTATTCCAGTCCAGATATTTATTTGCCAGCCGGGCAAGGATTGCGGTGCCTGCTGTCGTTCCCCCGACTTTGAGGACAAGCCCGATCCCGACTCCGGCAAATACTCCGCCGAAAATGGCATTCACAAGCACTTGGTCTGAAGCAATCTCCCAGCTCTCGGTTAGATGAAGGAAGAAAGAATTCAATAGAATGACAATGATTGTATAGAAGACGGTTTGCTTATCGAGAAAACGGTAGCCTATGATGAGCAAAAGTCCATTCAGGATCAGGTTCATGATACTTGGCGCCCATCCCAATGCATAGAACAAGATGATGGTGATACCTGTGACACCGCCTTCACCAAGTTCACTCGGGATGGCAAAGAGGTTCACTGCCAGCGCGAACAGAAAGGAACCGGCCGCCAGGAATGCCAGGTCTCTAAGGAAATGCTGCTTCATCTGTTTCATCTGTTAACCCCCTTCAAGTAGTAGTTTCTTCTCTGATAGACCACGAGATTATATCATACAGTGCCCATGACTTGCCATATCACTTGACAAGATTTTGATAGAATATCTTCCGGTTTTATTTGGGATGTAAAAGGGGTATACGAAAATGATTGAGGAACGAATGCGCATAAATTGTGTCTGGATATGAAAAAGACTAGTATGGGATATATAAATAGGAGGGTTTTGCAGATGAAAGAGTCATTCAAAGCATTGGTTGCAGAAAAACAAGGCGAAGATTTTTCCGTACAGGTGAAAGATCTGACAGTCGATCAATTGCCGGAAGGGGAAGTACTGATCAAGGTCCATTATTCCGGTGTCAACTATAAGGATAGTCTTGCGACGATTCCAAATGGAAATGTCGTCAAGACTTACCCGATCGTTCCGGGAATCGATTTGGCTGGGGAAGTTGTATCTTCTGAAGACGAGCGCTTCAAGCAGGGGGATCACGTCATTGCGACAAGCTATGAAATCGGAGTTTCCCGTCACGGAGGTTATAGCGAGTATGCCAAGGTGCCAGCAGATTATATCGTACCGCTGCCGGCAGGGATGACCACAAGGGAAGCGATGATCATTGGTACTGCCGGTTTTACAGCTGCACTTTCTGTCCAGCGCCTATTGGAAAACGGGCTTGATAAAGGGGATGGCCCGGTGCTCGTTACCGGATCGACCGGCGGAGTAGGCAGCTTTGCTGTAGCCATTCTTCACAAACTTGGTTTCGAGGTGGAAGCCAGTACCGGTAAACAGGAGGAAGAGGACTATCTTAAAGGACTTGGAGCTGCCCGGATCATCTCCCGGGATGAAGTGTATGATGGAAATCTCAAGCAGATTGCCAGTCAGAGATGGGCAGCTGCAGTCGATCCGGTAGGCGGGGAACCGCTCGCATCGGTCCTCAGCCAGCTCAAGTATAACGGTTCCGCCGCTGTGAGCGGTTTGACAGGCGGGGGCAAGGTGCCGACGACTGTCTATCCGTTCATCCTGCGCGGTATTAATTTGCTTGGCATCGATTCGGTTTATTGCCCGAAACCAACTCGCGAAAAGATTTGGATGCAGCTGGCTACTGCTTTCAAGCCTAGTGATTTAGAGCGTTTCGTACTGGAAGAATTGACGCTGGACCAATTACCGGAAGCATTGCCTAATTTATTGGAAGGCAATGCCAGAGGCAGATATTTGGTTAAAATAAGCGGCTGATTGTGACAGGAATGTGACCGCTAAATTTGTAAGATTTGTGAATAAAATCACAAATGCTTTCTCTCTGTGCAAATCCGTGACATAATCGTAATCAAATGATTATGTGAGGTGCACAAATGATTTATCTATTGATTGTGTTCGCAGTGGCTTGTGTTGTTGGCTGCTTTACAGCCTGGATGAAAATGGTCAAAAAAGACGAACAGCAATTTGCACACGGAACAGAAACCGAAACGGTAGCATATAAAAAAGCGAATTGATATGGAAAGCGTGCTGGTGCCAGCACGCTTTTTTTATTCTGACTTTTCTTCGGAAGGATGTTATAACATAACCTGGTTAGGGTAAAGGAATACCATTCGAATTATGTTTAGGAAGAAAGGTACGGGGAAATGAAAACAGTTACAGAGATGGCTAAGAATGTCAGGGCTTTTGATAATTTCGAGGAAGCAGCACAAGGGGTGCTGGAGATCATCAGCGAATTCGTGAAGATCAATACACTATTCATCGCCAAAAATGACAAAGTCCAAAATGAAATAATCACAGTCATCAATCAGAAGGAAGAGCTGCTGCAACAGGGGGAAATACTGCCTTTTGATGAGACATTATGCAAGCTGAGTGTCGATCATGGGAAAGAAATATTGATCATCCCCGACTTATCCAAAAGTGAACTATCTCAATCGCTTGATGTCGTAAAGGGTTTAGGTGGCGGCAGCTTTATCGGAATCCCCATTTATTTTGAAAATGGGGAGATTTATGGGACCATCTGCGGGCTGGACACACATATCTTTCCGTTTACCGAAGAACATATCCGTCTCTTTGAAACGATGGCTTCACTTTTGACTTTTGTACTGGAGCTTGATAATGCCAATCAGCAGATTCAGAATTTATCAGCGCCATTTGTTCCAATTACGTCAGGAGTCGCTGTGCTTCCGATTATAGGATTCATCAATAAAGAGAGAGCTGAGAAAATAATCCAGCTATCTCTGCAAAAAAGTCAAGAGATGAATCTTGATTACCTTGTGATAGATTTGTCGGGTATTTCGCAGATTGATCATGTTGTGAGCAATTCCTTACTGAAGATAGCCACCTTATTAAAGCTGACCGGCGTGACACCGATCTTGACCGGCTTTCACCCGGATTTGGCTCTGAAGGCCCTATCTTTGCAGATGGAATTGAAGGAAATCATCATAGAAGCCAATTTGGAGCGTGCGCTCCATAAAATAGGTCTCCATTTGGAAAAGCGGGAGACACTGTAAACCAGACATCACACTGATATGTCTGGTTTTTTTTGTATCCATTTTTGATGGTAAAATAAGGTGGGAATTAAATGAAGAAAACGCTCGTTCATAAAATGAGGATAGCTGCTTTATGGTTCTGTACGTATTCGTGGATGACACCGCTTCTGGAAGTACACGGAGGAGGCAGAGCTTGTCCATGCGGCATGGAAATCAATGGGCTTGGGATTCTATCAGAAGCATGGCTATATAGTGTTCGGTAAGGTGGAGGATCACCCAATCGGCTGTACCCAATCCTATTTGGTGAAGAGGCTGTAGGAAACTTTTTGGCAGACTAAACCGTAATAGAGGAAAAGGGGGAACAGATATGATGACATATGCGTTTGAAACAATTGAGATGAAAGCATTAACCGGGAAGATGAAGAAGGATTATCGGAAAGTTGTCCAAGAATATGCCCGGGATGGCTGGCGTTTACATAGCATGAACCCAATTCCGGGTTATGATGGGATGGCACTCAGCATCGAACTGATCTTTGAAAGGGAAGCTTAAGGGGTGGAAAGATGAACATCAGAGAAATAGCTGAGAGAGATAATCAGCCAGTCGAGCAGCTGATTCGGACTTGCTTGAAAGAATTCGGAGCCGATAAGCCAGGAACAGCCTGGAGTGATCCCGATCTTGGCCGTTTCCATTCCCTGTATCAGAAGCCAGGCTCGAGATATTGGGTGGTGGAGCAGGAAGGTAAGATCGTTGCGGGCTGCGGAATCGGGCCCATTCCCGGACATCCGGAAGTTTGTGAGCTTCAAAAGATGTATGCGGCCAAAGATACGCGCGGAACAGGTATAGCCCATGATTTATTGCAGACAGCCCTTACCTTTGCCCGCCGGCATTATCGTCGCTGTTATCTTGAAACGTTAAGCAGTATGGCCGCTGCAAACCGCTTTTATCTGAAGAATGGATTTCGGCGTATGGACAAGCCATTAAGTGAAACGGAGCATTACGCATGTGATGTTTGGTATATCAAAGACTTATAATACACTGGAAGGAAGACGATGCATTGCATTTCAAACCAGTTTTGGAATTACTGGAAGCCCGCGGTATCTCCTATGCTATCGGCGGTTCGCTCCTCCTGTATCTGAAAGGACTGCCTGTATGCCCGAATGATGTCGATATACTAGTTGAAAGAGAGTGCTTTGCTTGCGCGAAGGAAGTGCTTCAGGCAAGTGCTGTCACATATGAAGATAAACCTGCCCAAGGTATCTTTTTAACAAGAGCTTGCATAACCTTCGGGATGTCGGATGGTTTGCAGGTGGATTTGATGACTGACTTTGCAATTCTATATGAAACCAATGTCATCCAAATGCCATTCACTGCCATCAAGGAACAAACAAAGGATGGCTTGCTGCCGCTGGGCAGTATGGAAGCTTGGTATGTGATGTATTGGCTATTGCCAGGCAAGGAAAAAAAGCGAGCTTTGATGGAAGACTATTTTCATAGCAATGGCCTTGCAGATCCTTCATACTTAAAGCAGGCTCTCACGCTTGGTTTGCCAGAAGCTGCAAACTTCGCGATCAGCCGTTTATTAGCGGATGCATCAAGGAATTAATTACCTACGATCATTTTATATGAACTACTAGAAAATCCCTTTCCAAAGGGATTTTTTTATTTGTTAACAAAGCTGTGACGATTACGCCACAATTTGTTCAATATTTCACAATCACAAATAGGAATAGGGGAGTATACTAAACGTAACAGGACAATGTGACTAATTTCACATAGTTTCCGATAAAATATGACAAAGAAAGAAGGCGGCAAAATGGATGTTGTAGAGCTTTCGCGAATCCAGTTTGCATCAACGACATTGTTCCATTTCCTATTCGTTCCATTGAGTATAGGATTGGCATTCATCATAGCAATCATGGAAACTCTGTACGTTGTCAAAAAAGATGATAAGTACAAAAAAATGGCGAAGTTCTGGGGACATTTATTCCTGATCAACTTTGCAGTCGGTGTCGTGACCGGTATACTGCAGGAATTCCAATTTGGAATGAACTGGTCGGAATATTCCCGTTTCGTAGGGGATGTCTTCGGTGCACCGCTTGCAATAGAAGCATTATTGGCATTCTTCATGGAATCCACCTTCCTTGGTTTGTGGATTTTCGGCTGGGATCGTCTGCCGAAATGGGTGCATGCCCTATGTATTTGGCTTGTTTCCTTAGGTACGATTTTCTCCGCATTCTTCATCCTGTCAGCCAACTCATTCATGCAGCATCCAGTAGGGGAAGTACTGCAAAATGGCAGATTGGAAATGAATGATTTCTTGGCAATCCTGACAAATGGCCAGCTTTGGGTTGAATTCCCGCATACTATCTTGGGATCATTTGCAACCGGAGCCTTGTTCATCACCGGTATAAGTGCCATCGCATTCCTGCGTAAGAAGCATGTGGAATTCTATAAAGGTTCCTTTAAAGTGGCGATCATCGTCGGTTTGATCAGCGGTATCGGTATTGCGCTGTCCGGGCACGAACAGGCACTATATCTTGTGGAAACACAGCCGATGAAAATGGCTGCCAGTGAAGGCCTTTGGGAAGACAGTGCCGATCCGGCTCCATGGACTGTTTTCGCCAATATCGATACAGAAGCGAAAGAAAATTCGGGCGAGCTAAAAATTCCGTACCTGTTGAGTTTCTTATCTTATGGGGAATTCAAAGGTTCGGTCGAAGGTATGAATACACTTCAGGAACGTTATGAAGATCTATATGGACCTGGCAATTACATGCCGCCGGTCAAAACGACATTCTGGAGTTTCCGTGTCATGTCTGTACTTGGCGGTGCAATAGCTGCCCTTACCATCTGGGGAGCGTACTTGTATGCACGTAAAAAACTTATCAATAGTAAATGGTATCTGCGTTTGATGATCATAGCCATCAGCTTCCCATTCATCGGAAGTTCGGCAGGCTGGATCATGACGGAAATTGGTCGTCAGCCATGGGTTGTATTCGGTTATATGAAAACAGAGGATGCAGTCAGCGCAGGGGTGACTGCAGGAGAAGTATTATTCTCCCTCATCACTTTCTCTGTTTTGTATCTGATCTTGTTTGCGGTCATGATCACTTTGTTCGTCCGTGAAATCAAGAAAGGGCCGGACCACGATATCGAGAAGACAGACCCGATTGCAGATCCGTTCACGAAGGAGGGTCAACATGCTTTCTCTTAATGAATTCTGGTTCATTCTCGTTGCTGTCTTGTTCGTTGGCTTCTTCTTCCTGGAAGGCTTCGACTTCGGAGTCGGAATGGCAAGTAAGTTTGTAGCCAAAAATGATTTGGAAAGACGCGCGTTCATCAATTCAATCGGTCCATACTGGGATGCCAATGAAGTATGGCTGATCACAGCGATCGGTGCGATGTTCGCTGCATTCCCAAATTGGTATGCATCCATGCTGAGCGGATTTTATCTCTGTTTCGCGTTCATTCTCTTCGGATTGATCGGGCGCGGTGTTGCGTTCGAGTTCCGCGGCAAAGCGGAGCATCCGACTTGGCGAAAAACATGGGACTGGGTGATTCTGTTTGGCAGCATCATCCCGCCGCTTACTTTCGGCATCATGTTCACAGCCTTGATTCAAGGAGTGCCGATTGACGAAAATATGACAATGCATGCCGGAGTATCCGATGTCATCAACTTTTATACCGTTCTTGGCGGTGTGACACTCACCATGCTTTGTGCATGGCATGGCCTTATCTTCGGTACACTACGGTTGATGGACACATTGCGTGAACGCTGCCGCAAAGCAGCGAAGAGCTTGCTGCCCATCAACGCGATTTTACTGGTGGCATTCCTTGGTATGACATTCTTCAAAACGGACATGTTCAGTGTCCATGGCAATATTTTGGAGTATCTATTCATGGTCGGTGTTCTCGTTTACATCGCATCGGGTTATTTCATCACACGCAAACGAGATGGCTGGGCATTTTTGATGTCAGGCTTGATCATGATCCTGCTGATCGCTTCCGTGTTTATCGGTCTGTTCCCACGGGTAATGATTAGTTCCATCAGTGAAGCATATAGTTTGACGGTGCAATCAGCGTCTTCAGGAGATTACTCTTTGAAAGTCATAACCTATATCAGTTTGGCATTGCTGCCATTCGTATTAGGCTATCAAATCTGGAGCTACTACGTTTTCCGTAAACGAGTGGATCATAAGGAGCATATGGAATACTAATGGGCAGAAATTTAATGGCTTATAAAGGAATAAAAACGGTGCTGCTAGGGCTCTCCGCATTGACGCTTGCGCAAGCTGTGGCCATTATCTTTCAGGCGAAATGGCTTGCGGAGACCATTACGCACCTATTCCATGGTGAAAGTTTTCAATCTCAAATCCCACTTATAGGCTGCTTTATAGCAGCCTTTCTTGCTAGACAGCTATTGCAGCTGATCATCAAGAAAGTGTGTTTCCGCTTTGCAGAGGCAACTGTCGAGGATATGCGAAAGGCATTCCTGGAGAGTGTATTCAAACTTGGACCCCGCTATACAAGACAGGAAGGTACCGGGAATCTGGTCACTTTCTTGTTGGAGGGAGCAGGAAAATTGCGCGATTATCTGGAGCTGTTCCTGCCAAAGCTTGTGTCCAATATGATCACGCCATGGCTTGTATTGATTTATATTTGGATGCACGATGACATTTCAGCGATCATCCTGCTGGTCACCATTCCTATTTTGATTGCTTTCATGATCCTGCTCGGCTTGGCTGCCCAGAAGAAGATGGACAGTCAGTGGAAGGCATATCGTATGCTATCCAATCACTTCGTGGATTCACTGCGAGGATTGGAAACATTGAAATTCCTCGGGCGGAGCAAGGCGCATGGGGAGACGATCGAGAAGGTGAGCGGGCAGTATCGCAAATCCACCTTGGGTACATTGCGGATCGCGTTCCTTTCCACGTTTGCACTGGATCTATTCACACAGCTGGCAATTGCTTTCGTTGCGGTGACATTGGGGCTTCGATTGATCGATGGGACGCTCCTGCTCGAACCGGCATTGATGATTTTACTGCTGGCGCCAGAGTATTTCCTGCCGATTCGCGAGGTGGGGAATGATTATCATGCAACGCTCGATGGCAAGGATGCTGGCGATCAAATGCTTTCTGTCATCAAGCTGGCCGATGAAAAGCACCAAGGGAAAGAAGCAGGTATTTGGAAAGAAAACAGTGAACTTGCCTTACAGGATGTGACGGTTATGTATGACAATGATCGTCCTGCTCTGTCAGACATCATGTTAAGGATCAAGGGAAATCAGAAAATCGGATTGATTGGAGCGAGCGGTGCAGGAAAATCGACTTTCATTGATTTGCTCAGTGGTTTTATCGATCCTGCAGCCGGTCGGATGGAGCTGGATGGAAAGCCTGTGGATTTCACCGCCGATACGTGGCAGAAACAAACGGCCTACATCCCGCAGCATCCATTCATCTTCCAAGGAAGCATCAAGGATAATGTGCGATTCTATGCGCCGGAGGCTTCGGACGACCAAGTGGAAAAAGCGATTGATCATGCCGGGCTGCGTGATGTAGTAGATAAGCTGCCTGAAGGTTCCGATACCTTGATTGGTGAAGGAGCCCGCTCCTTGAGCGGCGGGCAGGCACAGCGTGTTGTGCTGGCCAGGGCATTTTTGAGTGACCGCCCCATCGTCCTCTTGGATGAACCGACAGCGCAGCTTGATATCGAAACGGAATATGAATTGAAGGAAGTAATCAAGGAGCTCGCTTCGGATAAATTGTTGTTCTTCGCATCGCATCGATTGCATTGGATGCAGGAAATGGATGTGATCGTCGTCATGGAAAACGGCAGAATAGCTGAGAGCGGCACACATGAACAATTGATGGCAAACCGCGGCTTATATGTCCGTTTGCTGCAAGCACAAATGGGGGATAATCATGAAGCATCGTGACTGGATCATGCCATATGTCAAACGTTATAAATATCGTATGCTGACCATTCTGCTGCTCAGTATGCTGACTGTGGGATCAGCTGCGGCGCTGATGTTCACATCTGGCTATCTGATTTCAAAATCATCGCTTCGGCCGGAGAATATCCTGCTCGTGTATGTGCCGATTGTCCTTGTCCGGGCATTCGGGCTCGGACGATCGGTATTCCGCTATTCCGAACGATTGGTCAGTCATGATTTCATCCTCCGTGTGCTGGCGAAGATGCGGACGCGTCTGTATCATCTGGTCGAGCCGAAAGCAGCGACGAGTAAGTCGTTGAAAACAGGCGAAGTGCTCGGCATTTTGGCCGAGGATATCGAAAGTCTGCAGGATCTTTATTTACGCACGGTTCTTCCGACTGCATCTGCCGTCCTCCTGTATGTCATCAGTATCTGTGCACTCGGGTTTTTCAGTCCTGGCTTTGCAGTGCTAATGGCGATATATTTCTTTGTATTGGTTGTCGTGATGCCGATTTTCTCCCTTTTGCATATGCGTGCGGTGAACCAGGCATACAAGAAGGATAAGGATGAGCTCTATCAATATGTGACGGATGGTTTCCTCGGTATCCATGATTGGCTGCTGAGCGGTCAGAAGAAGCAATTCTTCAGCCGGTTCTATAAGCGTCAGGGTACACAGGATATGCTTGATAAACGGTCGAAGAACTGGTCTTATTACCGTGAATTCATCGGGCAGGTGATCGTTGCTGCCATGCTTGTCACGATGCTGGCTTTCGGCGCCAGCCTTTTTGCGGATGGAAGGATTGCGGGTGTATTCATTGCTGCATTCGTCCTTGTCGTCATACCGCTGTCAGAGGCGATTCTGCCAGTTTCCAATGCGGTGGAGAAGTATCCTCGCTATGAAGAATCCCTGAACCGCGTCACCAAGCTGGAAGCGGATCAGGAAACAGCTGCTGAGCCTGAGTCCTATGAGGGCTCATTGGAAAATGTGCAGCTGACGATGGATGATGTGAGCTTCGGTTATGAGCAGCAGGGAAGGGTCATCAAAAATCTGTCACTCGAACTGACTCAAGGTAAAAAGATTGCCATCATCGGTAAAAGCGGTGCCGGTAAATCGACATTGCTCAAGCTGCTGCAAGGGATGCTTGTCCCCGATGCGGGATCTGTTCAACTCAATGGATACAAAGCAGCTGCAATCCGAAGGGATATGACAAAGCTTGTATCGGTTTTGAATCAAAATCCATATCTTTTCTATACAAGTGTTGCCAATAATCTGCTGCTGGCAAATGAATCGGCAACGGAAGCAGAAGTGAAAGCAGTGATGAAACAAGTCAAGCTCCATGATTTAGTCGCCAGTCAGCCGGAAGGATATCAGACATCGATGCAGGAAACAGGTCAGCGTTTCTCTGGCGGCGAACGGCAGCGAATTGCTTTGGCGCGTGTCCTGCTTCAGGATACACCGATTGTCATGCTGGATGAGCCGACTGTAGGACTTGATCCGATTACCGAACGGGACTTGCTGGATACGATTTTTACCAGCTTGGCTGGTAAATCCTTGATCTGGGTGACACATCATCTCGTGGGGATGGAGCAAATGGATGAAATCATCTTCCTGGAAGAAGGGAAAATAAAAATGCGCGGAACACATGCACGACTGCTTCAGGAATCCTCGCATTATCGGAGACTATATGAGCTGGACCGCCCGGAGGTGCTTCAGCGTGCTTGATCCAAAGCGATTACGCTTTGGATTTTTTTTATGCATAAAATGCCAGTCAGCCCGTCATACTACGGGTAAGCATAATCGAAATGGAGTGACGTGATGGATATCTTTCTTGCCGTCCTGCCCGCATTGTTTTGGGGCAGTATCGTATTATTCAATGTCAAGCTCGGAGGAAGCCCTTATCACCAGATTCTGGGTACAACGATCGGGGCCCTGCTGCTTTCCATCGTTTTGTATTTCTTTGTGCGTCCGGAACTGACGGGATTCATCTTTTTAATTGGATTCTTATCCGGGGTGTTCTGGTCGCTTGGCCAAACCTTCCAGCTGAAGAGCATCCATGCGATTGGCGTTTCAAGGACAATGCCGATTTCTACAGGCGCACAGCTTGTTTCCACATCATTGTTTGGTGTGATCGTATTCGGAGAATGGAACACGACCCGTTCTGTCATTCTTGGAATCCTGGCGCTGGTGCTGATCATCGTTGGAGCGATCCTTACTTCCAAACGCGCCAAGGGAGAGAAAGAGGACGAGGAGAGCAGGGGAGCTTTCCGCAAAGGGCTGGTGTTCCTTGCCATCTCGACAATAGGCTATCTCGTCTATGTGGTCATCGCCAGATTGTTCGGGGTGGATGGATGGACTGCCTTATTCCCGCAGGCTGTCGGCATGGTGGCAGGCGGCATCATACTCACCGTGAAATACAGACCGTATGACATGTACACAGTGAAGAATATACTTCCTGGCCTGATTTGGGCCACCGGGAATATGTTCCTGTTCATTTCGCAGCCGCGTGTCGGGGTTGCGACAAGCTTTTCATTATCCCAGATGGGCATCGTCATTTCCACATTGGGCGGTATTTTCATTTTAGGGGAGAAGAAAACCAGGGGACAGCTGATCAGTATCAGTATCGGGATTGTCTTGATCGTTGTGGCCGGGTTCCTCTTAGGTTATACGAAATCATGAAAAAGGAGTGTTTCTTATGTATCCAAGTTTGCAAGGGAAAGTAGTTGTCATCACAGGGGCGTCGACTGGTCTGGGAAGGTCAATGGCGCTTCGTTTCGGCCAGGAAGGCGCAAAGGTTGTCGTGAATTATTACAATAATGGGGAAAAGGCGGATGAGGTTGTCCGTGAAATCAAAGATGGCGGCAGCGATGCAATAGCCATCCAGGGTAATGTCATGAAAGAAGAGGATGTGAAGAAACTCGTCCAGACGGCTATCGATTCTTTCGGGAAGCTTGATATCATGATAAACAATGCGGGTGTTGAAAATCCTGTCCCATCCCATGAACTGTCATTGAAAGACTGGGATCGTGTCATCGGGACGAACCTGACAGGCGCTTTCTTGGGATCGAGAGAGGCATTGAAGTATTTTGTCGAAAATAATGTCAAAGGAAATATCATCAATATGTCCAGCGTCCATGAAGTGATTCCTTGGCCATTGTTTGCGCATTATGCGGCGAGTAAAGGCGGGGTGAAGCTTTTGACGGAAACCTTGGCGCTTGAATATGCCCCTAGGCAGATCCGTGTGAACAATATTGGTCCAGGTGCCATCAATACCCCGATCAATGCAGAAAAGTTCGCAGATCCAAAACAGAAAGCCGACGTGGAGAGCATGATCCCAATGGGATATATCGGCAAGCCTGAGGAAATTGCGGCAGTGGCAGCCTGGCTCGCTTCCGATGAATCCAGCTATGTAACAGGTATTACACTGTTTGCCGATGGCGGGATGACCAAATATCCGAGCTTCCAAGCAGGAAGAGGCTAAAAAAGAAGACAATGCCCGAGGGCATTGTC
>NZ_NQFP01000041.1:0-62078 GCF_002271665.1 Terribacillus sp. 7520-G | reverse complement strand
CTGACCCGTGGGTTTTATTTTTCGGCTTTTATCAGGTGATTGGTTTATACTAGAGGAAGAGAGCATGATACATATATAGATTACGTTCCAGCTTGAGAGGGAAAAGAGTATTACTATCGACAATCGAGGAGGCAAAATCATGTCCAATCAAAAAAGAATCATCGAAGAGCTGCAAGTGAAACCTACAATAGACGCAAAACAGGAAATCCGCAGCCGAATCGACTTCCTGAAGGAATATTTGCTGAAAACAGGTGCCAATGGATATGTGCTTGGTATAAGCGGAGGACAGGATTCCTCCTTGGCCGGACGCCTGGCGCAATTGGCAATCGAAGAATTGAAAAATGAAGGCAAGGATGTGACCTTTGCTGCTGTTCGTCTGCCATATGGCGTGCAAGCGGATGAAGAGGATGCACAGCTGGCATTGCAATTCATCGATCCGGCCGAATCTTATGTTTTCAATATCAAGGAGCCTGTAGTCGACGCTGCCGATGCCTATGAAGATGCTGTTGGCGAAAAACTTGCCGATTATCATAAAGGCAATATAAAAGCGCGGATGCGGATGATTGCCCAATATGCAATCGGCGGGCAGAAGGGGCTGCTTGTCATAGGTACAGATCATGCAGCGGAAGCAATCACTGGTTTCTTCACGAAATATGGGGATGGCGGTGCGGATGTTCTGCCGCTAAGCGGTCTGAACAAGCGTCAAGGCAAGCAGCTGCTGATGGAGCTCGGCGCGCCGGAACGTCTGTATGAAAAAGCGCCGACTGCTGATTTGCTTGACGAGAAGCCTGGACAAGCAGATGAAGCGGAGCTTGGATTGAAATACGAGGACATCGATGATTATCTCGAAGGTAAAATCATCGACGAGAAGACGGCCAAGCTGCTTGAGGATCGTTATTTCAAAACGACGCATAAACGTCAGCAGCCAGCATCCATGCATGATGATTGGTGGAAGGAACTGTAAAATGAATGAGACCCCAGGCGGGTCTTGTTTTTTTATGTTATCCATACCTGAAAAAGATAGATATATGCGCAAAAATGTTACTATCCGTAGGAGGGATATAAAAGATGCTCAAGGAATTCAAAGAGTTTGCGTTACGGGGAAATGTCGTGGACTTGGCGGTTGCCGTGGTCATTGGTGCTGCATTCAGTGCCATCACGACTTCGCTCGTCAACGATATCATCATGCCGCTTATCGGCATCATCACAGGCGGGCACGATTTTAGCGGGCTTCAGTTCACTGTTGGCAATGCTGTAGTGAAGTATGGTGCATTCATTCAAACTGTAATCAATTTCTTTTTGATTGCTGCAGCGATGTTCATGGTGGTCAAGGTAATGAATAAGCTGAAGCGTAAGCAGCCGCAGACAGAAGAGATAGTCGAGGAACTGACCGTGGAACAGGAACTTCTCACGGAAATTCGCGATCTATTGAAAAGTGAAGGGAAAATGAAGGATCAGACATGAGTCTGATCCTTTTTGATTATTTTCTTTGAGGTTCGGGAAAGCAGGGAACAGAGCCTTGTAATCTGCTATAATTTGGATTGCGAGGAGATGAGACAGCATGCAGGTTTTGCGTTCACTTCATCCTTTTAGCTGGACGATCATCATAGGGACAGTGTTCGGCAGGATGGCCACTAGTATGAGTATTCCTTTTTTAGCCATTTATTTGACACAGGAGAAGGGGGCATCAGCAGGCTTTACGGGATTGATCATTGCCGTCAGTTCCTTGGTCGGTATTCTATCCAGCTTTTATGGAGGATATTTTTCCGATCGGTTCGGCAGAAAGAAAATCATCGGTATCAGTATATTTGGCTGGTGCGGTGTATTCGTTGGATTCGCATTGGCGGATGCCATCTGGGTATTTTTTGTCATGAATGCACTGAATGGATTATGCCGCTCTTTATTCGAACCTACATCCAAAGCGCTTTTATCGGATGTGACGGATCAAAAAAATCGTTTGCTCGTTTTCAATATGCGCTATACAGCGATCAATATTGGTGTGGTATTCGGGCCGCTTTTGGGCCTGTACTTCGGTTCAGCTTCTTCCACGGCGCCATTCCTGATAGCTGCTGCCGTGTATTTTGTCTATGGACTTGTTTTGATCTTTCAATTCCTGCGAGTCAAAGTGGAAGCAACCACTGCAGCGAACAGGATCAGTGTCCGTGAAGCATTTCGTGTAACGCGGAGGGACACATTGTTTATGTTCCTGCTGATAGGAGTGACGATCAGTGTCTTCGGGTATTCACATTTCAGCGCCACCTTACCGCAATTTTTTGCGGCCACGCCCGCCATCGAGGACGGTGCTAAGCTTTTCAGCATGATGCTCACGCTGAATGCTTTGACGGTCCTCATTGTGCAATATCCGATAGTGGCTGTAGCGAAGCGGTATTCGCTGGTGTTGTCCTTGATGCTCGGGAATGTCATGATTGCAGTCAGTCTGCTTAGTATGGCTTTTTTGCATGACATCATCTGGATTGCCGGAGCTGTCATTTTGTTCACGATCGGAGAAGTGCTGTTATTCTCGATGTCGGATATGTTCATCGATGAGATTGCCAATCCTGATATGAAGGGGACATATTTCGGTGCAATGGGATTTACAGGTTTTGGGAGCGTGGCGGGACCGCTGGTTGGAGGGATGCTGCTGGATCATTTCAGCGCTGTCCATCCTATACCGATATTCACCATCATAGCCATCCTCGTCATCATTGGTGCCCCATTCTTATTCCAGGTTTGGGTAATGCTAAAAGGGAAGGAGCAAAAACCGAAGCCTGTTTTGAAAAAGGAGCATGTTAAATGACAAGTTATCAGCCGCTGCCGCAGTCATTCTATGAGCAGCCTACATTGGAGCTGGCTCCAAGCTTGTTGGGCTGCCTGCTTGTACATGAAACAACGGAAGGAATCACCGCCGGATATATCGTGGAGACCGAAGCATACCGGGGCGCACTCGACAGGGCTGCGCACAGCTTCAATAATCGGCGGACGAAACGGACGGAAATCATGTTCCATGCCCCGGGTCATATCTACACGTACACGATGCATCGGCAAGTGCTGCTGAATGTCGTCAGTGCAGATGCCGGGATACCCGAGGCTGTCCTCATCCGGGCGCTTGAACCGAAGGAAGGGATTCCGCTCATGGAGACGCGCAGGCCGGGGCGAAAGCCGAGAGAGCTGACGAATGGCCCGGGCAAGCTGTGTCAGGCAATGGGGATCATGCAAGCGCAATATGGCGGTCATTTCACCAAACCGCCGCTATATATTACGCAAGGCTATAAACCTGAGCAAGTGGAGATAGGGCCGAGAATCGGAATTCCGAATGCACAGGAAGCGCGTGATTATCCTTGGCGTTTCTGGGTGCACGGTAATAGATATGTTTCCAGGTGAGTCCCTTTTTAAAACGGCGCGAATCATGTAAAATGAATACATCATGTCCGGCATTAGCCGACAATGCAAAAAGGAGAGATAGGCAGTGAGTAAAGTACTCGTCTTCGGACATAAAAACCCGGATACAGATGCGGTTACATCCGCAATTGCATACGCACATCTGAAAAATAAACTAGGTATGGAAGCTGAAGCAGTCCGCCTGGGAGAATTGAATGAAGAAACGGCATTCGCCTTGAAAACTTTCGGCTTGGAGGCTCCACGGATGATTGAGGCAATCGACGGAGATGCCGAGCAAGTCATCCTGGTAGACCATAATGAAAAGCAGCAAAGTGTCTCCGACATCGATACTGTTTCCGTAATCGAAGTGGTCGACCATCATCGCATCGCGAACTTTGAGACGGCGGATCCGCTTTATTACCGTGCGGAGCCAGTAGGCTGTACAGCTACCATCATCAAAAAGATCTATAAAGAACATGAAGTGGAGATCCCGAAAGAAATCGCAGGTGCGATGCTGAGTGCGATCATCTCCGACTCCCTATTGTTCAAATCTCCTACATGCACGGAACAAGATGTGAAGGCCGCGGAGGAGCTTGCAGAAATCGCAGGCGTCGATGTAAATACATATGGCTTGGATATGCTGAAAGCAGGCGCCGATGTCAGCAAGAAAACCGCGGAGGAATTGATCACACTTGATGCGAAGGAATTCCAAATGGGCGATGCAACTGTCGAAATCGCACAGGTCAATGTCGTCGATGAACAGGATGTCCTTGTCCGTCAGGCTGAAGTGGAAGCTGCGATGAAGCAGAAGATCACGGATAAAGGTCTGAAGCTCTATCTGTTCGCCATCACGAATATCCTGACAAATGATTCCACAGCAATTGCCTTGGGAGCAGATACGGAAGCAGTCGAAAAAGCGTTCAACGTGACACTATCAAACAACACGGCAACACTTAAAGGTGTTGTATCCCGCAAGAAACAAATCGTACCGGTTTTGACCGAAGCCATGAATGGCTGATAATAAATGAGCAGGCATACAGCCTGCTCATTTTATTTGCTGTCAGCATGTACATAATGCTAAAGTGGATATACACCCGCATAGGAAACAACCTCGTAATATCTTCTTCCGATCAAAGAACTCTGTTTTTTCTGCAGCAGCAAAGAATACTTTTTCACTGAATAAGGGAATAGGAATGCAAATTGCTGACTTACTTTTCAGAATAAAAGGGAGGCTTTTCAGGATGAAATACACAGCTATACCAGGTATCGAGCGCCCGCTCTCAAAATTGATCCTGGGAACGACAAAATTCTTCGAAGATAAAAAACAAGATGTATTCTCTGTTTTGGATGCCTTCTTGCAGGCAGGCGGCAATACGATCGATACAGGTCCGAAATACGCAAAATACCAGGCAGAGAAACTGATCGGGCAATGGATGCAGGAGCGCGGCACCCGCAAAGATGTCATCCTCATCTCAAAAGGCGGCCATTATCATATCGATCGGGATGGCACGCATCATCCGGAATTGAAACGGGTGGACCCTGTCGAGATTACGAAGGATCTGCATGAGAGCTTGGGGAACTTGCAGACTGATTTCATCGATATCTATCTCATACATCGGGATGACCGCAGTGTATCTGTCCAGGAACTGATGGATATGCTGCATGAGCATCAGCAGGCTGGGAAAATAGGCATATACGGAGTGTCCAACTGGCAGCCGGATCGTATCGAGGAGGCCAATGCCTATGCCGATAGCAAAGGATATGACAGGCTGATGGTGAACAGTCCGAATCTCAGCCTTGCGCAGCTGAATGAAGTGCGATGGGCAGGGACGGTCGCGCTGGATGATGAATATCTTGCTTGGCATCGCCGTACGGGAATGCCGGTCATTTCCTGGGCAGCTCAGGCGGGAGGATTCTTCACCGGTACATATGATCGCAATCATGTAACGGATGAAGAAATCGCGCGTGTCTATTACAATGATGATAACTGGGAACGATATGACCGTGCTGTCGAAATAGCCAACAGGAAAGGTGTGACGGCGAACCAGATTGCTGTCGCATATGTCCTGCATCAAGCGTTTCCGACATGCGCCATTGTCGGCTGTAAAAATGTGCGGCGGCTGGAAGAAGCCCTACCGGCGATCGATATTCAATTGACCGAGGAGGAAGTGAAATGGCTGAATCTGGAGCTGGAGGATGCCAAAGTGGAATAAAGCATTTCTCCCTTACGATTTTTTGACTTATCGTATACAATAGAACATATCACAAAGTATACGGTATGAAAGAGGGGAGTTAAGGCGTGCGGACTATGAGCAGACAGCATATACCCGTGCGGGCGAAAAATATCGTCCTGATCGGATTCATGGGTGTCGGGAAAACGACGATCGGCAAGCTGGTGGCCGATAAACTGTATAGGGATTTTATCGACATCGATATCGAGATCGAACGCCGTTGCGGCATGACGATCCCGGAGATATTCGCTCAGCATGGGGAAGGATATTTCCGGGAAATCGAACGGAACACGGTCATCGATATTTGTGATAATAAACAATGCAATATCGTTTCCCTCGGTGGCGGTGCGTTCAAGCAGGAAGCCATCCGTGAGAAATGCCTCGACAGCTGTCTTGTGCTATTCCTTGATTTAAGCTGGGATCGGTGGAAGGAACGTATGGATCTGCTGATCGAGAATCGCCCGGTACTGCATAATAAGTCGGTGGATGAGGTTCAGCGGATTTTCGATGAACGGCAGGCGATTTATGCAGAGCATAATGCACGCGTTACAACTGATGATCTGAATCCGGAAGAAGTTGCAGATTATATCGTAGAAATATTGAAGCTGGGATGGGAACTCCATCAGCCGCTATCGTGATCAGGAACTTGATCTAAGAGCTATTGCAATTGCATTTGTTGTAATAGCTCTTTTTAACCTGATAATTGTCCTAATTATCAAATAATTAACGGGTCCTATCTGCTTATTTTCACTGATGAAAGTTTTCAGGAATGGAATGCGGGGTACAGAAAGATACGATTTCAAAGGAGGATGAACGTCTTGCATCACAAAGATACAATTCATGTTGTTTCCAGTGCGGATGATAATTACGCCCACCACCTTGGTGTGATGCTGGCATCACTGCTTACAAATGTCAATCGAAACAGACGAGTCATGCTATATGTAATCGACGGAGGCATTACCAAGCCGAATAAGCGGAGGCTGATGAAGACGACGATGCAATTCGGTGTCCCGATCCGTTTTCTGACCATAGATACCGAATCATATAAGAATGCAACAGAAAGCAGATATATCAATAAAACAGCTTATTACCGCATTTCCATTCCGGAAATCATAACCGATCCAGCTGTCGGGCGAGTCATTTATATCGATTGCGATACATTGGTCCTTACAGACATTTCCGAGTTGTGTGACATGGACTTGGATGGTGAATTGCTGGCGGCAGTGGAGGATGCCGGGCAGCTGCGGAGGCTGGAAAAGATGAACATCACGACGGAGGGTAAATATTTCAATTCCGGTATGATGGTCATCGACATGGAAGGCTGGCGCGAACAGGATATTTCAAAAAAGGTACTGCAATTCATTGATGAAAACAATGATCCAGAGTTCCTTTACTTGCATGATCAGGATGCTTTGAATGCCATCCTTTGGGATAAGTGGAAGCCGATACACCCAAGATGGAACGCTCAATCCTTCATCATACTCAAGACCAAGACACCGCCGGAGCTTGCGGAACGGAAACGCTATAAGGAGGCGCGTCAATCCCCGGCCATCGTCCACTTCACAGGTGCAAATAAACCATGGAATTCGGATGTCGGACATCCATTTGCTCCTCTTTACTTCGAATTCCTGCAGCAGACCCCATGGAAAGTGCTTCCGGGACAAAAAGAACAGGAAGTGTATGCAGACTAAGGCACAGCTGGTATGGCTGTGCCTTTTTTATTTGCTATAATACAGGAAACAGAAAAAAGGACGGATCAGAATGGTTCAAGAAAAAAAGAAGCTATTGGGGAAGACGCGCAGAAAATGGCTGCTGGAAAAGCTGCAGACAGCAAATGGCCCGCTCAAGGGAAGTGAATTGGCGAAGGAAGCGAATGTCAGCAGGCAAGTGATCGTAGGCGATGTCACGCTCCTGAAAGCAGAGCAGCATCCGATCATTGCTACCAGTGAAGGATATATACTGCAGCAGCAGCCAGTTTATTCAGTGGAAAGAATCGTAGCTTGCCAGCATGCTCCTGGACGAACAGAGGAAGAGCTGCAATTGCTTGTCGACTTGGGAGTGACAGTGAAGGATGTCCGGGTGGAACATCCTGTTTACGGACAAATAACAGCCTCCATCATGGTTTCCAGCCGCCGGGAAGTCAAGAAGTTCATTGAAAGGATTGCAAACAGCAGAGCAGGCTATTTATCTGAATTGACGGAGGGCATCCATCTCCATACCCTGGCTGCAGATGATGAGTCGATAATGGACGAGGCGATCGAGCTGTTGAGGGAGCGCGGCTTATTAGTACCAGAGTGGGATTGACTATACAGTCAATCCCACTTTTCTTTCGCTCATTGCCCATAGCTGTTTGGATAATTCCTCATTATCCGCCTGTCCCTTCACTTCCTGTATCCGCCGTTTATAAAAATATCCGCCGGATACATGCTGAACCTCAGGGCTTTCTGCTAAATACAAAGCGGTATCAGCTCCTTTGGCGGGTGATTGGAAAAAAGGACGGAGCAACTGATGGACTTTTTTGCCGAAACCGGTGTGTCTGTCCACGCCTAGACTCGTACTGACGGCTCCTGGATGCAGCGCATTCACTGTGGCATTCGAATGATGCAGCCGCAGGGAGAGCTCCTTGGTGAACAAAAGATTGGCAAGCTTGCTGTGGCCATAATTCCGCCAAGGCGTATAGGATTCCGTTCCGTCTAAATCATGAAGGTTGATTTTTCCGATTTTATAAGCACCGGAGGACACGACGACAATCCGCCCTTGTGGGGCTGCCTTGATCTGTCCCAGCAGCAAATTGGTCAGCAGGAAGTGTCCAAAGTGATTCACTCCCATCATCATTTCCAAGCCATCAGCGGTATATTGCTTTTTTGGTGTGATGATGCCGGCATTGTTGATGAGTATGTCGATCACAGGAAGGTGTGTTTTCAATGCTTCTGCACAGGCATGAATACTGGTGAATGATGCCAGGTCGCATACGTATGGATATATTCCACTCTCCTTGTCATTTGGGGCGTTTCAGTGTAAATAGCTCACCAAGCTTACTATAATCGTTGCCAGCCAAACGGCTGATTGGCTGGATTGCTTTTGCATCTAGATACCCGGTACTGTCATCATAAACTTCCGGAGAAAGATGATAGCCTGCCACTTTGGCGAGCAATAGGTCTGCTGTGACAGCTCCTTCCTCATCCTTTATTTCGATATGATCATATAAAGTGCATTCCATCCGGATGGAAGCTTCGCTGATTCCGGGAACCGAGATATATGTGCTCGGGACAAGCGTCAAACCGGTGTGATCAAGCTCACTTTCTTCGGCAGGCAAGGTAGCTGCGGTCTTATTGATATCCTCGGCGATCGGCTCGGTGCTGATATGGACGACAAGTTCCCCCGAGCGAATGGCATGACGTGCTGTGTCTTTCTGTCTGCCCTCTGCGCGCTGTATGGAAATACTGATGATCGGAGGCGCTGCACTGACGATTGAAAAGTAGCTGAAAGGTGCAGCATTCACGGCATCCGATTCCTCGGACTTGGTTGTGATGAAGGCTACCGGTCTAGGGATGATGCTTCCTGTGAGTATTTTATAATGTGTCTTGGTGGATAGATCTTTTGCATGGAATGTATACAAATTTATTACTCCTTTCGGTCGGGCTATCACATGAATCTTACTAGCGCTTAACAGTTCTATTACCTTTTAAAGATATTCTTAAGCATGGAAGAAAAAGAATGGTCCGTTTTTTCGATGCTCTTTGCAGGGGCTTCTTTTTCTTCCAAGAAGATTTCCTGCTTATCTATTGCATGGTCGACATGCAGCACGAGTGCAATATCCACATCGACTCCTTGATTGGTGACGGATGTGTAGGGGATACGGTAGGATGACGCGAGTGTTTTATAGGGCTTGAAGAAGCGCATATTCACTTCGCCAGATAAACGCAAGGATGCATCCGGATAGCTTTTCATCGCTGTTTCCAGCTGCTGCAGTCCCTTTTGCTGGACGACCTCCCCTTCAGTCATTGCCAGAATGGTCCGCTCCCGCAAAGTTCCCAGATATTCCTTCCTTTCACTTGCCTTTGTTTCTTTTGTTCCATATATGCCTTCGTTAAGGTAATCATCAATATTCTTTTTCAATGCTCCTCACCTCCGATTCGGTATTTCCAATTCATGACGTTAGCTTTACAATAAAAGTAAAATGGGGGGCGATACATAAATGACGACATTGCAATTTGCAAATCTCAGCAAGACATCACGTAATACGATGCTCCTGCCTCCAATCGATATAGAGCTGAAAGCAGGGGAGTGCTATGTGATTCGCTGCAATAAAGTGATCGGGAATCAGCTTCTTAAAATAATTAACAAAAAAGAAAATCCTTCTACCGGTAGTGTACTACTATTCGGTGAAAATATCGAAAACCTGCATTCCGTGAATGATAGAATCGGCTTTCTGTATCTGGAAGATGCAGCTTACACGAGGATGAGAGTGAAGGATTACCTTGCTTTCTTTCGGAAAATCCATGGAAGCAAGGTGGATCTGGAAGAAGTGATGCAGCAAGTCGGCTTGCGTGAATGGCGAACGACCAAAATCGGCAAGCTGACTTTTTCACAGGAACGCCGACTGCAGATCGGAAGGCTGATTGTGCAGGATCAGCCAATAGTCATCATGGAAGAACCGGAACAGAATGTAGACCTGGAAACGAGCTTGATCATCCATCGCATCATCGATGAGCTCAAAAAGAAAGATAAAACCATCCTCCTTACCACTATAGATTTGGAAAATGCATTGGCGTTGACAGATCATGTCTATTCGCTGACGGATAAAAGCTGTAAACGAATAGCTATCGAAGAGAAAGAGGATGAAGATGCCGCAGAAGAAGAGGTGCTTCAGCCAGTCAAATTGGAAAAGATCCCAGCAAAAATCGATGATAAGATCATTCTCTTCAATCCGTTTGATATCAACTTTATTGAAAGCAGCGAAGGAATGGCACAGCTGCACCTTCAAGATGGAGTATTTCCATGTACATATACGCTTCAGGAATTAGAAGGGCGGCTAAGGGCATTCGGATTCTTTCGCTGTCACAGATCCTATCTGGTGAATCTGCAGCAGGTGAAGGAAGTGGTCACCTGGACACGGAATAGCTTCAGTTTGATTCTGGATGATCATTCACGCAGCTCGGTCCCGCTATCCAAAAACCGCTTTGAGGAATTGAAGGGAATGCTCGGTCTGTAAGTGCCCCACTCAGCTTGGATATTGCAGCATTCATCCCTTCATTTGCTCCATTCGTCTTTTTAGGTTTCCATTAAGCTTGATTTTACAGCGTTTTTCCGTAAAGGGCGTTAAGCTGTGATTATCAACCGTTACAAACGGAAAGGAGCAGCAACATGGAGTACGCATTACAGGTAAATGATTTATCCAAGGTCTTCGGCCAGCAGCGTGCACTGCAGCAAGTCTCATTCAATGTGAAAAAAGGGGAGGTCTTTGGTTTCCTGGGCCCAAGTGGATCTGGGAAAACAACGACTGTCAAGATCCTTACAGGTCAGCTTCTGCAAACTGCTGGAGATGTTACTATTTTGGGCAAGCCGGCAGCTAAAATAAAAGACGCAGATTTAGGAAGGATAGGTATCTTGACGGATAACAGTGGGTTGTATGACCGGTTGACTGTACAGCGCAATCTGGATTTCTATGCAAAGCTTTATAATGTTGCTGCAGGAAGAGTGGAACAGGTACTGCACCTGGTGGGATTGGCAAATGATAAGAAAAAGCAAGTAAAAAAACTGTCCAAAGGAATGAAGCAGCGTGTACTGCTTGCCCGGGCTGTCCTGCACAAGCCGGAAATACTCTTTCTGGATGAACCGACATCGGCTTTGGATCCAGGTAATGTGCAGAAGATGCATGACCTTTTGCGGGATTTGAACCGGGAGGGGACGACGATTTTCCTGACAACACATAATATGGAAGAAGCCGCGCAGCTTTGTGATCGAGTTGCATTCCTGAATGAAGGACAAATCCGGGAATTGGATGCACCGTGTCTGCTTCAGCGTAAGTATGCAAAAAACACCATACATCTTGAGCTGAAAGATGGACGTAAAGAAATAATCAAAAATGATCCTGTCGGTGCAGATCGCCTATATAGGTATATGCAGGCAGAAGAAGTAGCTGCCGTTCACTCCGATCAGCCGACTCTGGGAGATATATTCATCGAAGTGACAGGGAGGGAATTAGCATGAATACGGCTCGTTTATCCGCCATGCTTGTAAAGGAATACCACGATATAAAGTCGAATTTCACAATATTATCTGTCCTATTCGTGCCTCTATTTTTGGCTGTGATTTTTAGCCGGCTGGATGGGGAGCAAGACTTCGCACTTTCGTTTATTTTTTTAGAGGCCGTTGCGTTTGTAACGATGTATGCACAGGCAGTCCTGATTGGGGAAGAGAAAGAGAAGAATACACTGCAAGTTTTATTGCTTTCACCTGCAACAGCCGCTGAGATCATGATCGGAAAAAGTATAATCTCGGTTATCTTGACCGTCATTACTTTTGTTGTACCTATACTGATCATAGACGTTCGAATGGAAAGTCCGCTCCTACTTTGTATCATCTTGCTATTGGCTGTAATTTTCTTTGCTGCAATGGGCACTTTGGTTGGCTTACTAAGTGAAAATCTGGTACAAACGTCAATGTATATTTTGCCGCTTAGCTTCCTTTTCGGTTTCAGTCCGATGATTGAGATGTATTTTTCGGATAGTGTGATAGCTGACATCTTAGGCTATTCGCCTGGTAACTATATAATGGAAGCTTGTATGGGAGCGATCAATGGCGAGGCATTCTCCTCCTATCGCGGAGATATCCTTTGGCTTGGGGGATGGACCATTGCGGCTTTGGCGGTAACCCTCCTTACATTTAAAAAGAAAAAGTTATCGAAGTAAAAGCCGCCCAGGCTGGGCGGCTTTTCGTTTGGATTAAACTGCACTGCGTTTGCGCAAATCTTCCTCGATTTGTTCCAGGCTCTTCCCGCGTGTTTCCGTAGTAAAGAATTTCACGAACAGGAAGGCTAGGATACCGATGACGGCGAAAATATAGAATAGGGAGCTGATACCGATTGTGCGGAGCAAAATCGGGAATAGCAAGGAAACAATCAAGTTAGCCCCGTGCAAAGCGAAGGTAGCCACACCTGTTCCGATTCCGCGGACGCTGGTAGGGAATAGTTCCGGCAGCATGATCCAGACGACTGGTCCCCAGGTTGTCGAGAAAGAGATGATGAATGTGCCGAGGCAAACGATGATTGCCCATGTTGCAGCTGTCGAATCAGGTGCAAGCAAGTTGACGGTGGATAGGACGATCAAGCTGGCAACCATACCGATATTACCTGCCATAAGCAAAGTCTTACGGTTGATCTTGTCGACAAAACGGATGGCGATGATCGTCATCAATACGTTGACTGCCCCGATGCCGACAGTACCAAGTATGGCGGCGGAATCTCCAAAGCCAGCATTCTCCAACGTTATCGGAGTGTAATAGATGATTGTATTGATGCCGATGAACTGCTGGAAAAAGGCAATTCCCACGCCGGCAATCAATGCAGGCCGCACCCAGCTGGAGAGCAATTCTTTCATACCGCCTTCGTCTTCTTCTTCTGTTTTCATGACTTCGGCAACCTCTTCATCAATGGAAGCATTCTCACCGCGCACACGTTTCAGGATGGCGCGTGCTTGATCTTCTTTACCGGTCGTTAAAAGCCAACGCGGACTTTCTGGCATGAAAATCATGCCGATGATCAGGATCGCTGCGGGAATGACGGCCAGTCCAAGCATCCAGCGCCATGCGCCTGCATCGGATAGAGCGTAGTTCACCAGGTATGAGGA
The DNA here is from genome assembly GCF_002271665.1 of Terribacillus sp. 7520-G. Lineage (NCBI taxonomy): Bacteria > Bacillati > Bacillota > Bacilli > Caryophanales > Bacillaceae > Terribacillus > Terribacillus sp. 7520-G. The sequence goes on along the minus strand of NZ_NQFP01000041.1, from coordinate 48,619 downwards.
TAAAATACCGATTGTGATCAGCAGCTGATTCAATGAAGCAAGAGAGCCGCGCTTTTCTTTCGGAGCAAGCTCTGATAAATATAGTGGTACAATAGTAGTGGAACATCCGACGGCTAAACCAAGAATGACACGGGCAATGACCATCATCGTTACATTGACAGCCAATCCAGCAGTCAATGCACCGATAAGGAACAGGATACCGGCGCTGATTATCGTCTTTTTACGTCCTATTTTATCCGTGACTCTTCCAGTGATTGCGGCACTGATGATGGCGCCGACCAAAAGGGAACTGACGACTAATCCTTCTGTAAAGGAAGTAAGGCCGAGATCTTCATCAATATACAGCAACGCACCAGAAATGACTCCGGTATCATAGCCATAAAGCAAGCCGCCTAATGCACCAAAAAAATACAATAAGCTGCTTGATTGTTTTTTCTGCATATTCTGTACCTCCTGAGTTGTATGATTATTGTGTTATAATATGTAAGCCTTTTCCTCTTTCGTTATAAGATGAAACCTCTTCATCTGCTCTCGATTGAAAAGTCCCACAATAAACCATTATAATTTAATAATGGCAGGAATGACTACATAAAAATCTTATTAGGAGGATTTTACTTGGCTAAAAAAATGATCGCGATCGATTTGGATGGAACATTATTGAATACCGAGAGTCAAATCCCCGAAGAAAATAAAGCGGCCATCAAACGCGCCGTGGATGCCGATATGCTGGTAGCCATCAGTACCGGCCGTGCGACATTCGATGTAAAATCCCTTGTAGGCGATGATTTGGACATCCCGATCATCGCATCCAATGGCGGCACGATTCATGACACAGGCTATAGATTACTTAACAAGATTATCTTTGAGAAAGAATTGGCGAAGGAAATTGCTGATTTCCTTGTCGAACAGGACATCTATTTTGAAGTGTATACAGAAACGGAGCTGCTGTCTCCATATAATGGGGAAGAGAAGCTGAAAGCGGAATTGGATAAGGTGGTTTCGGCCAATCCGGATGAAAACCTGGAGCAGCTCTGGATCGGTGCCATGTCTCAATTCAAGCAATCCGGCATTCGCTTTGTACCGAATATAGATCATATTTTCACTGATGAAAATACGATTTTCAAGATCCTTTGCTTCAGTTTCGATCTTCAAAATCTCGCTAAAGTGTATAAGGCAATCAGCCAGAATTCCAAAATCACAGTGACCTCTTCCGGAGAGCATATTTTGGAGATATTACCAAGTAATTCAGGTAAGGGCTATGCCGTTACCATGCTTGCTGAAAAGTATGGAATCCAAAAGGAAGATATCTATGCGGTTGGGGACAGTCCGAATGATATCAGTATGTTCGAGGTTGCCGGCAACGGTGTTGCCATGGAAAATGCGATGACAGAGCTTATGGAAATTGCCACGCATGTTACGAAATCAAACGATGATCTGGGCGTTGCTTACTTCCTGGATAAATTGATTGCCGGGGAGCAAGAAGAGCTCCGGCGAGTCGAAGAAGGAGTATGAGGGGGAGACCGGTGCCCGGGTGCGCCGGTTTTTTTGTGTACTGAATTCTGATAAATGGATGCGCTGTCGGGCTGTTTTATGTAAAATAGAGTGATAATCATTCCTGGAAAGAAGTGTTGGTTCTTGTTAAAGGATTTTTTTGCTTTTTATAAACCGTATAAACGGCTGTTCATGCTGGATTTCGGCAGCGCAGTCTTTGTAGCTATACTGGAGCTTGGTTTTCCGATCGGTGTAAATATGATGGTGGACCGATTGCTTCCGACGGAGAACTGGAGCTGGATCGTAACTGCATGTATCCTGCTGTTCATCGTATATGGCTTGAGTACAGTCATGCAATACATCGTAACCTATTGGGGACATAAGCTTGGTATCAATATTGAACGTGATATGCGGAAGCAGCTGTTTACACATATGCAGAAATTGAGTTTCCGCTTCTTCGATAATACAAAGGTAGGGAATTTGATTTCCCGTCTGACAAACGATTTATTCATGATCGGTGAGATGGCCCACCATGGACCGGAAGATTTGTTCATAGCGGTGATGACCATTGCTGGTGCGCTGTTGATCATGTTCTTCATCAATTGGCCGCTTGCATTGATGACAATGCTTGTTGTACCGATTTTATTCTGGATTGTCCTTTATTGTAATAAGAAAATGACAGAAGCCTCCAGGAGGATGAATGAAGATACAGCGGACTTCAGTTCCCGTATCGAAAACACAGTCGGCGGTATCCGTGTTGTCCAGGCTTTTACCAATGAAGCGCATGAAGAAGGACGGTTCAAGGTCAATAATGAACGCTACCGCCTGACAAAACTGCTATCCTATAAGATCATGGCATTGAATTTATCCGTTACTTATATGTTGATGCGATTCATAGCAGTATTCCAGTTGGTGGCTGGGGCATGGTTCATCATCCAGGACAGGATGTCATATGGCGATTTGGTAGCCTTTATCCTCCTGACGAATGTATTCTTCCAGCCGATTCAGAAAATCGGTGCAATCATTGAGCTGTATCCGAAGGGGATTGCTGGTTTTCAGCGTTATATGGATATCATGCGGCTTGATCCGGATATAAAAGACGCCCCAGATGCCAAGCATGTGGATTCATTGGCCGGGAATATCCGCTATGAGAATGTATCTTTCGGATATAAAGAGGGGAGCTCGATCCTGAAAGATATCAGTTTTTCCATCAATGCTGGAGAAACCGTCGCTTTTGTCGGTCCATCAGGAGCCGGTAAATCGACGATATGCAGCTTGCTGCCGCGATTTTATGAACGGAATGCAGGCCAGATCACCATCGACGGTATACCGAACGATGAGATGACGCTTGCCTCCCTCCGCGGTCAAATCGGGATTGTGCAGCAGGATGTTTATTTGTTCGGTGGCACGATCAAAGAGAATATTGCTTACGGTAAGCTTGATGCAACGGATGAAGAGATAGAGGAAGCGGCGCAAAGGGCGCAGCTGACAGATTTCCTTGCAGAACTGCCGGATGGTTTGGATACCGTCATCGGCGAACGCGGCGTGATGATTTCCGGCGGACAGAAACAGCGTATATCCATTGCGCGTGTATTCCTGAAAAATCCCCCGATCCTTATTTTGGATGAAGCGACATCTGCGCTGGATACAGAGACGGAAGTGAAGATACAGGAAGCGCTGGATGAGCTGTCGGAGGGGCGGACGACATTGGTCATCGCGCACCGACTGGCTACAATTAAACACGCTGATAAGATAATCATGGTCACAAAGCAAGGCATTGCAGAAGAAGGGAAGCATAGTGAGCTATTAGAAAAAGAAGGTGCATATCGCCGTCTTTATGATGCGCAATTCACTCATTGATGTGCAGGTCAGGAAGTTTTCTTCCAAAAGGAAGAGGAGACTTCCTGTTTTTTTGTCGAATATGTAAGCGTTTTCCTTAAGGTATGTTAAAATAACTTACAATAAAAATTGAATTATTAGACTTTTTTGACGATATTCTATTGCGAATTCCCTCATCTACATGTAACATCACAGGTGAGGAAAGCTAACATGTGATTCGCGTACCAAGGAGGAATAGTTAATGGAGACAATTTCGATCGATGGCCTTTTAAAGGATAAAGCAAAAAAGCTATGCGCGGTAAGTGAACGGATTTGGGAGTTCGCGGAATTGCGCTTTCAAGAAAAACAATCTGCTGCTCTCCTTGCGGATGTGCTGGAGGAAGAAGGATTTGAAGTCCAGCGCGGAATTGCGGGAATCGAGACGGCTTTTGTGGCGAATTTCGGTGCAGGCAAGCCGGTCATTTCCTTTTTGGGGGAATTCGATGCACTGTCGGATTTAAGCCAAGAGGCAGGAGTCATTGAACAAAGAGCAATCGTTCCGGGAGGGACGGGTCATGGATGCGGACATAATCTGCTTGGTACAAGTGCGCTTGGAGCTGCATTGGCAGTCAAGGAATATATGAAGGAAAACGGATTGAGAGGAACTGTCCGTTATTACGGCTGTCCGGGAGAAGAAGGTGGATCAGGTAAAACCTTCATGGCGAAAGAGGGGATTTTCGATGATGCCGATGCAGCCATTACATGGCATCCTTATACGCACAGCGGGGTGCAAAGAGCGGAGACGCTGGCCAATTATCAAGTATATTTCAAGTTCAAGGGGAAAAGTGCACACGCAGCAGGAGGGCCTCATTTAGGCAGGAGCGCACTGGATGCTGTCGAACTGATGAATATCGGCACTAACTTCCTCCGTGAGCATGTTGTGCAGGACGCGCGTTTGCATTATGCGATTACGAATGCAGGCGGTGTCTCTCCAAATGTTGTCCAGCCTGAAGCTGAGGTCCTTTATTTAGTCAGGGCACCAGAGGCGGAACAGGTGGAGAGCATCTATCAGCGGGTCGTAAAGATCGCCCGGGGGGCAGCACTGATGACAGAAACCGAGCTGGAGATAACATTCGATAAAGCTTGTTCCGGATTCATCCGCAATACAGTCCTTGAGCAAATCATGCAGGAACAGGTGGAGCGTATCAAAGTCCCTGACTATATAACGGAGGAGCTTGATTTTGCCAGAGGTATTCAGATGACCTTGAGTGAAGAAGATATTGCTTCCGATAAACGATCGATTCTGCAGCTGATCGGAAAGGATGCACCATTATGGGAAGAGGAAATGGATGCTTCGCCAATCCTTGCGAGGCCGATTCCATACCATGATTCGGAGAATTTTCAATATGGTTCGACTGATGTGGGCGATGTGAGCAGAATCACACCAACTGTTCAGTTCCATGCGGCCTGCTTCGCTGTTGGGACGCCATTGCATACATGGCAAGTGGTATCACAAGGGAAAACATCACTGGCCCAAAAAGGAATGCTGTATGCAAGCGAAGTGATGGCTGCTACAGCACTATCTTTATTCGAAAAGCCAGAGCAGCTGGAAGCTGCAAAGCTTGAAATGCAAAGGCGACTGGGACCGAATGGATATACAAACCCTATTCCAGATGGTGTGAAGCCGACTATATTAACCTAACTAACAGATCGGGGGTAAAGAGATGGAAAATCAGGTTCGAAATGGCGGCTCGCAAAAGCCTGGAAAGGAAGAGGGGAAGGTTCTGAGATTTCTCTCGGCAATAGAGCGGGCTGGGAACAAGCTGCCTGATCCATTCATGCTTTTCATTTACCTGGCAGTAATCATCGCCATTGTTTCCTGGATCATGAGCATGCTTGGCGTATCCGTCACCACACCGGAAAATGAGGTTGTGGAAGTTAACAACATGATATCGACAGAGGGATTGACATTTGCTTTATCCTCTATGCTTGAAAACTTCACTGGGTTTGCCCCGTTAGGTCTTGTGCTGGTCATGATGTTCGGTATCGGGCTTGCGCAGCACGTCGGATTCTTTGAAGTGGTCATGCGCGGGATGGTGATGAATATCCCGAAGAGTCTTGTTACATATATGATCATCTTTACCGGTGTTTTGGGAAACATTGCTTCGGATGCTGCAATGGTAATCATACCGCCGCTTGCCGCAATGATCTATTATTCCATCGGCAAGCATCCGATTGCGGGACTGCTGACATCGTTCGTCGCTGTATCTGCTGGTTTTACAGCGAATTTCTTGATAGCGGGAACAGATGTCTTGCTGTCAGGCATTTCCACGGAAGTCATCCAAGGACAGTATAGTGATGCGCGGGCAGTTTCCCCGCTAGATAACTGGTATTTCATGGCTGCATCTACCATCATGCTCGTTTTCGTCGTAGCGTTCGTTTCCAAGAAATTGATCGAACCTCGGCTTGGTGATTATGATCCTGCCTTTGCCGACAAAGGCATACTCAATGCACAGATTGAAAAATTGCGGCCGGAGCAGAAACGCGGTGTCCGGAATGCATTGATTGCTGCGGGGATTTATGTCATTCTGGTTTCTTTGCTTATCGTCCCTTCCAACGGTATCCTGCGCGGAGAAGAGGGGACAGTCATCCCATCACCGTTTTTGAGTAATATCGTTCCTTTGATTTTGATCCTCTTCATCATCCTGGCGGTATCCTATGGATTTACTACTGGTACATTGAAGAAGGTTTCGGACATTCCGGAAAAGATGGGCATTGCAATGAAGGAGATGTCCGGATTCATCGTCCTGGTATTTGCAGCTGCTCAATTCATTGCATACTTTGAATGGACGAATATCAGTACGATTATTGCTGTCAATGGCAGTGTGGCTTTGGAGAATATGAATGTGACAGGTGTAGGGGCTATGGTCGGCTTCACGCTGATCAGTGCCATCGTCAATCTGTTCATCACAAGCGGTTCCGCGCTGTGGGCGCTGCTTGCGCCAGTATTCGTACCGATGTTTTACCAGTTGGGATATGACCCCGCTTATACGCAGGTAGCCTTCCGTATCGGGGACTCGGCTTTCAATATTTTATCCCCGATGAGCCCTTATGTGGTCATGCTGCTTGGCTTCATGAAACGGTATGATAAACGGGCTGGTCTAGGTACGCTGATGTCGCTCATGCTGCCATTTGCGGTCATCATCTTGGCTGCATGGATCATTATGTTCGTTATTTGGAGTTTGCTTGGACTGCAGGTTGGTCCTGGTGTCGATATTCATTTATAGGAAGTCGGGCGCTGCTTGTTTGCAGCGCTTTTTTATTGACGGATTCTTTCGAATGGGTTAAATTAATTACTGAAAGTAACCCCATTATCATAGGTAACTAATGGTTGGTTATCAAAAAGGGTAAGCTATCTAACGGTAATACAATTTTTTGGAGGGATAAGTAATGACTCAGGATTTTTTCAAGGCATTAGAAAACAGACGATCCATTTATGGATTAGCTAAGGAGTCTCCTATTTCTGATGAGCGTATTCAGGAGATTGTGGAGTTTGCAGTTAAATACACGCCATCTGCGTTCAACTCCCAAAGCACACGTGCCATCGTACTTCTTGGAGACAAGCATGACCGTTTCTGGGATATAACAGAAGAACAGCTTCGTGCAGTCGTGCCGGCTGACAACTTTGCACCAACAGAAGAGAAAATCGCATCATTCCGCAATGGATATGGCACAGTGCTATTCTTCGAAGATGAGACGGTTGTAAAAGGTTTGCAGGAGCAATTCGCACTCTATGCAGACAACTTCCCGATTTGGTCTGAACAGACCTCTGGTATGCATCAGCTTGTTGTCTGGACTGCGCTGGAAATGGAAGGACTTGGCGCGAGCCTGCAGCATTATAACCCATTGGTTGATGAAGCGATTCAAAAAGAGTGGGATATCCCATCCAACTGGAAGCTTCGTGGACAGATGCCATTCGGTAAACCGACAATGCCAGCTGGTGATAAAGAATTCAAACCATTGGAAGAGCGTGTAAGGATCATTAAATAAGACGAAAACAAAGCGCTATTGTCTGAAGTGGACAATAGCGCTTTGTTTAGATATAATTATTTGAAAATTCCGTTACATTTGTATTACATATGTTTCTTGCCTTGGGAGCGGGGTATACAGTAGTTATAAATATAATCAACTTATAATGAAAGGAAGGAAGTAAAGTGAGTGCATATCCATATAAAAAGTTGCAGCATGCCGGTGACTTGTCGGATGATGAACGAGATGAAATTCTGACCACTCTGGAACGATACATGGATTACTTGCGAGACGAAATGTCGAAATCAGATGACCTTCCTGCCGTCAAATAAAAAAAGGAGCATCCCCTCTATCAGGGGATACTCCTTTTATTTTTACATTATCGCCGTGATCAGGAACGGCAAGGTGATGATGGACATAATGGCACTGATTACGAAAGCGGAAGCAACCTCTGTTTCCAAGCTTTTGAAGCGAATTGCGATCATGGATGCAACCGCGGAACCTGGGAAGGATACAAGCAATACTGCCATTACAAGATCATCATGTTTCAAACCAAGTGCAAGCGCGATGACAATCATAGCAAGCGGCTGAACGACTGCTTTCAGGATTGCGATCGAGAATGCAGAGAAGCTTAGTTTGATTCTATTGATACCGATTGTGACACCGACTGCAAACAATGCAACACCGGATACGACATCACCGATTTGATCTAGTGATTTTTCGCCTAATTCAGGCAGATGGAAGTTAAAGATAAGCACAAGAAGCAAACCGATGATAGGTACACAAGCAAGCGGCTCGCTGAGACCATGCAGGATGGATTTCATTGTTACTTTGAACAAGCTTTCTTGTTTTTCATCTGATCCTGTACCGCGGTTACGTTCACCTACTGTACCAAGGATGGTGGACAGTGGATCAAGTAATGCGTTAACGATGATACCCATCAAAGCAATTGGAATAGCGATTGCTTCGGCGCCAAACAGACTTCCCAAAACCGGGATACCCATGAAGGCGAACGTTGGCTGAGTCGAGTTCAAGGAAAACATCGTTGATTGTACGAAATCGTATTTAGTAGTCCATTTAGTGACAAGAAGTACAACGATGAAGAATCCGATAACACCGATGATCAATGCTCCAAGGAAAGAAGCTTTATCGAAAATCGTTTCACGGGAAGTAGTTGTGATCCCGACGAATAAGTGTGCTGGCAATGCGATTTTTGTTACAAGTGTGTTGATCCCTTTGGATGTTTCTTTGTTGAATATGCCCCGATTCCCTGCGATGAATCCAAGAAGGATTACGAAGAAGATCGGTATTAGAATGATGAAAATTTCACCAAAACTCATGTTCATTCCACTCCCTACAGTAGATATCTTGCTCGAATTGTCAAAATTAATACAGGTGCCTCCTTATGAAGGAGTCACCTGCACCATGAGAAATTCTTTAAAATCTTAGCCTCTGATGGTTTTGTATTCTGGTTTCCATACAGATTTAGCAATAAGGTCTTTGATTTCTTCAGGTTTTGCATCAGATACGCCGTCTTCGATTGCAGCTTTGGCAACTGCTTCTGCAACAGCGGTTGAAACAGGTTGAAGTTCGTCGATTGCTGGAAGCAAGGAACCGCCTTGTACATTGCTTTCAACCATGTCCGCGATTGCATTGGCTGCAGCGGCAAACATGGAATCAGTGATGCGGCTTGCTTTTACAGCGATGGAGCCAAGTCCAAGACCAGGGAAAGCAAAGGCGTTGTTCGCTTGACCGATGTGGTAAGTCGTACCTTTGTATTCAACAGGGTCGAACGGGCTTCCTGTTGCGATCAATGCTTTACCGTCAGTCCACTCAAGCAAGTCTTTCGGAATTGCTTCAGCAAGCGGAGTCGGATTGGACATAGGCATGATGACTGGACGCTCTACGTGTTTTGCCATTTCTTTGATGATTTCGGCACTGAATGCACCAGCTTGACCGGAAGTACCAATCAAAATAGTCGGTTTCACTTGGCGGATGACTTCAGCTAGTCCGATGATGCCATCTTCTCTATTCCAGTCTTTTACTTCATCAGCAGAACGAAGGTATGGTTTCTGGAAATCAGCAATGCCATCCATGTCATCAGTCAAAAGACCGCGTTGGTCGATAGCCCAGAAGTTTTTCAATGCGTCTTCTTTGGAGATGCCATCAAGTACCATGGCAGCAGCGATTTGGTCTGCGTTACCGATACCTGCAGAACCAGGACCGAATACAACGACGCGCTGCTCGCTGATTGGTGTGCCAGCTACTTTGCAAGCACTCATCACAGCTGCAAGTGTAATGGCGCCAGTTCCTTGGATATCATCGTTGAAAGTAAGGATCTTGTCGCCATACTTATCAATGATGTTGCGAGCGTTACGGTTGCCGAAGTCTTCCCAGTGTAGAAGTACGTTAGGGAATTTCGCTACTGTTTTGCTGATGAAAGCATCGATGAATTGATCATATTGCTCGCCGCGTACACGTTTATGGCGGTTACCGACATAAAGCGGATCGTTAAGCAATTTTTCATTATCTGTACCAGCATCGATTACGACTGGAAGTACACGGTTAGGGTCGATGCCAGCAGCTGCTGTGTATACAGCCAATTTACCGATGGAGATATTCAGGCCGCCGACACCCCAGTCGCCGATTCCAAGGATGCTTTCGGAGTCAGTGACTACGATCAAGTCGATTTCATCTGAATTAAGCAAATTATTTTCGTATGCTTGCTCGATGCCGTCCGGATTGTTGATATCAAGATAAACACCGCCTGGGCGTGTGTACTCATGGCTGTATTCCTGGATGGCTTGTCCTACAGTCGGAGTATAAACGACAGGAAGCATTTCGCTTAGATGATCAGTCAAAAGACGATAGTAAAGAACCACGTTACGATTGTAAAGCTGGTTCAATGTATTGTTTTTCAGCAAGTTGTTAGGCTGTGCATTGAACTGTTCGTAAGCACGCTTCACTTGCTCATCCAATGTCAATACGGTCGCTGGCAATACGCCTTCAAGGCCAAGCTCTGCCCGTTCTTCTTTTGTAAAAGCGACACCTTTATTTAGAAAAGGATTTGAAATTAAGTTCTTACCTCTTAGAGAAGTGGAAATGGATCCATCTTCATTATTGCGATATGTGTTCATATCAGATTCCACCTTTTCGAATGATTACTTACCTTTTGTAACTGCCATAAATAATTCTATCACTAATCAATTGTTAATCAATTTTAACAAAGTATTTAAAATAACTATTGCATTTATCGAGTTTGTGTGATATTTCACATACTGATTGGCGTTCCGGAAAACCGCGGCATCAAAGTATTTTACAGATGTGAAATAAATTCGATTTTTACTTTTTTATTGTTTTTTTTACTTAGAAAAATATACATGAACGTTTTTTTATAATGCGTTTGTTTATTCTAACTATTCTGCTTTTTAATTCGCAGCCTTCATGTTAAGCTTATTTATATATGGAAAGAAGGTGCAGCTAGGTATGGACATTGTGAAAGAACTGAGTAAGATTGTGAATCCAGGGAGGATATCGACAGCGGCTGCAGTCATCGGTCAGCATAATCATGATGCATCCTATCACCCTGCGGCAGATCCCGATGCTGTTGTCTTCCCTCAAAACACGGAAGAGGTCAGCGCGATCCTTTCTTTTGCCAACGAATATGGGATTCCTGTCACTCCTTTTGGGAAAGGCTCCAGCTTGGAGGGACATGCAATTCCTTATGACGGAGGAATCTCCCTGGACCTTGGTTTGATGAATGATCTGAAGGCCATTGGAGATAAAGACGGTTACGTTGTCGTCGGAGCAGGGCTGACGCAGTTCCAATTGAATGATGCCCTGAAGAAGCATGGATTATTCTTCAGTGTCGACCCCGGGGCGGAAGCGACGCTTGGGGGAATGGCTGGAACGAATGCGAGCGGCTCGTATACAGTGAAATACGGCACAATGCGGGATAATATACTGGATATGGAGGTAGTATTGCCAAGCGGGGAAATCATCCATACAGGTTCAAAAGCGCTGAAATCTTCTTCAGGATTACATCTTACGGGGATATTTACCGGTTCGGAAGGCACCCTTGGCATCATTACGGAGCTTACACTCCGTGTGTATCCGATACCGGAGGCGACAGTGGCTGCACGTGCAGTCTTCCGTGATTTTGAAGAAGCAGTCACGGCTGTCGTAAGACTTCGTACCGCTGGGCTGGATTTGGCGCGGATTGAATTCGTGGATGCACCCTCTGTAGCGCACGTCAACCATTTCGCCAAGACAGCCTATATCGAACAGCCGACGATTTTCTTCGAATTGAACGGGGAAACTGAGCATCTCCAGCATCAGCTTAAACGGATGGAGGAGCTATTAAAGCCTTTTGAGGTAGTGGAATTCCTTGCCGAGACAGACATGGGTGCTCAGGAGAGATTATGGGATGCAAGACATAATCTTGCTTATTACTACATACAAGGAGCGCCGACTAAACAAATGCTTGTCACGGATGTATGCTTGCCTATATCCGAGCTTGCCGGGGCAATCCTCCATGCAAGACGGGCAGTGGATGAAAGCGGCTTGGAAGCTGGTATTGTAGGACATGTGGGTGACGGGAATTTCCATATCATCGCAATGGCGGATTTTGCGGATGCGAGTGAAGTGGCTGCAGCGAAACAGCTTCATGAAGAGATTGTGGACTATGCGCTGGCGCATGATGGAACCTGTACAGGCGAGCATGGGGTAGGAGTAGGCAAGAAGCGATATCAATCAAAGGAACATGGGGCAGCGTACGATTTGATGCGCACGATAAAGCAGGCGATCGATCCGCGTGCAATCATGAATCCCGGCAAGTTAATCGATTAATATAGAAAAAGAGCGTATTCCCCCTCAAGAATACGCTCTTTTTCTATTATCCTTTTTTGCTGAATAGGTCTGAAATCGCATGCACAAATTCAATACCTTGGTATGCAAGGATGGATAGTGCGCTAACAGAAAGTGCTATGACCATGATCGCTCTTGCCACAAACATTTTCGTCCCCTCCTTTGGATTGCTAAAACAACCTAAAGCAAAAGGAGGACTATTCAGCGATAACTCGATTGATAGAAGACGGCCAGCAGGAAATGCCGGACTGCCTGCTTGGTCTGCAGCATACGTGCTTGTAACATAATCGGGACAAGCAGCAATGGCAGAAAAGTCAGGACTGCTGTTTGTGTTATGATCGGAAACCAATGTTTTTCATCATCCGGTAAATCGGCCTTATGGATGACGACGTGCTGTGGTTGGATGTCATTTGTCCCTAAATGAAACATCGGATGCAGCACCATTACTTGCAATGTGATCGACAATACAAGGCCAATAAACAAAAGAGCAGCTTTACGTTGCATTTCCTCCCCACCTCCTATCCAGTATGATCTCTTAAGTATATACCCGTTAAGAAAAAATGTAAATGATTTTTAGTAATATTTTCACAATTCGGAATAAAATCACACAAAAAAACCTGTCCTATGGCTGGGACAGGCTGTTAAAAAAATTAGTGTTTTGTTGGAGCGCTTTCATCCAATGTAACCCATTTTTCCGCCCATTCTCTTATAGAAGTAATCACAGGGCGCAATGCATGACCTTTTTCTGTCAGTTCATATTCAATACGGACAGGTGTGTCCGGATATACTGTTCTTGTTGCGATACCCGCTGCTTCCAGCTCTTTGAGACGCTCAGAGAGCAAACGGCCGCTGATCGGCAGGGAAGATTCCAATTCAGAGAATCGCTGTGATCCTTCTAAGAGGCGGAAAATGATAAGCCCAGTCCAACGTTTGCTGAGAAGCTCCATTCCTGATTCAAAGCGTGGGCATAATTCTGCGGATTTCATCTATCATCACCTCTTCAAAAGCGCTGTTTACTTAATCTTTTATGTTTCATTATATATGAGGTTACGAAAAGTAACAAGTTTATTGTTCCTGATTCTGCGGCATTCTATCCAGACTTACTGGCTAAAAATTATGAAAAATTCTATACTGAAAGTAAGTATGCTGTAGGAGGAGATGAAAGTGGATCATCATCATTACATAGATTATGCTTGTAAGCTTGCTGTTGAGAACGTAAATAGCGGTAAAGGAGGACCATTTGGTGCTGTCATCGTCCGGGATGGGGAAATCATCGGACAAGGAACGAACTTGGTCACGAGTCTTCATGATCCGACCGCCCATGCCGAAATACAGGCCATACGCGATGCAACGAGCAATCTTGGGCATTTCGAATTGAAGGATTGCATCATTTATTCCAGCTGTGAACCATGCCCAATGTGTTTGGGAGCAATTTATTGGGCTCGCCCAAAGGCGTTGTATTTCGCTTATACGAAAAAGGATGCTGCTGCAATCGGTTTTGATGATGATTTCATTTATCAGGAAATCGGGAAACCATATGAGAAGCGGAAGATTCATACGGTGCAGCTCCGTGACAAGGAAACATCAGATCCGATGAAGGCCTGGATGGAGAAGGAAGATAGAGCAGAATATTAAAGAAGGCGACCCTGTTATGCAGGAGGCGTCTTCTTTTTTTGTGGAGCACGCTCACTTGTAAGCTTTTGTCGAATAGTGAAAAACTGCTGTTCGAAGCAGCGGCGATCCGGTATATTCGTCAACTCGTCATGATTTGCGATATATTGTAATCGGCTGGCTTTTGATTCGCCGAAGTTGAGTCTAAAGCCGTATTTGTATCTTGCTGTCGCGCAGTTTAACCTGCTGGGCGCGTATTCAATTGCGATATAGCTTGAGGGAGCTGCAATGAATAGGAAGCATGCAGCAAGGGTGACAGTATCCGACCCGGCAAAATACTTTGTGAATAACTTTTAAGTTTTTTTACAGTAAAATAGGCTTGGATACATTGTGTGTGAGTGTGAAAAAGTAACCCTCTATCAGAGGAATTATCATGGAAATCAAGCAGCAGGGAGGATAGCCAATTGCGAAATGATTTTATATACGATGTGATCATCATAGGAGGAGGCACAACCGGTCTCTATACATCCTTTTATACAAAGCTGCGGAGGATGACGACATTATTGATCGAAGCTTCATCGGATTTTGGCGGGAAAGTGGCGCAGTTTTATCCGGAAAAGCAAATTTATGATGTAGGTGCATACCCGGTCGCGACGGGAGAGGAGATGGTCGGCAAATTGCTTGAGCAAAGCAGATCGGCAGAGCCTGAAGTCGTGAGTGGAGAATTTGTCGAACAGGTGAGAAAACAGCAAAACGATATTTTTGAAGTGGGAACGACTGCCGGCAAGCTGTATATGGCTCGGACAATCATCCTTGCCTGCGGAATGGGAACTTATCAGATGAAACCGCTGCGGCTTGCGGAGGCGCCGCTTTATGAAGGAAAGAATCTTCATTATTATTTGAAGTCGGCTGAGCGATTCCGTGATATGCGCGTCACTGTCTATGCAATGAATAGGACCGGCATTGACTGGGCGATGGCACTAGAGAAGACAGCGAAGGAAGTGACATTACTTAATCAGCAGGATTATTTCCTATATACTCCTCCTCATGTGATCGAAGCGCTGGAGGAAACCTCGATACAGGTCAAGTACAATCATAAAGTGACCAAGCTGATTGGGAACAGCGGAGGATTGCATACATTGCTGGTGGATCAGGAAGGTTTACAGATGATGCATGAAACGGACGCCCTGCTTTATTATGAAAATGTCAATCTGACGCAAACACCGTTTGCCAGCTGGGGAATCGAGACGGACAAGAATAAAGTCATCGTTGATCGAGCGATGGCGACCAATGTGCCAGGTATCTATGCAGCCGGGGACGCTGTTCAGTATCCCAATAAGAATATGCTGATTGCGACAGGGTTCGCTGAGGCGATCACTGCAGTCAATAGTGCGAAGCTGTATCTGGATCCATCAGCTAGCGCGCAAGTATATAGTACAATCGAATACCACAAAAATAGAGGCTGAAATCAGCCTCTATTTTTGTGTTTCCCATTCAAGCATACTGGCAGCGCCGTCTTTTTCATTGGTGTTGGTCGGCTAATCGCAATGCTGTTTCACTTCTTCAGCTGCATTGCCCAGAACGACCTTTGTCCCTGCGGTCTCAAGCACGATCCGATCATTCATGCTGTCGCCGACGGCAATGATCTCGTCTTTACTAAAGTCTAATTTCTTTGCGGGTTTTTCAGTGCATTTTCCCTCGATGCTTTGCTGCCGATGATTCCAGCCCCTTTTTTGCTGTGATTTTTTAACAGCATCAGCATGCAGCATGGAGATAAGTTCCATCCAGGTCTATTGCTGCTAATTTACGCATCTTCGGCAGCTTTTTTACTTATCTTTTACACATATTTCCTCTTTTGAACAGGATGTAAACTGACGAATTAAGGGTAGTGAAGTATAATAAGGAGTCAAGCCGCTCACAATTTTAACAATACATAGAGAATGGTTTATACCTAAATGGAGGGAAAAGAATGGCTGGGAGATTACTATCCGTAATTGTGCCTTCGTTTAATGAAGCGGAAAATGTAAAGGTTTTTTATGATGAACTTGCCAAGGAATTACAATATTCATCCTATGATTATGAAGTGATCTATGTGGATGATGGCAGTTCTGACACCACGCTATTGGAACTGAAAGAGTTAGCGGATATGCATTATAATGTGCGGTATTTGTCATTCACAAGGAATTTTGGAAAAGAGGCGGCGATATTGGCCGGATTTCAGCATGCCCAAGGGGATTGTGCGGTCGTCATCGATGCTGATTTACAGCATCCTGTTTCCCTGCTGCATGAGTTGTTGGCCGGATTTGAAGAGGGGTATGATCAAGTGATCGCCCGGAGAAACAGAAAAGGGGAAAGCTTCCCGCGTAAAGTTATTTCGACGATGTACTATAAAATCATCAACCGATTCATTGATGTCCGGATCCAAAATGGAGTCGGTGATTTCCGTTTGCTTAGCCGCAGGGCTATCGACGCCTTATTGATCCTGAGTGAGGGCAATAGGTTTTCGAAAGGTTTATTTTCCTGGATCGGGTTCGAACAGAAAACAGTCTATTACGATAATGTCTGCCGCCAAAACGGTAAATCAAAATGGTCGTTTGGAAAATTGCTCGATTATGGCATAGATGGTATCGTATCCTTCAACACAAAACCATTGCGTGCCTGCTTGTATGCCGGCTTCATCGTATTATTCCTATCACTGGCATACATCCTTTATACATTCGTGGAAGTGCTGGTCCGCGGAGTCGTCACACCGGGTTATTTCACTTTGATCACTGCCATCCTGTTCCTGGGCGGAGTGCAGTTGGTCAGCCTGGGTGTGATCGGGGAATATATCGGCCGGATCTACAATGAAACCAAACGGAGACCGCATTACTTAGTAAAAGATACAAATATCGAGGCTAGGAAACATTATGAAAAAAATATGGAAGCTTGAATTCACTCGTTTTATCATTGTCGGTGTGCTGAACACAATCTGTTATTATCTGGTATACTTGCTCTTTTATCAGCTGGCGGATGTGCATTATCTTGTATCCCATTGGATCGGGATCATCATCAGCATGGTTTTTTCATTTTTCTTGAATAGTTACTTTACGTACGGTGTAAGACCGACCTGGCGGAAATTCTTCCAGTTTCCGCTGACGCAGGCTGTCAATATCACAGTGTCTTCCGTCCTCGTATACATTTTCATCGAGGGCTTCGGCTGGAATGGTACAGTGGCACCAATCGCAGCTGTTTTCTTCACTGTGCCGATCACGTTTGTCATCACCAGTAAAATCATGAAGAGTGGACGTGAGGATGTGACAAATGAAGCGTAGGTGGAAAGTGGTGCTGCTTGTTTCAGCAGCGCTCACATTTGCTATTTTGGTACATATGCATTTCATCAGGGGATACTTGGATGGCCGCATCATGCTCGGACCGAATGATGGAATGGCGCAGATGCTGCCGTTCAAGCAGCACTTGTATGAGCAATATACACAGGGGAACCTTTTCTATTCGTTCTCTTTCGGACTCGGAGGGGGCATATACAGTCAGCTGGCTTATTATTTTTCTACAAGCATCGTGTATCTGCTGACAATGCTTGTGATAAAGGTTCTCGATATTGCCAATGTCATCGGAAATCCGGATGTCATTACCTGGGCGAAAGCCATCCTGCCTGTCAGCATCATCCGTCTTACAACAGCGCTTTTGCTTGCAGTTGCAGTCTTCCGGTATATTCGCATACCGCTTCTGCCGGCATTTGCCGGGGCGTGTTTTTATTCGGGCAGCGCCATCTATTTCCGGCATGTCGTATATTGGGAGTTTTTCTCCAATGCCTTTTTGTGGCTGCCGCTGCTTGTGCTGGGAGTGGAAAAAATCATCAGGGAACGGAAACCTTATTGGTTCATTGCTGCTGTGGCGATATCCGTTTTCGATAATTTCTACTTTTCATACATAAGCTTCATTTTTATCGGAATCTATGTCATAGCTCGCTGGGTTATCAAGCTATCAGAGGATGAGCTGCCAATCAGGTCTCAGCTGCTCTATTTCATTCCTGCTTTACTGCTTGGTTTCGGAATCGGTTCGATTTCATTCATACCGTCTGTCTATGCATTTTTGAATAATTACCGGCCGGCTTTTGACGACCCGATTCCGTTTTATGGGAATGAGGATAATATCCTGTTCACGAGCAGGACGCTGCTTGTGCCTGCTTTATTTGTCATCCTTGTATGTGTGGCAGGATTCTATAGGAACAAGCTATTCCGATTGTTTGCGCTGCTGAGTATCTTGTTCATTTTCTTCCAGGGAAGCCCCCGTATCGCGAGCATTTTCAATGGCTTCTCCGCTCCGCAATATCGTTTCGAATATTTGTCCATGTTTGTCATTGCCGGAACCATTGCTGTCGGTCTGACACTTTTGCCTAAGGTGAGGAAAGCGCATCTGCTATTGGCGATTGGACTTGCGGTGCTATTGTACTGCCTCCATCTGCGCCATGATGTGACGCTGGATTGGGAGGACGACTGGGCGAGGTACGTCTGGAGGGGTGTTGCGCTGGTAATGGCTGCTTTCCTTATTTATACGTTCAAAAGGAAAGCATGGATGCTGGGACTTTGTCTTATTGTTGTCTTTGCGACTTACATTCCCCTTATCAATGCCCATCAGGAAAAGCAGCTGTCCGGTGCTGGCAATGTGGAGGATTCCACGCTCCAATTCCTGAAAAGTGACAGGTATGCCAGCAGCGAACAGCAGGAATTGATTCAGGATGTACTCGAATCGGATGGGACCTTTACCAGACTCGAATGGAAGACGGATAATCGGAATAATACGAATTTGGTTCAAAGTTTTCCGGGTGTCAGTATCTATTCGAGCATTTTGAATAAGGAACTGCTGTTTTTCTATTATTATGACCTGAATATTGATATGAAACGAGAAAGCGTGAGCCGCTATGCAGGCTTTGGAAACAGAGCGAATCTGTACGGTTTGCTGAATGGGAAATACATCATGTACGATAAACAGGAACCGATTGATGCGCCTTACGGATTTGAGCCGTACATGGCCAGCAGCAATTATGTCGTTTATCGGAATGATAATATGCTACCATTTGCGAAGGTTTCTGATGATGTGTTCCAGGAGAAGGATCTGGAAAGTCATACACCGCTGGAGCGGGAGCATGCAATGCTTGATGGGATCGTCCTCGCTGATGGTGAATCGAGTGAAGATGCAGATTCACTTCCGGATCTGATGGATCAGGTAACGGTGGAGGCTGCAGGAGGCACTTACCAGGATGGACAGCTCCAGGTGGATGAAGAGGAAGGCGGTCTCGATCTGCGGCTCGATGAAGGATTGCCACAGACAGGGGATTATTACACCAGCTTCTACCTGAAGAATAATGATCCGAGTGCGCCATTATATGATTTGGCAGTCAATGAGTTCAAAACAGACCGGAAATCCCAGCAATCGATTTACCGTACGAAAGTCGATGACTTGACCATTCGGGTCAAGGCAGCTGATACGATTCGGATAAGACTGCCGAAGGGGAGTTATACCATCAAAGACTTTCAGCTGCAGCATGAAGACTACCAAAAACTTGAAGAGACTGCAGCGGAAGCTGAGGAGATACCATTTTTGATCCATAATAACCAGGTGATAGTAGACTACGATAATCAGCAGAATGGTGATGGCTATTTGAAAATACCTGTGCCATACGAAAAGGGCTGGCAAGTATCGGTGAATGGCGAGAAGCAGGAACTCCTGAAGGCTGATTATGCGTTTCTGGGAGTGAAGCTCCAGGATGGGGAAAACCATATAGTCTTCACATACAGACCGCCGTTTTGGAATATACTGATTGTTCTCTGTCTGGGAAGCCTCCTTCTTTCACTGGGATGGGGATGGCTTCTGCGAAAACGTCATATGGCGGGTGAGAAGGGTGAAAAAGAAGCGTAACAGGAAAAAGCAATCACTTTTATATGCTTTCGGTACAGTGCTTTTATTCGGTTTGGGCTTATTCTTTTTTCTGTTTTTCCTGTCTGTCGTGGTGGACAACAGCGGCAGGGAGCAGAAAGAGGGGAGGATGCTTTCCGAGGATGTATTAGCTTATCGGGATACAATCGAGCAGGAATTAGCCGGAGCAGGTCAGGAATCGCTGGCGCCGCTTGTGCTCTCCATCATGATGCAGGAGTCGGGCGGCAGGGGAGACGACCCGATGCAAGCTTCTGAAAGCAAGTGTGGAGAGCCGGGCTGTATACAGGATCCAGAAGAGTCCATCGCCTATGGTATCGACCACTTCCTTGATATGCTGAAGAAAGCAAATGGAGAACAGGATGTTGCGATCCAGGCTTATAATTTCGGTCCGGGATTCATTGGTTTTGTCAATGAGAATGGCGGGGTATTCAGTGAAGAGCTGGCAATTCAATTTTCTCAAGAACAATATGCAAAGCTCGACAATCCGGAAGATTATCGCTGTATACGTCCGGAATCGGAGGAATTGGATGCATGTTACGGAGATATTCATTATGTAAAAGCCGTCTATAGTTACTTGCCGGCAGCAGAGGCTGCTTATAAATAAAAAATGACCCCCGATCAAGATGTCGGGGGTTTGAAATTGGAAAACACTTTAAAATCACGCCACGCCTGTTCGATTGTGCGAAGGCGTTTTTTTACGTCATCGGCCTTTTCTTTTCCGATCAGAGCGATGAAAGCATGAATCAGGCTGATCGGGGCCGTCAGGGAATGCGTCAGCGAAGGAGATTTGCTGGAAGCCATGAACGAATAATCGGCTGCTGTGAGCAGAGGCGATGATAAACCATCTGTAATGGCAATGGCTTTTGCGCCGCGATCCTTGGCCATCTGGAATAATCGCAGTGTGTGATTCGAATAACGGACGAAGCTCAAGGCTATCAGCGCATCTTCCTCCCGGATGGTGGAGATTTGGTCTATTGCCCTGTCGGAAGGTTCGACGATCTCCACATTCTCGAATATGAAGGAGAGATGATAATGCAGCAAATCCGCTACACTGACTGCACTGCGATTCGCCAGGATGAAGATTCGTTTGGAATTGATGACTGTATCGGCAGCTTCATGGAATGCTTGCATATCGATTCCCTCCATCGTTTCCTGGATATTCGCTTGGTCACGCAGGAAGATGGCATATAAATCCTGATCCTCTGTCTCGATTTCCTCCGAAGGATGCTTGAATCGTTCCGTTGCATTCAGCTGCTCCTGCATGGCATTCTGCAAGGCGAGCTGCATCTCGGGAAAGCCGCGATACCCCATAAAAGCGGCAAAGCGTACGATTGTCGCATCACTGACCCCTGCTGCATTCGCCAAGCCTTCCACATTGAGGAAGGGTGCTTGATTCGGATGTTCGATGATGAAATTAGCAATTTTCTTTTGGGACTTTGACATCTGCTCCCGCTGACTGGAAATACGGTGGTATATATCCGGCATGACGGAAAAAGACCCCTTTCGCTTCAGAGTTTACGTAAATATACGTCTTCGACTTCGTGATTATTTCCCTTGCGGAGGATGAGATCGGAACGGCCTTTAGTCGGCAGGATGTTTTCGTGCAGATTCTTTGCATTGATCTCTTTCCATATCGTATCCGCTGATTTCAGTGCTTCTTCAAGGGAAACTTCCGCATAATGGCGGAAATAGGATTTCGGATCCTGGAATGCCGTAGCCCGCAGCATAAGGAAGCGTTCCTTATACCACTTCTCGATATTGGTTTCTTCGGCATCGATATATATCGAGAAATCGAAGAAGTCGCTGACGAAGAACTGATATTCTTCCTTCACTTGCAGCACATTCACTCCTTCGACGATCAGGATGTCTGGATCGGATACCAATTCTGCCTGCTCCGGCAGGACATCATAGGTTAGATGGGAGTACTGCGGGCCCATGATATTCGTCGTGCCCGCCTTCACCTGCCCCATGAAATCGATCAATGCCTTGATATCATAGCTCTCCGGGAAACCTTTCCGTTTCATCAGCTGTTTTTCCTGCAAGACTGCATTCGGATAAAGGAAGCCATCTGTCGTCACGAGCTCCGTTTTCTTATGAGGCAGTACACGGGAAAGCAGTAATTGCAGCAATCGTGCAATTGTACTTTTGCCGACTGCCACGCTTCCAGCGATGCCGATTATGAAAGGTACTTTTTTCTCGCTTGTTCCAAGGAAAGCACCTGCTTTGGCGTGGAGTGTTTCTGCCGCTTCAAGATAAAAAGAAATGAGCTTCGTCAGCGGCATATAAGCACTCTCCACCTCGGGCAGGGAAATCCGTGTATTGATTCCGCGGATTTCTTCAAGTTCTGATTGCGTCAGGGGCGGTGTTTCAGTTTCCGAAAGAGCAGCCCACGCTTCCCGGGAAAAATGATAGTAAGGTTTGTATGTATGCATGATTACCCTCAACTTTTGTCTGCGAATTTGAGAATTAGTGTGCCAAGTAAAAACGTTTACAAATACTTTTCCATTTTACTACGACAAAATTCAATAATCCAGAGTGGAATCTTGGGGTATAGAATGGTAGTAATAGCTTGCATGACTTGTATATACAAGTTATGATGAAAATGTATTCGCTTACATCATACAAAAGGTGAGGTGTCCGAAGTGGATTTAAAACAGCAGGCGGAGGAAATACTGGCGGCCCTTGGCGGCAAAGGGAACGTCCAAGCTGCGACGCATTGTGTCACGCGGCTGCGGTTAGCGTTGATGGATGAAGGAAAAGTGGACAAAGAGGCATTGCAGAAGATCGATGTTGTAAAAGGGTCTTTTTCGGCAAATAACCAGTATCAGGTTGTCATCGGACAAGGTACGGTTGATAAAGTATACAAGGATTTCATCCGGGTTGCCGATATCGGCGAATCCACCAAAGAGGAGGTCAAAGAATCTGTAAGCGGTAAAGGGAACCCGCTGCAGCGAGCGTTGAAAACACTTGGCGATATTTTCATCCCGATTTTGCCAGCCATCGTCACGGCGGGTCTTTTGCTGGGCATTCATAACATCTTGAATAATGAAGGCATCATCTTCGATGGAGCATCGATCATACAGGTTTATCCGCAGTGGGCAGGCATTGCCGATATGATTTATGTAATCGCTAACACGGCGTTTGCCTTCCTGCCGGCTTTGATCGGCTGGTCGGCTGTCAAAAAGTTCGGTGGCAGTCCGCTGCTCGGTATGGTGCTGGGATTGGCCTTGATCCATCCATCCCTATTGAATCCGACTGATTATGCCAGTGCGGCCCTGGAAGGCAATGCACCGGTCTGGAATCTGTTTGGACTGGAAATCCAGCGTGTCGGATATCAAGGGCAGGTCCTGCCGGTACTATTTGCAGCATGGGTGCTGGCAAAGATAGAAATATTCCTGCGGCGTAAAGTGGCTGACAGTTTCCAGCTCCTCATTGTAGCTCCTGTGGCGCTCCTGCTTACTGGAATTGTGAGTTTCGTCGTGATCGGCCCCATCATGTTCATCGTCGGAAATGCCATCACTGATGGATTCGTTGCTGTTTTTGATATGGTCGCCCCGCTTGGTGGTTTGCTGTACGGGGCATTATACGGAGCATTGGTCGTTACCGGTTTGCATCACACATTCCTGGCGCTCGATCTACAGCTGATCGCCAATACAGGTGCCACATTCCTCTGGCCGATATTAGCCTTGTCCAATATATCGCAAGGGTCAGCCACACTGGGTGTGATGCTGGCAACAAAGGATGAGAAGCTGCGCGGATTGTCGCTGACATCCTGGATCAGCGCTTGGCTCGGTGTCACGGAACCAGCGGTATTCGGTGTCAACCTGCGTTTTCGCTACCCCTTCTTCCTGGCACTGGGAGCTTCGGCCATAGCTGGAATGTTCATTGCCTGGAGAGGCGTGGAGGCTAGCTCGGTGGGGATCGGAGGCGTGCCGGGTATCTTTTCGATTCTTCCCGGAAGCTGGGGAGCATTTGCTATCGGGATGGTGATTGTCATTGTTGTGCCATTCGTCACAACCTATTTAGTGGCGAAAAAGAAAAGGAATGTGTAAGCAGGAGGAGAAATGATAATGCACGAACCATGGTGGAAAAGAAGTACGGTTTATCAAATCTATCCAAAAAGCTTCCTTGATACGACAGGCAATGGAGTGGGAGATTTACAAGGTATCATCGGGAAGCTTGATTATCTGAAGGAGCTGGGTGTGGATATGGTGTGGCTGACCCCTATCTATCAATCACCCCAGAAAGACAATGGATATGATATCAGCGATTATTACAGGATCGAGCCAGCATACGGCACGATGGAAGATGTGGAACGGTTAATCAGCGAATTGCATGATCGTGATATGAAATTGATGATGGATATAGTGATTAACCATACATCGACCGATCACGAATGGTTCCGCCAGGCAAGTTCCTCGATCGATAATCCATATCGCGACTATTACATTTGGCGGGATTCCAAAAATGGCGCCGAGCCGAACAATTGGGTATCCAAGTTTGGCGGCAGTGCCTGGTCATTGGAGGAACATACGAATCAGTATTACTTACACTTGTTCGACAAGACCCAAGCTGACCTTAACTGGGAAAACGAAAAGGTACGGCAAGACTTATTTAAGATGATGAATTTTTGGGCCGAAAAGGGTCTTGATGGGTTCCGGCTGGATGTCATCAATCTAGTGTCAAAAGTACAGAGCTTTCCTGATGATCGGAATGCTCCGGATGGTCAATATGGCAAGGGATATTATACAGATGGCCCCCGTATCCACGAATTTATGCATGAGATGAATCAAGCAGTGTTTGCTCCGCATGACTTGGTGACAGTCGGCGAGATGTCATCCACGAGTTTGGCTGCCTGCCAGCAGTATACGAAACCCGATGCCGAGGAATTGGATATGACGTTCCAATTTCACCATCTGAAGGTGGATTATGAAAACGGAAGGAAATGGACTGATGGTAAACTGGAATTCATCAAATTGAAGCAGATTTTATCTGATTGGCAAATCGGTATGCAGGAAGTGGGCGGCTGGAATGCGCTTTTCTGGTGCAACCACGATCAGCCTCGTATTGTCAGCAGATTCGGTGATGACGGTCGATGGAGGAAAGAATCCGCCAAGATGCTGGCAACCGTGCTCCATATGATGCAAGGGACTCCTTATATTTATCAGGGAGAAGAGATAGGGATGACAGATCCGAAATTCTCAAAGCTGGATGATTATAAGGATGTCGAGACACATAATGCTTATCTGGCATTAAGAGAATCGGGAATGGCAGAGGAACAGGTGCTGCGGATCATCCAGCTTCGCTCCAGGGATAATTCGAGGACCCCGATGCAATGGAATGGCTCAAAAAATGCCGGATTCACTGAAGGGAAGCCATGGATTGAAGCCGCATCGAACTATCCGGACATCAATGTGGAAAAAGCACTCCAGGATGGGGATTCCATCTTTTATCACTATCAAAAGCTGATTCGATTACGGAAGGAGTATGCTATCATTACCCATGGAGATTATGAACCGTTATGTATGGATGATGAGCGCATCTTCTGTTATGAGCGAAGGTGGAACGGTGAGAAACTGTTGGTCGTTGCGAATTTCTTCGGAGAGGAAGCCGAATTTTCCTATCCGAAAGAACAAACGGCAAAAGCTGAAATCCTGCTTTCCAATTATCAGGATAGTCCATCGGAATACAGACAGATTCGGCTTCGCCCGTACGAAGCGGTCATTTATCATAGTAAAGCGTAAAGGCCTGATGGGATGGAGAAGAAATTTCAAGCAATCTATGATTTATTGGCTAAAGAAATTCAGACGGAGAAAATCAGGGCAGGGCAATTGCTGCCCTCTGAAAATGAATTGACGGAAAGATTTGCAACATCCCGGGAAACAGTAAGAAAAGCGTTGCAGCTATTATCTCAAAATGGATATATCCAGAAGCTGCAAGGCAAAGGCTCGGTAGTGCTTGAACAGGACAAGCTGCCTCTGCCTGTCAGTGGTTTGACAAGCTTCAAGGAGTTGGCCCGTTCGATGTCGCAGAAGGTGGAAACGAGTGTCATCAAGCTTCTCACCGAGGAAGCGCGTGGGTTCAGGCAGCAGGTGCTGCAATGCGGGGAGGGTGCTCCTGTATGGGAGCTGCACCGGTTGCGCAAGCTTGATGGGGAAGCAGTCATTTATGATAAAGATCTGCTATTGAAGGAGCTGGCCCCGGGGCTTACGAAAGAAATTGCCGCTGATTCTATTTATGATTATCTGGAAAAGGAATTGGGGCTTTCAATCAGCTACGCAAGGAAGGAAGTTGTCGTCGAAGAGGCAGATGCAAAAGATAAAGAGATATTGGACATGGGAAGTTATCAACAGCTTGTGGTGGTGCGCAGTGCTGTTTATCTGGAGGATACGACTTTATTCCAATACACGGAGTCGAAACATCGCCCTGACAAGTTCCGCTTTGTCGATTTTGCTCGAAGGACGAAATGAGAGATATGGCAAATGTGCATAGCTTAGAGGCTATGCACATTTTTTGTGGGTAAGGAGATGCTTGTACACAGAAGGATTCTGTTTGTTCACATAATTTGTGCGTAACTTGAGTTATACACAGAAAAATTTGACGATTGATGCTGAGAGGAACTTATCCACAAGTGGATAGCTGTCATGGCCGAATCCGCTTGCCTAGAATAACTAGATCCCGCTCGATGCCATCGAGTTCCGCAACATTCGGCATATTGGCCCAACGCTCAAATCCAAAGTGCTCGAAAAGCTTGATGCTTGGTTCGTTATGTCCGAAAACAAAACCTAAAACAGTCTTGAAATCCAATGCCTTGGACTGATCAAGGACGAACTGCAGCATTTTTTTCCCTAGTCCTTTGCCTCGGGCATCCTCATGGATATAGATGCTGACTTCCACAGTCTTATGATAAGCAGCCCTGCCATAAAACGGCTCCAGGCTGATCCAGCCCAATATATTCCCATCTTCTTCTACCACCCAAAGCGGTCTCAGCTCAGTATGACGCTGGAACCATTCCAATCTGCTTTCGACTGATATCTCTTCCAGATCGGCTGTCACCATCCTTCCCCGAATTGTGGAATTATAAATGGAAACAATTGCAGGAAGATCATGAATTTCTGCGATACGGTATTGCATGCCATTTCCCCCAGTGTTTTTTTTGGCTTATTATACTAAACGATCGAATGGAAGAATAGTCTCATTGCGTTTGGGGTATAAGAAAAATAGATAAAAAGGCAGATGAGAGGATGGGGATAGATGCATTCCGTAACATTCGGTAAGATACTCCAATTCACTGCCATCGGCTTGGTGATCGGATTCATCATCGGCGCGGTCGCTATGCTTGGCTTCGATTCAGACTTCATGGCAATGATCGTAAGTGTGCTGCTCAGTATCATCGGGGCATTCGCAGCAGGTATGTATGCTGAACTTTATCATATCAGGCAAGCAGTGAATGAACAGACGGAAAAAACAAGTAAAAGAAGAGGTTAAGGAAAAGTTTCAGCTGCTGTCAGGGCGGCTGGAACTTTTTTAATGAAATTTATTTCACATGTATGAAATATTGATGTATACTAATACTAGTAGAAAGCACCAATTGGGGGTTTGGCTGTGGAAAACAGAGACATGGTAGATTTTATCGAATTAGTACGCAATGTCAATAAAGCGTTGCGAAAGGAATGGGATTTCCAGATTTCCGGTCCGCAGCTTGTATTGCTGAGGCTGCTGAAAAATAATGGTCCTATGCGCATGTCTGATTTGGCTGAAGAAGTCGGTATCAGCTATAGCGGCGCGACAAATTTAGGCAATCGCATGATGAAGGAAGGCTATTTGGAACGTATTCATTCAGAGAAGGACCGTCGAGTGGTCATGCTTGCGATTACGCAAAAAGGATCCGATTTCTATGAAAGCTTCTCAGGTGCAAGGGATAAAGCATTTGGCTCTTTCTTGGATAAATTGACGGAAGAAGAAAAGAATGAATTCATAAGGCTGAGCCGTAAGATGCTCGCTAATTAAAGGAAAGGAGATGAGTGTATGTCGGACATTCGTAATGAAACGATACCCGATGGACACGAAATCGAACAAGCGGAAAAAGAATTACAGGAAGATGCACATAGTATAAAACGGATTTTCCGGCAACCGAAAGCAGCATGGGCGGTTGCTTTTGCATGTGTGGTTGCATTCATGGGGATAGGGCTGGTCGACCCTATCCTGCCTTCCATCGCAGCTCAGATGGATGCGACACCAAGTCAAGTCGAGTTATTATTTACGAGCTATTTGCTTGTTACCGGAATCATGATGCTGATCACCGGCTGGTTATCAAGCCGGATCGGTCCGAAAATGACGCTGTTGACCGGACTGATCATCATCATTTTGTTCTCCACCTTGGGAGGATTGGCTGGCAGTGTGAATGAACTGGTCGGACTTCGTGCCGGCTGGGGGTTGGGCAATGCCTTGTTCATCTCCACTGCGCTTGCCGTGATTGTAAGTGTGGCCAGCGGCGGCTCGGCGGTTGCCATCATGCTTTATGAAGCGGCCCTGGGTTTAGGGATGTCGGTCGGACCGCTTTTGGGAGGTCTGCTTGGTTCCATTCACTGGCGCGGACCTTTCTTCGGTGTCGCTGTACTGATGCTGATCGGATTGCTCGCAGTATGGATATTGCTGACCGATGTACCGAAACCGGCGAAGAAAATTCCGCTTTCGGCGCCATTTCAGGCGCTCCGTCATCCAGGACTCCTGACGATGGGCTTGACAGCTTTATTCTATAACTTCGGATTCTTTACCTTATTGACTTATTCGCCGTTTGTCTTGAATCTGGGTGAATTCGGTATCGGATTCGTCTTCTTCGTCTGGGGTGTCATGCTGGCAATCGGTTCGATCTTTATCGCACCATCCTTCGAAACAAAGCTGGGCACGAAAAAATCGCTTAGTCTGGTAATGGTCGGTATCATCATTACGTTGGCTTTGATGGGCATCGGTGCCCATTGGCCGGTGTTCCTGATCGTGATGATTGCCTTGATGGGATTGTTGCTTGGTATTAACAATACTGTCATGACAACAGCCGTTATGGAAGTATCGCCGGTTGAGCGTTCTACTGCATCGGCTGCATATAGCTTCCTCCGCTTCACAGGTGGTTCGATATCGCCATGGCTTGCAGGGAAAGTATCAGAGCACATTTCGATTGGTGCCCCGTATTATGTCGCTGCGGCAGCAGTGCTAATCGGTTTACTATTATTCACAGCCAGAAGAGGCGCAATGGATCGCTTGAATTAAAGGGAAAGCCATGATCATCCGATCATGGCTTTTTTGTATGTAGACTTTGATCACCAGTGAAATCATATTGGATTCATCCTGTTGCCGGGGACTGCATGGAAAAAGAGGAATCCAGGCACTGCTTGCAGAAAAGAAGGAAGATGAGACGGATTTCGAATTGTGATTCCTATGAGGATCATTTTCAGGGAAAGCGGAAAGTGAAGAAGATGATTCCTGCATCATACAGGAATCATCTTCCCCGCCAAGCTGCTCAGTCTCTCTGCCGATAGGGCGACTTCCAAAGAGGTTCTGCTTGTCTTTATAGGTCGACGTTATAAACGTCGCTTTTATTCACATTCTTCAAGTGGATTTTATCGGGATTGATTTCCAATACGACATAATCCGGATCATCCGGGCCATCAAGCCATGCTCGGAAGCTGTCTTTCCAAAGCTGCTGCTTCAGTTCGGGAGATTCACTCACAATGGCATCGGCCTCGATTTCCACATATTCATCTCCGACGCCATCACCATTATATCCGAGCAGGATATGGACGCTGTGATTGCTCTCGATATCATCCACTTTGTGTGAGCTGCCGCTGGTTGCGCAATATAATGTATATCCTTCATTGAAGAAGGCCATATATCGAGTATAAGGCTTGCCTCCCTGTACGGTGGCAAGTGTGCCGATTTTTTGATTTTCAAGAATTCGTTCAACGCGTTTTCTGACTTCTGCTTGTTCCATCATGCTCTCCTCCTTCTGTCTAAGGGTAGTATCCCTTTTTTGGCAGCTTATTAAACACGAAAATAGGGAAGGGTATAAAGAGCGGCAGAGAGTGTTGTCCGATAGCTAACAATGGAGGGAATCATATGACTAAGATGCAGGAAGGGAAAAAACCTCAGATCAAGTGCCAGACGGAATTCGGCCAGCTTAAGCATGTCGTCGTCTGCCCGCCGGCTTTCATGGAAATACGTAAAGTGATCAATGAAACACAAAAGCATTATCTGAATCATAATATCGATAAGCATTTAGCCATGAAACAGCACACGGATTTTGTAGACGTGCTGCGCGATCATGGAGTCGATGTGCTGTCATTGCCGGCGAAAGAACCATTCAATGAGCAAGTTTATACCCGGGATATCGGTTTTTGTGTAGGAGATACGCTATTTGCGTCGAATATGGAAGACGATATACGGAAAGGGGAAACGAAAGTATTCCGCGAATGGCTTGAGGAACAGGGACTTACATATAAGGATATTACCGAGGGGACGATCGAAGGCGGCGATGTTGTCATCGATCGCCGGCGAGTCTGGATCGGGCTGAGCAGACGGACGGACAAGGATGCCGTACAGCAAGTACAGCAGCAGCTGCCGGACTATGAAGTGATCGGCGTGAAGATCCGGGAGGATATCCTGCATTTGGATTGCGTTTTCAATCTGGTCCGGGATGACCTGGCAATCCTTTATCCGGATGCTTTTGAAAAGGCGGATTTGGACAGGTTCCGAAAGCTTTACAGGACGATAGAGATTTCCGAAGAAGAACAATTCTATATGGGGACCAATATCCTTTCCTTTGCGCCGGATAAGCTGCTGAGCCTGCCTTCCAATAAACGCGTGAATGAAGCTTTGCGCAAGGAAGGAGTCACGGTCATCGAGGTGGATTTCTCGGAAATCATCAAATCCGGCGGATCATTCCGCTGCTGTTCCCTGCCGCTGCTGCGGCAATGAATGAAATAGTTGCAATTATATATCCTAAGTTTTGGCAGGCTGAGCGGATTGCTTTACTTCTGCTCCAGGCCTTTAGCATAATAAAAAGTGGAGGCGATCAGATTGGATAATTTTACGTTTTATAACCCGACAAAATTGATTTTCGGTAAAGACCAATTAGATAAATTGAAAGAAGAAATTCCTGCATACGGAAAGAAAGTATTGCTTGTATATGGCGGCGGCAGCATCAAACGCAGCGGCTTATACGACAAAGTATTGAAAGAACTTAAAGAAATCGGCGCCGAAGTATTCGAGCTGTCAGGCGTGGAGCCGAACCCGCGTGTCTCTACCGCGCGCAAGGGCGTGGAGATCTGCAAAACAGAAGGAATCGATGTCTTGCTTGCTGTTGGCGGCGGCAGTGTAATCGATTGTACAAAAGCCATTGCAGCAGGGGCAAAATATGATGGGGATGTATGGGACATCGTTACGAAGAAGGCATTCGCAGACGATGCCCTTCCATTCGGTACAGTGCTGACGCTTGCGGCGACAGGTTCCGAAATGAACTCCGGTTCTGTTATCACGAACTGGGAAACGAACGAGAAATACGGCTGGGGAAGCCCGCATACATTCCCGAGATTCTCTATCCTGGATCCGCAGAACACGTTCACGGTTCCGCGTGATCAAACCATTTACGGTATTGTCGATATGATGTCACACGTATTGGAGCATTATTTCCATACGACAACCAACACCGAATTGCAGGATCGTTTCTGTGAATCCTTATTGCGGACAGTAATGGAAACTGGTCCGAAGCTGCTTGAGGATCTGCAAAATTACGATTACCGTGCAACCATCCTTTACAGCGGCACGATGGCATTGAATGGCGTGCTGAACATGGGCTTCCGCGGCGACTGGGCGACACATAATCTGGAGCATGCTGTTTCTGCAGTCCATGACATCCCGCATGGCGGCGGTCTTGCCATCATCTTCCCTAACTGGATGAAGCATGTGCTTGATGATGAGACTGCACCTCGCTTCAAGCAGCTTGCTGTCCGTGTCTTCGGTGTCGATCCGGCAGGCAAAACAGATAAGGAAGTTGCGCTTGAGGGAATTGATGCATTACGGGCATTCTGGAACAGCATCGATGCCCCGGCAACACTTCGTGACTACGATATTTCCGAGGACAGCTTGGAATTGATGGCTGAAAAGGCTTATGCCAACGGTGAATTCGGCGGATATCGCAAACTGAATAAAGAAGATTCGCTTGCCATCTACAAAGCGTCTTATTGATCATCAAAAGCCTGCGCATGGAATTTGCGCAGGCTTTTTATTTTAGGAACTTACCATAGTGCCGCCATTAACGTGAATGATCTGGCCGGTGACGTAAGAAGAGTCTTCACTGGCGAGATATACATATGCCGGGGCAAGCTCATATGGCTGGCCGGCACGTTTCATCGGTACATCCTGGCCGAATGTGGCAACATCCTCAGCAGAGAAACTGGAAGGGATGAGCGGTGTCCAGATCGGTCCTGGTGCCACTCCATTCACCCGAATCCCTTTTGTCGCAAGGTTTTGTGATAGCGCCCTGGTGAAGCCGACAATTGCCCCTTTCGTGCAGACATAATCAATCAGGTCAGGTCTGCCTTCATAAGCTGTCACGGACGTTGTATTCACAATTGTACTTCCTCTTCTCAAATACGGGAGTGCTGCTTTTGTCAAATAGAAGAAAGCAAAAATATTTGTATGAAATGTTGCATCCCATTGTGCGGTGGAAATATCCGTCAAGGAGTCCTGAGGGAATTGGACCCCATGGTTGTTCACAAGGATATCCAGCTTTCCATAAGTTTGGATGGTACGCTCGACAACAGCCCGGCAATGCGATTCACTCCGCAAATCGCCAACTATCAATGTGCAGCGCTGACCAAGCTGCTCGATACGGTTCTTTGTTCGTCCGGCATCTTCGTTTTCGTACTCATAATAATAAGGGATGACAACATCGGCACCTTCTTTGGCAAAAGCGATGGCTGCAGCCGCTCCGATGCCGCTGTCGCCCCCGGTGATGATGGCTACTTTCCCTTCCAGCTTACCTGATCCTTTATATGCATCTGTCTCGATGATTGGCCTCGGCTGCATCAGCCCCTCTATGCCAGGCTGCTGCTCCTGATGCTGAGGCGGAAAGTAAAAGTTCGTGCCGGGTTGGACCGGCCGGTATTTTTGATTGGGTTGCTGCGTCAATTCTTGCCCTCCTCTGCATTCTTCGCTCCAGATGAAATATATGCAAATAGAGATGATAATTTGCCAAGGAAAAGGTATTTTACGTTAGGGAACAGAACAAAGAGGGAAAAGGATTTAAAGAGTGACCATTCAAAAGTTGGAGAGGGGTCTTATTCATGGAAAAAGTATTCATCAGTCCAAGCCGGTATGTACAAGGAAAGGATGTGCTTCGGAAAGCTGGCGAATATGTGAAAAAAATCGGGGATGATGCGCTTGTTCTCGCTGATGAGTTTGTATGGGACTTGGCAGGTGATACAGTGGTAGAGAATCTGGGGCAGAACAGTATCCAGACGAAAAAGATCGTATTCGGCGGGGAAGCTTCAACGGAAGAAATCAAACGGATTGCGGATGAAGGCAAGGAAAGTAATGTTGTCATCGGGATCGGAGGCGGCAAGACACTTGATACCGCCAAGGCGGTCGCGGACGAGATTGGGGCTGGAGTCGTCATCATGCCGACGACAGCATCGACTGATGCGCCGACGAGCGGTTTGAGCGTCATCTATTCCGAGGAGGGAACATTCGAGAGCTATAAGTTTTATGACAAGAATCCGGACCTTGTCCTGGTCGATACAAAAATCATCTCTCAAGCGCCTCCGCGTTTCCTGGCTTCCGGTATTGCGGATGCGATGGCCACTTGGGTGGAAGCACGCGCTTCCATAGAAGGCCGCGGCACTAATATGGCTGGCGGGCTGGCAACCATCGCCGGGCAAGCGATTGCCGAGAAAGCGGAAGAAGTATTATTTGAGTACGGTTTGCTTGCTTATGAGGCCAACAAGCGTCAGATTGTCACACCAGCATTGGAAGCAGTGGTCGAAGCAAATACACTGCTCAGCGGACTCGGCTTTGAAAGCGGAGGGCTGGGAGCGGCGCATGCCATCCACAACGGTTTTACCGCCCTGCACGGGGAAATCCATAATCTCACTCACGGGGAAAAGGTCGCCTTCGGTACATTGACGCAGCTGGCCTTGGAGGATCGCACACTGGATGAAATCAACACATACATTGATTTCTATCTCGCTTTAGGGCTTCCAGTTACATTGGAGGATATCAAGCTGAAAGATGTTTCGGATGAAGATTTGCTGAAAGTAGCCGAACTGGCTGTTCAAGAAGGGGAATCCATCCACAATCTCCCTGGTACGATCACGGCAGATCAAGTCGTGGATGCTATCAAAGCAGCGGATCAATATGCCAAAGCCTACAAGGAATCGATTGGGTACGAGGCCTGATAGGAAATGAAAAAGCTGGAACAGGAAAAAATGTTCCAGCTTTTTTTCTTTGCCTATTGACGTGTATCTCTGTACTAGTGTACTATCTAATTAATACAGTAATACATCAGGAGGTTTTATTTTATGAAAGCATGGCTTGCATTAGTGAAGAAGGAGTTCCGGGTCGGTTTGCCGATATTGCTCTTGGCGATTGTGTTATTCCTGGTCGGGCTGATCATAGTCACAGTGAGTGCCTATAGATTCGGATATGCTTGGGATGCTGTTGGCATCATCGGTTTAGCCTGGGGAGGCAGTCATTTCTTCTTCATGGCTATTTACATGCTTTACAGTCTGGGGGTCGAGAGAAAAAGATTGCATCTCTGGCTTCATAATCCGATGCATGCTTCCGGGCTTCTTGCAGCAAAGTTGGTTACAGGTACCGTGTACATGATGATCTCTTTGTTCATCGTGAGTATTGCTGCATATCTGGGCGGGTTGCACTTTGTACCATTATCAGATGGTACGTGGTTCAAGATTGGTATGCTTGCATTCGTACATGTAGTTTCGTTTTCGATTGATTTTTCTGTTTACGTCATTCTTGCGTATGTGGTTTTTCTGTTATTGGAAAGATACATGCCATCATTTCTTAGCGGAACAGTGGTTTTCTTTGGCTGGTGGGTGTTCGTCTATCTATATTTCGGTCTTTTCAGCCAATCCAAATTCTACACCGCCATTACAGAATGGGGGAGAATCAATTTGGGTGCTGTTGCCAATTCTTTGCATTTTGACATCAGTGCCAGGGAAGCGTTGGTCAGTTTTCAAGGGGAAGGTTTGTCTCTTTATGCGGGTAAATACGTA
This sequence comes from Terribacillus sp. 7520-G, assembly GCF_002271665.1. Lineage (NCBI taxonomy): Bacteria > Bacillati > Bacillota > Bacilli > Caryophanales > Bacillaceae > Terribacillus > Terribacillus sp. 7520-G. Next base: position 13,580 of record NZ_NQFP01000041.1, on the reverse strand, counting down.
ATAGAGCTGATCATCATTCTTATCATCTATTTCATTGCATCTTGGCTATTAGACAAAAAGGTAGAGGTGTAGCATATGGCCGATACATTTCAATCATCCCAGCCAATTTATCTGCAGCTGGCAGAACGGCTGAATAGACAGATAGTCAGCGGCGAGCTGAAGCCAGGCGACAAACTGCCTTCAGTACGGGAGATGGCAGTTTCATCGAAAGTAAATCCGAATACGGTACAGCGGACGTACCGCGAACTGGAGGCATCGGGAATCGTGGAATCACGAAGAGGGCAAGGGACATTCGTCACGGAAAATGAAGACATTCTCCTTTCTATACGTGAGAAGCTGAAGCAAGAACAAATCGAGACTTTCATCCAAGTCATGCATGACTTGGGTTATCGGAATGAAGAAATAACAAAAGGGCTCCAGGCCTACTTGGAAGGGGATGCACGCAATGATTGAATTCAAAGATGTGACAAAGCGTTATATGACGAAGACGGCATTAAGAGACGTGAATCTGAAGTTGGAAAAAGGCAAAATCGTCGGTCTTGTCGGATTGAACGGAGCGGGTAAATCAACGACGATGAAGCTCATTGCGGGGCTGATCAGTCCGACCAAAGGGTCTGTGGAACTGGATGGAGAGAAAGTGACGCGCCGGGTGGCATCGAAGGTCAGTTATCTTTCCGAGCTTGATGAGTATTACTCCTTCTACACCGTCCAGCAGACAATCGATTTCCATGCGACACAATTCCCTGATTTCAATAAAGGGAAAGCGGAGGAAATACGGGCTTATATGAACCTGGATGCCAACACAAAGGTGAAGCATTTGTCCAAGGGGAATCGCGGCAGACTGAAAATCATCCTCACACTGTCCAGGGAAGTGCCGGTCTTGCTGATGGATGAGCCGCTATCCGGCCTGGATCCGCTTGTGCGGGATTCGATTGTGAAAGGCCTGATTACATTCGTGGATACCGAGAAGCAGCTGCTTCTCCTCTCCACACACCAGATCATGGAAGTGGAGATGATCCTCGACGAAGTGGTCGCTATCAAGGACGGTGCATTGGTCGATCATCGGAATGTGGAAGATCTTCGCTATGATGAGCAGAAAGGCATATTGGAATGGATGAGTTCGATTTATGAGTAAGGAAGCATTGGAACTCTTAATGAAGGCAAAGGAGCGAAAAAGCATGCAAAAGCAGCCAGCAGTTGAAATAAAGCAGGTTACGAAAGTGATACGCGGCCGAAAGATCATCGACGGCATCAATTTTTCCATCTATCCCGGGGAGGTATTCGGCTTTTTAGGGCCGAATGGAGCCGGCAAGACAACGACGATCCGGATGATTGTTGGACTGATGGGGATGACGGACGGAGATATCCTCATCAAAGGCAATAGCATCAAGACCTCCCATGGTGCGGCCATGAAGCATATCGGCGCTATCGTGGAGAATCCGGAGATGTATAAGTATCTCACCGGTTACCAGAATCTTATGCATTTTGGAAGAATGAGCGATGGCGTGGATAGGAAACGGATTGATGAGGTCATCGAGCTTGTGGGCCTTCAGAAACGAATTCATGACAAGGTAAAAACCTATTCCCTTGGGATGAGACAGCGTCTTGGCATTGCCCAGGCACTGCTCCATCGTCCTGCTGTCCTCATCCTCGACGAACCGACGAATGGGTTGGATCCTGCCGGGATCCGCGAGATGCGTGAATATATCCGCAACCTGGCCGAGGCGGAGGGGCTGGCTGTCATCGTATCCAGTCACTTATTGAGCGAAATGGAACTGATGTGTGATCGGATCGGAGTCCTGCAGCATGGCAAGATGCTTGGGGTACAGCAAGTACATGAAATGTCGGATGAACAAACTCAAATGGTCAGATTCCAGGTCGAACCGGTGGAGCAAGCGGCAATTGTCCTGGGTGATATGGGCAGCAAGAAACCACAGATCAAGGACAAGCAAGTCATCATGGAGCTGACGCGCGATGAGATACCTGCCGCTGCTGCCAAGCTGACGAAGGAAGCGATCAGTATCTATGGCATCCAAGCAGAAACGAAGACATTGGAAGAAACATTCCTGGAATTGACTGGAGGGAAAGAAATTGTCTAGATTCATTAAGCTGGTAAGGAATGAACATATGAAAACATTCCGCCGTCTATCGACATGGATCATGATGGGGATCGCAGCAGCTTTACTGATTGCAATCGCCGGATTCATAGCGTATTACACGGAAGGAAGCACCAGTGATTGGCGGACGGATACAGAACAGCAGATACAGGATATACAAAAACAGGTCGAAGCAGGCGAGTTGGATACCGCCACTGCACAGCAGGATCTGACCACACTTCAGTATCAGCTGGATCACGACATCGCGCCGGTTCAAGATGATTCACTTGCGGCTTATATGGAAGACGTCTTGTATAATTGTGCACCGTTTCTCATTTTGTTCCTTGCCATCATTGCCGGGGGGATTGTCTCATCTGAATTCGGCACAGGCACAATCAAGCTATTGCTTACAAAGACACCTTCCCGATGCAGTGTATTGACTTCCAAGTATGCCAGCATGATCCTTACCACCATCATTTTCTTTGCATTCTTTATAGGATTGTCTTTCCTCATAGGAGGTATCTTCTTCGGATTTAATGGATTCGATGCGAAGCGGGTGGTTTGGGAAAATGGAGATGTTGTGACAAGTAATATATTGGCCTCCACGATGAGGGATTACGGGCTCTACTTTGTCCAGACCTTGTTCTATGCGACTATCGCATTTGCACTCTCGACCATATTCCGCAATACAGCATTGGCAATCGGGTTCTCTATCTTTATTTCCTTGTTCTTCCCGACCATCAGTTTCATACTTTCCAGATATGACTGGTCAAAATATATCTTGTTTAACAACGTGGACTTGACGGTATATAATCCGGGCAATGTTCCGCCGGTGGATGGCATGACATTGGGCTTCTCCATTGCTGTACTGGCTGTCTATTTCATCATCATCAATGGCATCACCTGGTTCAGTTTCATGAAACGGGATGTCACAGCTTAAGCAATTCGTTTGCTTTATGTTTAAAAGAACGGTAAAAAGGAATTAGTAATACTGTATGCAGTTTTTTCAAACCAATAAACGAAATAGGAGTGAATTGACATGAGTGATGTATTGTTCACATCTCACGCAAAAGCAACCGGTGGTCGTGAAGGTCATGTAAAATCTGATGATGGTTTGATCGATCTTGATCTTGTCCAGCCAGGAAGCAAAGGTGACCGTGAAGGTTCCAATCCGGAACAGCTATTCGCAGCAGGCTACTCCGCATGCTTCGATGGTGCTTTCAACCATGTAGCAAGACTTGAACGCAAACGCGTGGAGACAGAAACTTCTGTTGATGTCAGCCTATTGAAAGATGGCGATGGTTTCAAAATCGCCGCAGCTATCACTGTGGACGTAAAAGGCGTTTCCCAGGAAGAAGCAGAAGATCTATTGGAAAAGACACATCAGTTCTGCCCATACTCCAAAGCGACTCGCGGCAACATCGATGTCGATTTGAAAGTGAACGTTACAGAATAATGACCAAAAAACCACTTCCCATTAAGGAAGTGGTTTTTTTGTACTCATTTTCTCCGTTGGAATAAAAACTTTGCCAGCAAGGTCTGGCAGATCACGAACAAACCTCCGACAGCCCAATAGAGCGGCAGTACAGCGGGGGAGCTGAAGGAAATGAAGCCAATCATAAGCGGGGATATGATACCGATCATACGGGCTTGCTGCCTTCTTGCCGGGTCCACGCCGATCTGGGAAACGCGGTATTGCAGCCAGTAAACTGCCATGGCGATCACTGTCAGGGCAATATCGGGTGTCCCAAGATTGAACCAAAGAAAATCATGTGTGGCAATCTCGGGTGTATTACGGATGGCGGAATAGAAGCCGATCAGAAACGGCATCTGGATCAAAAGAGGAAGACATCCCATTGCAGAGAAAGGATTCATGCCGTGCTTCCGATAAAGCTCCATCATTTCCTGCTGCTGCTTTTGGCGGGACTCGGCATCCGTTTTATTTTTGTATTTGGCCTGCAAGGCATCCAGCTCTGGCTTGAACACCTTCATTTTTTCCTGTGTTTCGTAGCCCTTTTTCAGCTGCATCAGCATCAAAGGCATCAAGATGAGACGTACAGCCAACGTGATCAAAATGACGCTTATTCCGTAATCGTCATTGAAGTTACTGGCAATCAGCTTGATCAGATAAGAGAACGGACTGATGAAATAATGGTTGAACCATCCCTCATCGGATGCTCCTCCGCTGGAGCCCTGGCATCCGGAAAGTAATGCAATCAGAATGATGGAACTTAAGATGATACCGTACTTTTTAAAGAAAGTGGATACAGATGTGCGCTGCAAATTGTTTTTCCTCCTTGTTGTATCGATTGGATCTTGTTTGGATACAGACAAGGAGCAGTTTCGCCATCATCTTCGGGGCCGTCTTTGCGCATGGTAGTGCGGGCGAGCCAATGAACGATCGGCCTGCTGAAAGTAATGGTAGCAGGAGCATGCGATTTCCAGCTGTCCAATGCACAGACATGCTGCCATTGCATCATATCGCTGGCATGAAAACGGCTCGCGACTTTCGTTGTGGTCCGATGTGCCAGGATGAAGGTCATCGTCAAGCCGATATAGAATACAAGTGATGTAAAATCATCAGCGAACATATTCCAAAAAGCATACAGCATCTGTATACACCTCCTTTCGTTCCTTCTATTTTCCTATAGATACAGGAACTTGTCAAAGTTACGCAGGGATTCTTGATTCGCTTGGAGAAATGGCTAGAAGGAACGTTTTCTCTGCTGACAGCAGTTTATTTGAACAGTTTTATGACGGAGGGGGACGAACATGATAAACTGGTTAACAAGACTACAAGCTGCAGAGGTGAAGCCGATGTTCAAGATCCGCGAGGCAAAGGTCTCTGATTACGACCAAGTCGCTGTCCTGTACAAGGAATTATACAATACACATTATCAAAATCAGCCGGAGTATTTCGCCAAGAAGGCGGAACCGCTGGATCGGCATGTGTTTGAAAGCAATATTTATTTGGATAATAAAAAAGTGTTCCTAGTGGAAAAAGGAAAGGAAGTCATGGCATTTGCTACGATAAGGATAAAAAATGAAACGATTTCACATCATGCGCATATCTTCATCGAGGAATTCTGCGTCCGGTCCGATATGCGAGGCAAAGGAATCGGCGGTCATCTATTCGAGAAAATCAAGCGCTATGGCAAGAAAATCGGAGCTACAGAAATCGAGTTGAATGTGTGGAATTTCAATACCAGAGCTGAAGATTTCTATGTGAAGATGGGCATGCAGCCCCGTTCCAAACGAATGGGGATATCATTGAAATAAGAAAATGAATTCGAAAAACCCCTTTTTGAGGGGTTTTTTCTATGTCAAGTAAAAAAGTTTTCATTTTTTAAATAATTATCTAGTCATGACTCCCTACTGTATTTATAATAATCTGGAATTATATAAATATATTTCCAGGAGGAAACATACGTGACAAAGAAGCTATTGGTTGGAATGATCATGGTTTTGCTTTGCCTGCAAACAGCGGCCCCTCGGACTGTGTTTGCTGCCATTAAGGAGAAGGAGCTGGAAGCCTATGCAGCTGAGCTCGGTACAGATGCAGAAGGTCTGAATCGTTATTTGGTCGATTTTGACTGGGGGACCCTGGAGGAGATCGATGCTGATTCTGTGGAAGAATTGCGTGAATTTCTCGGTGAACCGGTAACGAAGGAAAACTTCCAAGCTTTTTTGGATGAAAATGATTATACTGCCGAACAATTCGATCAAAGATTGGCAGATCAAGGATATGCTGATAAGGGCTACACTGCCGAGAATATTCTGCTTGTCACGGACCTGTATTATGTGATGGGTGAACCGGTAAATGCCGAAAACCTGCAGATGCTGGCCGATGATCTTGGCATGACCGAGAAGGAATTGGCCGATCTGTTTGCTGAGAGTGGATTAGACATTTACAGCTATGCTTTTATGGATGATTTATATGACGTGATTTACAACGATATCAATGGCGTGTCCTTGCATTTCCTATTGCAGGATGTTGACATGAGCAAAGAAGGATTAGATCAGCTTTTGGCTGATAATGGCGTAACAATGGACGACTTCGCCAGCTACGATGAATTGGCATCTTTCATTTATACGGAGAGCGGCTATGATTTCGACATGGAATGGGAATCCATGAGTCCGTTGCTTCAGGCAATCGGAATCAGCAAAGAGGAATATCGGAATTTCTATGATCATTTAAATACAGTCTTGGGTGGAATGGATGATGCGTTCTTTGAGAGACTGTTTGCATTGTACGATCGCTTGGAATCATTCGGTGACTTTGAAACGATCAATGAATTGGATGACAGCCAGCGTGAAGAGATAGTGTCCATCTGGCACGAAGCAATGGATTTATTCCAGTTAAAAGCTAAATTTTACCTGGCGGATGGAACGACGAAGCAAGAAGTAACAATCGAGGAATTATCCCGTATAAAGGATATCGGCAATCAAATATTGTTTGTCGAGCTGTATGATGCGAGCGGGAACCTGCTGATGAATTTTTCTTTGACTGGTGATCTGGTGAACCATGAAATTTTCGAAATCCCGGCTGCAGTCGAGCAGCCAAAGCCATCAGTGGAACCAGCAGCTCCAAAACATGAAGCACCTGTAAAAGAGAAAGCAGCCATACCGACGAAGACTGCCGCAGAAACAGTGAAAGAAGAAGGGAAGCGTCTGCCGGACACAGCTTCTCCGATTGGTAATATTCTCGCAGCAGGTACGGTATTGATGGCTGCCGGTGCAGCGCTTTACGCATGGAACCGTCGCAAGACACATAGTAATTAATACATGCTGAACCATGAGTCGTATGATTCATGGTTTTTTTCTGAATAAAAATGAAACAATCTGGCAAGGTGCTGCGTACATATTATGGAAAGTGACAAATTCGTGACAAGGAAAGGGTGAACGGAATGACAGAACCGGCTATGCAGCTGATCGGTCTGAAGAAACAGATCGGCTCCAAACTGATTGTGAAGGGATTGGACTTCGACATTCAGCCGGGCGAGGTATTCGGATTCCTGGGACCGAACGGAGCGGGAAAAACAACGACAATCCGGATGATGGTAGGCTTGATCCGTATTTCGGAAGGGGATGTACGGATACTGGGGAAAAGCATCAAGACGGACTATAAAGAAGCAATCCGCCATGTAGGCGCCATCGTCGAGAACCCGGAATTATATGGATTCATGTCAGGTTATAAGAATTTGCTTGTATTTTCGAGGATGATTCCCGGGATTACGAAAGAGCGAATCGATGAAGTGGTGAAGCTCGTCGGATTGGAAAAACGCATTCACCAAAAAGTAAAGCGATATTCTTTAGGTATGCGGCAGCGGCTGGGCATCGCACAGGCTTTATTACATAATCCATCCATTTTGATTCTGGATGAGCCGACCAATGGATTGGATCCAACAGGAATACGTGAAATCCGCCAATATATACGCAGATTGGCAGAACAGGAAAATGTGGCAGTCATCGTTTCGAGCCATTTGCTTTCTGAGATGGAATTGATGTGTGATCGAATCGGCATCCTGAAAAACGGCGAGCTCATCTCCATCCAGCAAATCCAAAACACGGAAGGGGAAACACCGGCTGAACTCGTTCAGATCGATTGCCCTTCAGACTATCACGAAAAAGCACAGCGTCTCCTGCAGGAACAATTCGGCATAACTGCAATGGCGAGCAGCGGGAAATTGACATTCCCGATAAAGCGTGAGGCCATCCCATCCATCATCAAGGAACTGGCACGCGCCGATATTGAAATGTACGGCTTTGCAGTGGAACGGAAGACACTGGAGGATAAATTCTTACATGTGATTGGAGAGAATAGCATTGAGTAACTTTTTCCAGCTTGTCCGTAACGAACAGACGAAGCTGTACAGCCAGCTGTCGACATGGATATTGCTTGGTATCCTTGTAGTCATCGTGCTCGGCTTTTCAATATTAATGCGGACAGCTGACGGTATCATGACGTACGATGATGAGACATGGAAGCAGAGTTTGCAGGAAGAAAATCAAATGTATGCAGAAATAGATCCTTCCGATCCAAATATCGCAATAAACAATTATCGGATCGAAAACGATTTGAAGCCGGAAGGAATGTCGGCATGGGGATTCCTTTATGAGAGCCATTATCTGACAAGCGTGCTCAGTCTGATTACAATCATCGTTGCCGGAGGAATCCTTGCGAATGAATTCCGCTGGGGAACGATCAAATTATTGCTGACCAGACCTGCAACGAGAACAAAGATATTCTTCGCGAAGTATGCGAGCGTGCTTTTGTTTGCTTTGACGGCATTGATCATTTTATTTATCACCGCTTGGTTATTCGGTATGATCTTCTTCGGATTGGGAGGGGATGGTTCTGTACTGCAAATGAAGGACGGGGAAATCGTAGAGGTTTCTGTTTGGACGAGGATTGCCCAGGACTACGGGCTGCAGCTGGTCAAACTGGCAGTTTGGTCGACATTCGCCTTCATGATTTCAGCAGCTTTCCGCAATAGCGCCTTAGCCATCGGGACTGCCATCTTCTTGATGTTCGTCGGCACCTCGGTTGTCAGCTTCATAGCAGATAAACCGTTCGCAAAATATATTTTGTTTGCAAATCTGGATTTGACGCAATTTACGACAGGGTATAAGATGATTGATGATTTAACGCTTACATTCTCGATTGTGACTATCATTGTGTATTATCTCATCTTCCTTGTCATAGGCTGGGTATTGTTCACCAAACGTGATGTAGCGGGTCAATAAAATAGGAGAGGGGAATTATGATGGTAAAAAGAACAGCAGAAAAAGTATTGGCAATCATTGGAGCGGTTTTATTTCTTATCTTTGCGGTCTGGTCGGCTATAGGGCTTGGAGGAGCGGATGAAGCAGCAACGAATGAACTCGTAAACCAAGGTTTTACGCAAGAGGATGCTTCTATGTTTACTGATATCGTGACTGGGATGTCCATTTGGCTGATCATCCTGTATGTGATTTGTGCAATTCTTGGTTTTGTTTCGCTTGCAATGCTGAAACCAAATAAGAAGGCAACAGGGGCAGGCGTCCTTCTGATCGTAACAGCGGTGCTTGGTACACTTCTTTCTATCTTTTCCGGTTTCATCAGTGGTGTTCTTTATTTGATCGCGGGTATCATGGCGATTGTGCGCAAGCCTGTCGAGCAATATAATGATAGAGGAGAAACTTATTAAGAAGTAACGCAGGAAGGAGGTTTGACATGTTGAGACGAACAGCGGAGAAGGTACTTGCCATCATTGGTGCAATTGTCTTCCTCATTACTGCGGTCATGACGGCAGTCCAGGTTGCTGGATACGATCCGGAAGCTGCCCGCCAAGAGATTGTGGATAGCGGAGTGGACCGGCCGGTTGATACGGATATGATAGCCGATATGGCAAGTTCCATCGGGATATTCGTCATTATTGTAAGTGTGATTTGTGCCATTTTAGGTATTGTGGCTGCATTCAGGCTCAAGGCAGATCGTAAGCAGGTAGGACTGGGTGTCATGTTGATCATCGTTGCGTTGGTGGGTTCGATCGCTACTTTCCTATCGGGCTTTATCGGCGGCGTCTTGTACACTATTGCAGGTATATTGGTGCTGGCTAGAAGGCCCTTGGATGAAAGCGGCGCTTAATGGTCAGGGAGGAGAAACAGATTGATTAAACGTACTGCAGAATTGGTATTAGGGATTATAGGTGTGGCTTTTCATGCATTGGCTGCCATTTTAGTCGGATTACTCATCGCGGCAACGGGAGATGTCATGCGCGAGGAGATGTATAATGATCCTGCACTTACGGCTGAAGATGCAGATTTGATAAGCAGTATTTTAGGCGGTATGGGATGGTATTTCGTCGTTGTCAGTGTGATATCGGCTATTCTGGGTGTTGTGGGAATCGTGCTTTTACGCCGTGACGACAGATCCACAGCTTCTGGTGTCATCTTTATTGTAACTGCCGTACTCTCTGCTTTGCTGACACTTTTCGTTTCTTTTATCCCGTCAATTCTACTTCTTGTCGCAGGGATCCTTGCGATCGTCAGGAAACCCTTCGATACAAACGACAACACGATAGAGAGCTATTGAAAAAAGGGACACCGCTCTGGAGAAGCGGTGTCCCTTTTTAAATGGTCAATCCGATCAGGGCCAGCATGATACCAGCCGCATAGCTGCATAGCAAGTAAGTGACAGCGATGATGATTTGCTTCCGGCTGCTTAATTGGACAATTTCCAAATGGAAAGTAGAGAAAGTCGTAAACGATCCAAGGAAACCAACTGCGAGGAAATTATGCCAGTCCGTTCCCCAATCCGACTGGAACACCAGTCCGATCAGAAAAGAACCCATCACATTGATCAGGAAGGTTGCCAGCGGGAAGCCGCATTTCCAGAATGTCTCTATCCGTCTGCTGATTTCATACCGAATCACCGCTCCAAGCCATCCGCCTATCAAAATAAAAACAATGCTCATACTCCACGCTCCTTTTGAGCCGGATCCGGGGAAAAGCGCAGTCCGAGAAGCAGAGCGCCCAGGCCGCCCGCGGTACTGCATGCAAGATAGAGCAATCCGATATGGATCAGATCATCCTGGAAAAGCAGGGCTGTATCCAGGCTGACAGTGGAAAAGGTCGTAAAAGCCCCGACCAAGCCGGTAGTCAGTCCTTTGGCCAGGGCAGGATTATCCCCGAAGAAGCGCCGTTTGACGAAGTTAGTCAAATACCCCATAGCGAAACAACCAACGATATTGATGCAAAGCGTGGCCAGGGGAAAACTGCCGTCCTGATTCACTATTACCCCGGCAAGATAACGCAGAAGTGCCCCGATACTGCCGCCGCAGCCGATGGCGATATACACTTTCATACACAAACCTTCTTTTTCTGCATATACTGCTGTATGTCTGTATTATACCCCATTATTTATGTTACGCTAGTATGATGGATTCATAAGGAAAGGTAGTATGATGATGAAAAACGCGGCGATTCTTAGTGAGGAATATTTCATATCCTATTTTCGCCTGTTGCTGAATACACGCAACTGTACCCTGGAAGAAGCTTATCAGCTTACAGTTGAGCAGATTTTCGAAGGTGACCTCAATATCTTCGGCGAAGAGACGAAAAAGAACTTTAAGCTTGCCTACCAGGCAGTCAAAAGGAAATGATGCTTCCTTGATTGCTCCATTTGACATTGAGAATTGTTATCAATTAAAATGAGAGCAGATGAAGGGAAGTGAATGAAGGTGGCAAGTGTACTGATAGCATTCACCAGTATGTCGGGCAACACAGAAGAGATGGCTGACATTATGGAACAGACTCTGGAGGAAAAAGGGATCGAGGTAACGAAGGTCCAAATTGATATAGATCAACTAGATGTATTTACGATGCCGGATTACGATGGCATCTTGATGGGTACCTATACTTGGGGAGACGGAGACATCCCTTACGAAATCGAGGATTTCTATGATGAGCTGGATGACATCGAACTGGACGGCAAGCCAGTAGCTCTTTTTGGATCTTGTGATTCGATATATGCAAGTTTCGGTGCGGCCATCGATTCGTTTGAGGAGAAATTCAAGGAACGAGGAGCGGAAATCGTTTTAGAAAACCTGAAAGTCGACCTATCCCCGGAAGACGAGGATATCCGCAACTGTCAGGAATTCGCGGCTTCGTTTGCTTCGATAGTGGAAAAACAGCACATATAAAAGCAGTCTGCAAATGCAGACTGCTTTTTTGTCATGAGATTTTTTCTTCGTTTGTTCCTCCTGGCACTAAGTGAAGCTCTTTATCTCCTATCCCCACTTTAGGCGCTTCTGTCTCTGCAATAGAAATATATGAAGAAGAGTTACTGGGTCATGCCATTTTGAATGATTTATGATAACGCTGTCAAAGTTGGTTCAGACACTTTTTTGGATTTAAAAAGGATTATGTAGAACAATGTCGAATAATTTTGGGTATAGGATCAGAACAGGAGGCAGGACTATGGACATTTTCCCAATAGTAACAAACCAGCATGATGATATGATTGAAATCACCGACTCCATTCAGCGCTATATACAGTCCGCAGGCATCCTGGAGGGGATTGCAGTCATCTCTTCCCTGCATACGACGGCGGGGATCACTGTAAATGAGAATGCCGATCCCGATGTGAAACGGGATTTTCTTCGCCGGCTCAGGGAGGTATTTCCTTGGGAACATGAGTTGGACCGCCATGCAGAAGGAAATACTGCAGCCCATTTAAAGACCAGTACCGTCGGACATGCGCAGACAGTCCTTATTTCAGGGGGGGAATTAGTATTGGGGACATGGCAAGGCATTTATTTTTGTGAATTCGATGGACCCAGATCACGGAAGTATGCAGTTCAAGTCCTGCCATGCGGAAAGGGTGTATCGTGATGGAGCAGCCCTCTGTTTGTGCGATGTGCGGTACTATCCTCCCTATACCGGAGAAGGGGGAATTACTGCTGAGGCTGCCGGGATCCTATCAAAATCCGCCTTTAGGCAATCCGCTCAGGCAGGAAGATAGATATACGATTTATCAATATTTCAATAAACATCAGCTGGAGCAGATGCTGCTCTCCATCCGAAGCCAAAGCATAACCGATGCAATGTGTTCCGTTGCCAAGAAAGTCACGCATAGTTATCCAATGGTGCCAGTCGAGGTGCTGCTTCATCGGATTCAATTCCCCCAATTTACGGAGATCATCGATAAGAGAGCATTTCGTTCCTTTTTGCAGCCGATCATTTCCATGAAGGATGAGGCGATTTTCGGTTTTGAGCACTTATTGCGCGCGGACAAATCGGAAGTAACGCCAGATGTCTTGTTTCATTTCGCTGCTGAAGCAGGACTCACCGCCATGCTTGATCAGCAAGCGAGACAGACGGCAGTCAGGAAGAGGGCAAAGGAAGGTATACCGGCTGGAGTGAAGAGTTTCATCAATTTCCTGCCATCCACTATCTATAATCCTGATTACTGTCTGAGGCAGACTTTCCATATGGTCAATGAATATGGGATTGCTCCCGGTGATCTAGTGTTTGAAGTGGTCGAAACGGAGAAATTGGATGACGTGTCCCGCTTGAAACGTATTTTCAAACGCTATAAACAAGAGGGGATGATGGTGGCGCTTGATGATGTGGGAGCAGGCTATTCCACACTTGATTTGTTCAGGGAGCTGGAGCCAGATATCGTCAAAATAGACAGGGCATATATATCCGATTGCGATACGGATCCCGAAAAACAGGAATTTCTCCATAATGTGATCGATGTTGCCAGGACACTTGGTTCGAAGGTTCTGGCAGAAGGGATTGAAAGAGAAGAAGAATTTGGCTTCTGCAAGCGTATTGGAATTGATTTAGCCCAAGGCTACTATGTGGGGAAACCAAGTCCGGAAGCAGTTTCTGGCGGTTCATTGTTTCCATTGAGATAATTGTGTGAAAGTCCTGATACCAGGCGGCATCATTGCGCTGAAGTGGCAGGGCTTTTGTTGACGAGTTTTTTTAAAA